>DHLY01000169.1:2360-23282 GCA_002405525.1 Proteobacteria bacterium UBA4656
CGGATGTCGTGCGCGCGGAACACCGCGACCAGGCGTTCGTACTGCGCGCGCGAGTCCTCGATGCCCTTCAACTTGAAGCGGCAGGACCCGAAGGCCGCGCCGGGCGTCTGCCCGATGGCGCGCACCTCGGCGTCGCTGAGCGCGCCGGTGTCGACCAGGTCCTCGCGCAGCGCGCCGATGATGCCGTTGCGCGCGGCGTAGACGCGGCCGATCCTGCCGCGTGAGCGGCGGGCCGCCTGGATCACGGCCGCGGCGGTGGCGTTGATCACGGCGGTGGGGCCGCCGGACTGGGCATAGAGCAGGTTGCCGGGTGCGTTGCGGACGGTGCGGGCCATGGGCGTGCCGGGTCGGGTCGGGTGGCGCGAGCCTAAACCGGGCGTCGGCCGGCGTCGATGGCACGGCGCCCGCGACCACGCTCGCAATTGACCCGGCGCCGGCCGGCCGCTAGGTTGGCCGCTGACATCAACTCCTGCCGGGCGGGGCGGCGGTGGCGCGCCCCGGCCCTCGGAATCCCCCCACCATGCGTATCGTGCTCCTCGGTGCGCCCGGCTCGGGCAAGGGCACTCAGGCCGCGCGCCTGAAGTCCCGGCTCGGCGTGGCCCACATCTCGACCGGCGATCTGCTGCGCGCCGAAGTCGCAGCCGGCACCCCGCTCGGGGTGCAGGCCAAGGCGGTGATGGAAGCCGGGCGACTGGTGTCGGACGACATCATGCTCGGCATGCTCGAGAACCGCCTCGCGCAGCCCGATGCGCAGCCGGGCTTCATCCTCGACGGCTACCCTCGCAATCTCGTGCAGGCCGATGCGCTGGACGGCCTGCTGGCGCGGATCGGCAAGCCGATCGACGTCGCGGTTCTGCTGCAGGTGGACGACGAGCTGCTGTTCCAGCGTCTCGCCGGCCGCGCGCAGGCCGAAGGCCGCAAGGACGACCATCCGGACACGGTGCGCGAGCGGCTGCGGGTGTACGCGGCGCAGACCGCGCCGGTGGTCGATTACTACCGCGGCCGCGGGCAACTCGCCGCGCTGGACGGCGTGGGCGAGCTGGACGACGTGCAGGCGCGCATCGTCGCCGCGGTCGACGGCCGCCGCTGACCGCGCACCCGGGTCAGCCCTGCTCGACCACGAAGCGGAAGGTGTCGCCCTCGCGGTCCTCGGCCACCAGGCGTCGCCCGCCGCGCGCGCACCATGCCGCCACGTCGACCGGCGACAATGGGTCGGTCGCGAGCAGCAGGATCCGGCTTCCGGCTGGCCGGCCGTTCAGCGCCGCGCGCGCGGCCAGCACCGGGTGCGGGCAGGGCTGTCCGCGCGCGTCCACCACTTCGCAACCCCTCGCATCGACCATGATCCCAGACGCCTTTTCATCGGCGCATGCCAGCATGCCACACAGCCCGCGGCGCGCGTGCCGTAGCGGTGCGGGCGCATGAACGCGCTGCTGTCCCTGGCGCGCGATCTGCTGCTGTTGCGCCGCGGCCCGCAGGACCTGCCGTACTCGCCGGCGCTGCTCGGCGGGCTGTGCGTGGTCGCGCTGTTGGTCGATCACGCGCTGGCCGTGACGCTGGTCGAGGGTGGCGCGCCGATCGGTCGCCTGCTGTTCTCGCTGGCGATGCTGGTCGGGCTGCCCGCGATGGCCCTGCAGATGGCCAACCTCGCCGCGCGCTGGGTGCAGACGGCAACCGCGCTGGTCGCCACCGGCATCGTGTTCTCGCTGGTCGCGCTGCCGGTGGTGTCCGGGGTCGGCCGCCTGCCGGAGGACCCGACGCAGCTGTCGTCGTCGCAGATGGTATTCGGCTGGCTGGCGGTCGTCCTGCTGGTGTGGCAGTTGGCGGTCAAGGGCAGCATTTTCCGCCACGCGCTCGGCGTGCCGCTGCGGGCCGGTGTGCTGCTGGCGGTGGCGTTCTTCGCGATCGAACTGGTGCTCGGCGTCGCCCTGTTCGGCGGCAGTTCGGGCTGAGTCGGCGGGAATCCGGGCCGTGCGCATCCACATCCTCGGCATTTGCGGCACCTTCATGGGCGGTCTGGCCGCGCTGGCGCGCGAACAGGGCCATGCGGTGGAAGGCTCGGACCAGGGCATCTACCCGCCGATGAGCACCCAGCTCGCGGCGCTGGGCATCGCGCTGCGGGAGGCTTACCGCGCGGAACACCTGCAGCCCGCGCCCGACCTCGTACTGGTGGGCAACGCGCTCTCGCGCGGCAACCCGGCGGTCGAATACCTGCTCGAAGCGGGGCTGTGCTACGTGTCCGGGCCGCAGTGGCTGGGCGAATCCGTGCTGCCCGGCCGGCGCGTGCTGGCGGTAGCCGGCACCCACGGCAAGACCACCACCACCGCCCTGCTGGCGCACGTTCTCGAATCGGCCGGCCGCGCGCCGGGGTTCCTGGTCGGCGGCGTGCCGGCCAACTTCGGTGTTTCCGCGCGGCTGGGCGGCGGGCCCGACTTCGTGGTCGAGGCGGACGAGTACGACACCGCGTTCTTCGACAAGCGCTCGAAGTTCGTGCACTACCGGCCGCGGATCGCGGTGCTGAACAATCTGGAGTACGACCACGCCGACATCTTCCCCGACGTGGCCGCGATCCAGCGCCAGTTCCACCACCTGGTGCGCATCGTGCCCGCCGGCGGGCGCCTGGTGGTCAACGGCGAGGACGATCGGCTCGCCGCGGTGCTGGCGATGGGTTGCTGGACGCCGGTCGAGCGCTTCGCCATCGACCGTGCCGACGTCGAGTGGCGTGCCGAACCGCGGGCCGCCGACGGCAGCGCCTTCGTGGTCCACCACCGCGGCGTGCCGGTCGGCGAGGCGCGCTGGAACCTGCTCGGCCGGCACAACGTCATGAACGCGCTGGCGGCCGTCGCCGCCGCGCACGCCGCCGGGGTGGCGGTGGCTGACGCGCTGGCCGCGTTGCCGTCGTTCGCCAGCGCGAAGCGGCGCCTGGAGACGGTGGGCGCGGCGAACGGGATCACGGTCTACGACGACTTCGCCCACCACCCGACCGCGATCGCCACCACCCTGGCCGGCCTGCGCGCGCGGGTCGGGGCGGCGCGCATCCTGGTCGGGATGGAGCCGCGCAGCAATTCGATGCGCCTCGGCGCGCATGCCGACGAACTCGCGCCGGCGCTGCGCGACGCCGACCGGGTGCTGTTCCTGCAGCGGCCGGGACTGCCGTGGGACGCCGCGCGCGTCACCGGCGCGCTGGACAGGCGCGGCGGCACGGCGTCGTCGGTGGATGAACTGTTGGCGGCGCTGGCGGTCGAAGCCCGTGCCGGGGACCACGTCGTGTTCATGTCCAACGGCGGTTTCGAGAACGCACCAGCGCGTTTCGCGGCCCTGATCGGCGCCGTTGCACCCGGCGCACCCCCCAACCGGAGCGATGTCCCATGAATGTCCGCCTCACCCTGCTGTCCCTGTGTGGCGCCGCGTCCCTGGCGGCCTGCGGCGGCGAGACGCCGCCGGCGCCGGCGAAGGCCGAGCCGGAGCCGATGGCTGCGCCCGCGCCCGTCGCGCCCGCACCCGTCGCCGCGCCCGCACCCGCACCTGTCGAGGCGCCGGCGCCGGCCCCCGCCAGCGGCGCGCAGGAGAGCTTCGCCACCAAGCAGGCCGCCGCCGCGATCCCGGCCGACGCGATCGGCGGCAGTCCGGTCACCAACATGCCGGAGGCCTGGATGCGCGGCAATGAGGCCCTGAAGAAGTACTGCGTGGACAACGACATGGACTGCAGCAACTTCTACACCAAGGAATCACCGGTGGAGACCGGCGGCTACTGGACCATGCAGTTCTTCGGCGAGGCCGGCGGACAGCCGATGTACGTCGGCGTGCGCGTGTACCCGGACGGCCGGGCCGAAGTGGTGCGCTGAGCCCGGCGATGACCGCCGCCGCCGCGCCGGCCGGCGAACTGCCGCTGTTCCCGCTGTCGACCGTCCTGTTCCCGGGCGGGCGGCTGGACCTGCGGATCTTCGAGCCGCGCTACCTGGACATGGTGCGCGAGTGCGCGCGCACCGGGACCGGCTTCGGGGTGTGCCTGATCGTGCGCGGCGTCGAGTCCGGCGCGCCGGCGGTGCCGGCGGCGGTCGGTACGCTGGCGCGGATCGAGGACTTCAGCACCCTTCCGGACGGTCTGCTCGGCATCGTGGCCCGCGGCGGCGGCCGCTTCCGCACGTTGCGCACGCGGGTGCGCGACAGCGGACTGGTGGTCGGCGAGGTCGAGCCGCTGGCCGTCGACCCGGGGCTGCCGGTGCCGGCCGAGAGCGGGGTGCTGGCGACGATCCTGCGACGGCTCGCCGAGCAGGTCGGCGGAGAACTCGGCGCGGCGGACGACGCGCGCTTCGACGACGCGGCGTGGGTGGCCTGGCGGCTGGCCGAACTGCTGCCGCTGGAGCCGGGCGAGCGGCAACTGCTGCTGCAGGTCGACGACCCCGCTGAGCGTCTGCGGCGGCTGGCGGAGTGGCTGCCTCGGTTCCAGAGGCACTGAAGGGATCGCGGCGTGGCGTCTTGCGGGTAGGTAAGCCGCCATTTGGCGGGGGCTCTCGCTTCACCGCATCGCTCGTCCCGCCGACAACTCGTGCACCGCCTGCACCAGGGTCGCCGCGCGCGCGGGGTCGACGTCGGGGGTGATGCCGTGGCCGAGGTTGAACACGTGGCCGGGGCCGTCGCCGAAGGAATCCAGCACCTCGGCCACCGCTGCGCGCACGGCAGCGTCGTTGCCGTAGAGCGCGACCGGATCGAGGTTGCCCTGCAGCGCAACCCGATGGCCGATGCGCGCGCGCGCTTCCGAAAGGTCGATGGTCCAGTCGAGGCCGACCGCATCGCAGCCGGTGTCGGCGATGGCTTCGAGCTGGTGCACGCCCTTGGCGAACAGGATCAGCGGCACGCGGTCGGCGCCGCTGCCGCGCGGCAGCTCGGCGGCGATCTGCGACATCCAGCGCAGCGAGAAGTCGCGGAAGTGGCGCGGGGTGAGCACGCCGCCCCAGGTGTCGAACACCATCACCGCCTGTGCACCGGCCTCGATCTGCGCGGCGAGGTACGCGGTGACGGCGCGCGCGTTGATCTCCAGCAGCTTGTGCAGGGTGGCGGGGTCGTCGTGCAGCATCGCCTTGATGCGCGCGAAACGCTCGCTTCCGCCGCCCTCGACCATGTAGCAGGCCAGGGTCCAGGGCGAGCCGGAGAATCCGATCAGCGGCACGCGGCCGCCGAGTTCGCGCCGGATCAAGGTCACGGCATCGGTGACGTAGCGCAGCTCGCTGGACATGTCGGGCACGCCGAGCTTCGCCACGTCCGCGGCGCTGCGCACCGGATGCGCGAACTGCGGACCCTCGCCCTCGGCGAAAGAAAGCCCGAGGCCCATCGCGTCCGGCACGGTGAGGATGTCGGAGAACAGGATCGCCGCGTCCAGCGGGAAGCGGTCCAGCGGCTGCAGGGTCACTTCGCAGGCCAGTTGCGGGTGCTTCGCCAGGTTCATGAAGCTGCCGGCGCGCGCACGCGTGGCCTTGTACTCGGGCAGGTAGCGGCCGGCCTGGCGCATCAGCCATACCGGCGTGCAGTCCACGGGTTCGCGGCGGAGCGCGCGCAGGAGGCGGTCGTTGCGGAGCGGAGCGAAGGACATGGTCACCTGCGGTGGGCTCAGGGCGGGGAAGGGTTGCGACGGACTTCATCCTGCAACGGCCCGATGCGGCGCGCATAGGCGGCCGGCCGGCCGGCACGGAAGCCGGCGAGCGCATCCCACGCCGCGCGCGCGGCGGCGGCATCGTCGAAGTCCGACCACAGCAGCAGCACCTGCGGGGCGCCGCCTGCGTCGAGGGCGACCGCATACGCCGTGCCGCGGGCGAGCGCGCCGTCCGACCTGGTGACAAGGCGACGCCACTCGGCAGCCAGCGCTGCGCGGCTGCCGGCGCGCGCGAGTTGCAGGGTCGCGCGCCGCGGCGGCAGGGCGAGGAAAGCGTCGCGGCCGGCGAGCGGCACCATATCGGCCGGCTGCGGAACTGCGGCCGGGACCGGGACCTGCGCCGACGCCTGCGCGGAAGCCGGCTCCGCCGATGGCGCCGCGGTCGTCGCGGCGGCTGCGGTCGCGGCGCTTGCGGAGGGTGTGGCGGTCGTCGGTGCCGCCGTGGTCACGGGCGGCGCGCCCGTCGCGATCGGCTCGGCCGCAGCGGCGTGCGCCGGTGCCGATGCCGGCAGGGCGTGGGGAGACAGACGCTGGCGTGGCGCGGCGATCAGCGGTGGCGGCGCGGCGGCCGCGGGCGCGCCGGGCTGCGGCGAGGGCGTCATCGCCCCGCGCGGCGCCCTGTTGCGCTCGCCGGCCGCACCGATGTTGTCGACGGCCTGCAGCGGTGGCGCGAACGGTGGGGCCTCGGCGGGTGCGGCGAGAAACGGCGGCGGCGTGGCCGCACCGCCGGGATCGCGCCGCAGGCTTTCGGTGCCGCGCCGGGGCGGCGGGTTGGCGCGGGTGCCGCATTCCCACGTGCGCCCGTCCGCGGCGGACACGCAGACCATGTCCGCCTCGCGTGTGCGACTGGCAGCCTCGCCGGCCGCCGGCACCGGCGGCGCCAGGGCGAGAAGCAGCCCGCAGGCCGCGATGCTTCGCCGCCGGCTGCTAGTCATCCCCGTACTGCAGCCCCGCCGGGGCTTCGGCGCCCTGGGTGAACATGATCTGGAAGCCGCGCCGCAGTTCGCGGTCGCGCGCAGCCGTCAGCGCGGCCTCGGCGGCGTCGCGGTCGAGGAAGACCTCGCGCTTGAGGGTGGCGCGACCGCCCTGCTGGCCCGATTCGCGGAGCAGCATCCAGCCGCCGAGCAGGTCCTGCTGCAGGATCAGGTGGCAGTACCGCGGGGCCTCCGCGCTGCGGGGCGGGGTCTGCATGAAGATGCGCATGGCCCGCGATTGTAGGGCAGGGCGGGTCGCGCCGCGCGCCGCCGGCGCGGCGCGACCGCCGGCGCCGGGCCGGCGCCCGGGATCAGAGGAATCGGATCGTCAACGGGTAGCGGTAGCACCAGCCGTCGTTGGCGCGCACCGCGGCGATGATCGTCACCACGATCCCGAACAGCCACAGGGCAGGCAGGATCAGGAAGCCGATCAGCACCAGAACGAGCAGGCAGCCGGCGAGAGCGTAGACGAGCATCGAGAGGTTGAAGTTGAGCACCTCGCGGCCGACCGCATCGATGTCCGGCGACTCGTGGCGCTTGACCAGCCAGATCACCAGCGGAATGAGCAGGTTGGCGAACGGGATGAAGTAACCGACCAGCGCCGAAAGGTGCAGGACCACCGCGAGTGGCCGGTCCTTCTCGCCGAGGCTGCCGGCCGTATCGGGCGGCGGCAGACCGCGGACGTCCGCCGGCGGCGGGGACGGAGGCAGGGGCTGGGCGACGTCGGTCACGCACGGTCTCCGGTGGAAAGCGCACGACCATGATGCCGCCGCGCCGCGCGCGACGGATGTGCCGTTTGTCAGGCCTCGGTCAGCGGCGACCGCCGCCCGGCGACATGATGCGCACCGAGCAGATCTCGTGGTCGCCGCGCGAGATCAGTCCGTCGCGGTCGACGTCACAGCCGCGGGCGATGTCCTTCTCGCTGTCCGAGATCCGCGACAGGAACTCGGCGACGGTCACCTGGCCGTCGCGGTTGAGGTCGTAGTCCTCGTAGGCGAAGAAGGTGTCAGGCTCGATCGCCTGCGGCACCTCCTGCTGGGCGAGGGCGCTGCCGAAGGGAGCAAGAGCGAGCAGGACGGCGGTCAGGGTGGTGCGCATGGCGGAGGTTTCCGCTGGAAGTCCAACCCCGATCGTGGCGTCGCCGCAGCGTGTGTTCAACCATTGCGGGACGAACGGCAGGCCTGCGCGGCACGGGCGGTCGGTCTCGGGCCCGGATGCCGGCTCAGAACGGCTTGGTTGCGCCGAGGAAGCCCACCGACGCGATGCCGATCCAGTATACGTAGGCCAGCCCGCGGCCGGTGCGGATCGAGCGCTCCAGCGTGGCCTCCACCGCCGCGTCCGGCCCTGCGGCAAGGCGCCGGAACATCGCGGTCCACTCGCGCATGATGAAGCGCAGTTTCAGGCCGATCACCAGCAGCAGCGCATAGATCCCGACTTTGGCCGCGAACCAGCGCAGGCCCGGGTCGCCCTTGAACGGCCCATGCCCGAGCAGCGAGGACACGGCGGCCAGCAGCAGCAGCGGGATCAGCACGAAGCGCACGGCCTCGTCGATCCGGGTCAGCCGGATCCCGGTGTCGGTCTCGCGGAAGAAGAATGCCGCCCAGCACAGCGACAGCCAGGCGAGCGCGAGCGTCCAGTTGAGCACCAGCCAGCCGCCGCCGTGTGGATTGACGGTCCACAAATGGCCCATGTGGATGCCCAGCGGCAGCAGCAGGATGATGCCGCTGCGCGCGAGGATGTCGATCCGGTAGGCGGTCTCCATGTGCCGCCGGCGCTCGTCCAGCGGCAGTTTGCGGTTGACCACGTTGTACGAGGTCTGGAACACGCCCCACTCTCCGCCCAGCCAGTAGACCATGGCGAGGATGTGCAGCCAGCGCAGCACGTTGAGTTCCGAAACGTCCATGCGCGGCTCCGCGGAGGGGACCAGGGCTGGTCGGCGCGGTCATTGGTCCGGACAACTTCGATCCCTGTCAAGTCGCAGCGCCGCGGCCGGGGCGGCTTCGTGCGGCGGCACCGCGGGCCCGGAGCGTGCGCGAGTCCGCATGTTCCGCCCGTGGCGGGGCCGGCGCAGGCCCGGACCGGTTCGCGCGCATCCGGCCGTGGTGCGTCCGACGGAAGCGTGGGTCGGCCGCCACCCGGCGGCGAGCCGGTCCCGCGCAGCCGCTCAGCGGCCGGTGCGGGCGCGCAGCAGTATGAACTCGGTGTCGTCCGCGCGGTGCAGGAAGCGACCGGCCGAGAACGGCAGGTTGTTGTCGTTGGCCAGCAGCAGGCGGCCGTCGCCGAGCACCGCCAGCGCTTCCGGGGTCGCGAACGGCAGCCCGAAGCGGCCCGCCGCGAGCGCGCTGTCGCCGCGCTGACGCGCCACGCCGCGCGGGTCGGCGAGGTCGAGCAGGTCCTGTGCGCCGACGCGGCGCCCCTCCGGACCCTCGAACCGCAGACGCACCAGGGCCCGATGGCGCGCCGGCGTGGCAAAGCATCCGGGCGGCGGTCGGCCGTCGCCGCAGGCCAGTCCCGGATCGCCCTCGCCGCCGTCGCGTTCCAGCATCCAGGCGTCGCCGGCAGCGTCGAAGGCGAGGTCGCCGACCGACGTCGCGTCGGGGGCCAGCGGCACGCGGCGCGCTTCGCCGGTCCAGGATCCGGTCCGCGGGTCGAAGGCGAGCATGCGCAGCCAACCGCTTTCCGGCCGACCCTGAGCGTCGACCAGCGGTTTCTCCAGCAGCGCCCACAGGCGCGCCCCGCCGGGCTCGGCGGCCAGCGCCTCGAAACCGCCCGAGCGCTGCACCTGCGGCGGCGTGGCGGGGTCGGGTGCGTGGTGGTCGGGGCTGCGCAGCAGCGCGCCGTCGATCCGCGCCTCGAACCAGCCGCGCAGCACTCCGTTGCGGTCGAAGCGCAGCAGGTAGGGCCCGAACTCGTCGCCGATCCAGAATCCGCCGGCGTCGGCGACCAGGCTCTCCGGGTCGAGGTCGGCGCCGGTGAGGAAGCGTCGGCGGGTGCCTTCGTGGGTGATGCGGAACCCGATCACGGACTGTGGATCGCGCAGGAACAGCGTGGCTTCGCGGCGCACCTCGCCGCGCGCGAAATCGATCCGCAGGCGATGCAGCATCAGCATCGCATCCGGGCTGTTGCGCCGGGTGCCGAAACCATTGTCCGACAGCGCCCACCAGCGGCCGCGGCCGGCATCGGCGATGGCGGAGATGCCCTGCAGCGGTTGGCCGCGGAACGGCAGCGCAAGCCCGGTGGGGCGACCTTCCGGCGCGGGGCCGGTGGTCGCCGGCGCGCCGCCCTGGTGGTCGTTGCGCAGGTTGCCGGGGCCGGTGTACTTGCCGGACAGTCGGAAGTCCGCCGGTGCGCCGCACGGCGGCGGCACGAAGGTCGCTGCCGGCAGCACGGACTGGGCTTCGACTTCGAAACCGTCCGCTCCGGCGGCCCCGGCGGCGAGCAGCAGGCAAGGCAGCAGTCGGTGCATGAGCGGCCCCGGACGCGGAGCCCCGGATTGCAGCATGCGCCGGCTCGCCGCGCCAGGTCACGCGCGACGGCGGAGCCGCTGTGGAAGCAACGCAGGTGCGGGCGCTTGGCCGGAGGGTCCGCGACGGCGAAGCTGTTCCGCCGGTCCGCTCAGAGCCTCCCGCAAATCATGCAGTGGCGTGCATGACTCGCGCACGGGCCATCCATGGCGTGCCTGAGAGGCTGTCATTTCACAGCCTCTCAGGCCGCGCGGCGACGCAGCGGCGGCAGGGTGGCGGCGAGTTCGGGCGGCCAGCCGCGACGCAGGCGCTGGCACACCGTCGCCGCGCTGGGCCGTTCGGCATCGTGCGTCGGCATCCATTCCTTCAGGAACAGCGGGGCCGCGGGCTCGCGCGGGATCGCCGGCCGGAAGCCAGCGTCGATGAGGTCGCGCGGGCGCAGCGGCGCCGCGGCAGCGTGCGACAAGCCCGGCAGCGCATAGCGCACCTGGCCGTCCGGCGCCGGCACCCGGCGCAGACGGCCGCGCCGCGCCAGCATGCACAGGGTGGCGGAAACCCGCGACGCCGAGCGCGCATCGTCCGGCAGCCCGGCCAGCAGAACGACTTCGGCGGCGCGCAGTGCGCGCCCGCTGTCGCGACAGTACCTCGAGCACCCGCGCGGTCAGCGTGTGCGCCGCGACAGCCGGTGCGGGCCGGGGCGCGGCGGCGGACGCCTGCCTCGTATGCGGCGCGGCACAGGCATAGCGCAGGTGGCCGGGTCCTTCATGCCGGCGCTTCAAGCGGCCGGCGCGGACCAGCAACCGCACCGCGCGCTCGGTGTCGGCGATGGGAAGGCCGACCGCGGCCGCGATCTGCGGCAAGTCGAGACCATCCGGCCGGGCTTCGATTTGCAGCAGCATCCGGCGCAACAGGGCACTGTCCTTCATTGTCGCTCCGGGTTGGTGTGGGGGACCGTGCATCCCTGCCGTCGCCATCGCGGAGCGGGGACGACCGCGGCGTGCCAGCGCCGCCTCGGCGGTCGACGGCCTCGATACGTTGACGTTGGAGGACACTCGATCCCCCAGCGGGCGTCGCGCGCGGCCCCATCGCCGGTCAGGAACCTCAACCCGCGGCCTCGCTGCGGTCACGACGGACCGGGCGGCTGCGGGCCCGTACCGCGTGGCATCGCTGCAGGCCTCGGCGCGGCAGACAGGACAGCTGCGCCCGTCGCGTCGCGCCGCGGCAGGCCGACGCGCGCCACCGCGCGCGCCGCAGGGCCCCGGGACGGCCCGGCGTGCGATCCGCGCGCTCGGCTACTCTGACTCCCGCCACTCGAAGCGGTAGCGCCATCGGTCGAAGTACAGATTCCCGCCGTCCCACTCGACCTCGCCGCGCTGGGCGTCCACAGGTTCGGAGCGGGCGTGCCGCTTGGGCGGGCTGAAGGGCTGGCCCCAGTCCTCGTTGAAGGCGATCCGGTAGCCGTCGACGGCACCGAAATAGAAACCGCGCAGCGCGGGATCGTCGCTGGCCAGCAGGCCGTGGGTGGGGTCCATCGGCACCCAGCCCCAGGGCGCGATGTACGCCTCGAGCCAGTCATGCATGGTGTCGAAGTCGGTGGGCGACAACTGCCAGCCGGACTGCCAGCGCGCCGGGATGCCGTTCAGGCGCAGGGCCGTGATCAGCCACATCGCCTTTTCGCCACAATCGGCCGAGCGCGCGCGCAGCGCGTGCAGGCCGAGGTCGTCGATGGTCGAGTATTCGCGCGCCACCGCCCACGGCTTGGCCGCCACCGCCTCGAACAGGCGCCGCGCGACGTCGACCGGATTGCGCGCGGCGCCGACCACCGACGTCGACCAGGCATGCATCGCCGGCGAGAAGCGCACGTGCGGTGCCCGCTCGCCCAGTTGCGCGGACAGCCGCTCGCGTTCGGCCGCATCGAGCGGCCGCGCGAGCGTGGGGTCGAGCCGCGCGATCCGCGCGCGCGTGGTGAGCGCATAGGTGATCGACGCGCGCGTCGGCTCGCCGGAGCGCGCGATCGCCTCCAGGTAGGCGCCGCGCTGCAGGTCGTCGCTCGGCGCGACGCGCGCGGGGGGTGTGGATGCCTCGAGGACGATCGCTTCCTGCACGCCCGCGATCGCGCGCGGGAAGGGAATCCAGATTCGCAGCGTGGCGCCGTCGGGCACCGCGTCCGGCTCGACCTCGACCGTGTGGGTGACGCGGAAGCGGCGCGGGTCGATGCGCGCGATCGCCAGCGGGTCGTCGCCGCGCGCCGCCGCGGCGTCGGACACCCAGCGCGCATGCAGCGGATGGGCCCGGTACAGCGGCCCGTCGTCCGGCGCCGGTGGCGGCACCGCGCGCGCTGCCGCGGCCGGTTCCAGCAGCAGCAGGTTGCGCACTGCGCTGCCGAACCAGCGCCGCTCGTCGCCGATCACCATCGATTGCAGCGCGCCGCTGGCGGTCCAGCGGTCGATGTCGCCGTCGTCGGCATCGGGGATGCGCTGCCGCAGGCGATCGGCCAGTGCGGCGCGATCGTGCGGGAAATCCAGCGCGACCCGGCGCTGCCGCTCGGGCGCGGGGACCTGCAGCGGATCGGCGCCGGCGGCAGCGGCCAGCGCGAGCAGCGGGACGGCGAGCCAGCGCGTCACGAAGCCGGAATGCATGGGGTCAGGTTCACTTTCGTGTCGTCACGCTGGCGTTACCGCGGGAAATGAACCGGGTTGCCCGGTCGCTATCGAAGCGCGTGCTGGATCACGGCGGTGTCGATGTGCTGCCTGAAGGAGCGGATGCGGCCTGCGTCGAACTTCCAGACGTGCGCGAACGGCGCCTTGACGCTCTTCCCTGTCGCCCGGTAGGTCCCGCTGCATTCGCCGAGGGCGACCACGGTCTCGTTGTCGGCGACGAGTTCGTGCAGCGCGACGGCGAAACCGTCCCAGTCGAAGCCGAGTTTCGCGAAGACGTTCTGCACGACGGCGACCGGCCCGACAAAGGTGCCGGCGTAGGGAAAGCCTTCCGCTTCGGTCCAGGTGATGTCCGGCGAAAAGGAAGAGAGCACGGTCAGGATGTCGCCGCGCGCGAATGCCGCATAGAGATTGGCGATGGTGTCCGCATGTCCAGCCATGATCATCCTCCCGTCAGAGTGTTTCCGGTTCCGCGCGGCACCGGGGTCGGTCGCGATCCGCGGCGCCGGCCGCGACACGGCGCGCCACGATCCGACGATGCAGCGGTGCTACTCATCCTCCACGCGCGGCCTGAACGCATCCACAAGATGCTTCTGCACCTGCGGCGGCACCGCCTCGTGGTGCGAGAACTCGATCGCATATCGCCCGCGACCGCCCGAGATCGCCTTCAACTCGTTCGAATAGCCCCCGATTTCCGCCAGCGGCACCTGGGCCTTGACCACGATTTCGCCGCCGCGCACCGAATCCGTGCCGTTGATGCGGGCGCGTTTGGACGCCAGCCCGCCGGTGACGTCGCCCATGTGGGCGGCGGGGATGGTGACGTCGAGGTTGACGATGGGTTCGAGGATCAGGGGGCGCGCCTTCGCGATCGCATCCATGAACGCGCGCTTGCCGGCGCTGATGAAGGCGACTTCCTTGGAGTCCACCGGGTGGTACTTGCCGTCGTAGACGATGACGCGCACATCCTGCAGGGCGTAGCCCGCCACCGCGCCGTGTTCGAGCACCATGCGCACGCCTTTTTCGACCGCGGGGATGAACTGGTGCGGAATGGTGCCGCCCTTGACCTCGTCGACGAACTCGAAGCCGGCGCCGCGCGGCAGTGGTTCGATGCGGAGGAAGACTTCTCCGAATTGCCCTGCGCCACCGGTCTGCTTCTTGTGCCGGTGGTGGCCGTCGGCCCGTGCGCTGATCGTCTCGCGATAGGCGATCTTGGGCGGGTGGGTCCTGACCTCGACCTGGTAGCGCTCCTTCATGCGTTCCAGCATCACGCGCAGATGGAGTTCCCCGAGGCCGCGGACGACGGTCTGGTTGAGCTCCTTCTCGTGCTCGATGCGGAAGCAGGGGTCCTCTTCGGCCAGCTTGTGCAGGGCGGTGGTCAGTTTCTGCTCCTGGCCGCGGGCGGCGGGCTCGATGGCGAGCCCGAACATCGGCTGCGGGAAGTCGATGGGCTTGAGGTGGATCTGGTCCTCGTCGTGGCTGTCGTGCAGCACGGCGTCGAAGTGGATGTCGTCGATCTTGGCCACCGCGGCGATGTCGCCGGGCACGGCGTCGTCGATCTCGACGTGGTCCTTGCCCTTGAGCTTGAACAAGTGCCCGACCCGGAACGGCTTCTTGCCATCGTCGACGAACAACTGCGTGTCGCGCCGGACCGTACCCTGGTAGACGCGGAACACGCTCAACTTGCCGACGAAGGGATCATTGATGATCTTGAACACGTCGGCGACGACGTGGGCACCCGGCTCGGGCTTCGTTTCGAAGGGCGCGGCGTCCGGGCCGGTGCCCTTGACGAACAGCGGAGGATTCGCCTCTGCGGGCGAGGGCATCAGCTGCTCGAACAGGTCGAGCAGCGCCTTGACCCCGGCGCCGCTGCGCGCGCTGACGAAGCAGATCGGCACCAGGTGGCCCTCGCGCAGGCACTGCTCGAAGGCGTCGTGCAACTGCTTTCCGGACAGGCCCTTTTCGCCTTCGTCCAGGTAGCGGCCCATCACGTCCTCGTTGATCTCCACCACCTGGTCGATGATGCGCTGGTGGGCGTCGGCCACGCTGCCGAAGTCGCTTTCGCCGGTCGGGCTGAAGAAGCAGTCGACCACGCCTGCGCGGCCCTTCGCCGGAAGGTTGAGCGGCAGGCACTCCGGACCGAAGGCCTCGCGCAGCTGTTCGACCAGCAGTTCGAGGTCGGCGTCGGCGGCGTCCATCCGGTTGACCACCAGCAGGCGGCACAGCCGGCGCGCCCTGGCGTGTTCCATCATGCGGGTGGTGCCGTGTTCGACGCCGCGCACCGCATCGACCACCACCGCACAGGTTTCGACCACCGCCAGTGCGCTCAAGGTCGGGCCGCGGAAGTCGGCATAGCCCGGGGTGTCGACGAGGTTGACGTGGATGCCACCGTGGTCGATGGCGGCGATGCTGGTGTGGATGGAGTGGCCGCGCGCCTTCTCCATCGGATCGTGGTCGGAGACGGTGTTGCCCTTCTCGACCGTACCCGCTGCCTGGATTGCGCCGCCGGCGTGCAGCAACGCTTCGAACAGCGTGGTCTTGCCGCTGCCTGCGTGGCCCGCGAGGACGATGTTGCGGATCTGGTCGGTGCCATAGGCAGGCATATGCGTCTCCCCTTCCGAATCGTGGCGGTGGGGACCCGTCGCTGCCCGGGTCGCGCAGCGACTGGCCGGTAGCGCTACCTTCCCGCCGGGGCGGAGGTATCGTCAAGCGTCGCGGCGGTCGGCTGTCCGGCCGCCTCTCCCCCGGCCCCCGTACGGCAACGGCGGCGGGGCGCGCGGGTGCCTTGCCTTTCGAGCCGCGGGTGAGCGGGGGTCGTGCGGGCGAGGGAGCGTCACCCTGCGGTGGTCGGCGCGGATGGCGCGGGGCGCTGCCCGGAGCCGGCAACGGGCTCGCGCGGCGCGGTCGCGCGAGCCGCAACCCAACTGCGTCATGATCGGCGGATGGAACGGCAATCGTGGCTGCTGCTGCACGGCGCCGGCGGCGGCGGCTGGGAGTGGGCGATCTGGGACCGCGTGCTGCGGGCGCTGGGCGGTGTGGTGGCCGCGCCGGACCTGGTTGCGGGTGCGCGCGGGCTGGCGGCGACCACGCTCGACGACTACCGCACCCAGGCGGCCGCGGCGGCGCGCGCAGCGGATCGGGCGCCGGTGCTGGTCGGCGCGAGCCTCGGCGGCCTGCTGGCGCTGCAGGTGGCCGCCGCCGCGCCGCTGCGCGCGCTGGTGCTGGTCAACCCGCTGCCGCCGGCGCCCTGGCATGGCCTGCTGCCACCGCGTGACGCCTCGCCGGCGCTGGTCCCCTGGGGGCGGAACGCATCGCTGCTGTCCACCCGCCGCGCGTTGCCGGATGCCAGCGACGCCACCTGTGAATGGGCGTGGCGACGCTGGCGCGACGAGTCGGGCGCAGTGGTCGATGCGGCCCGGGCGGGCATCGAGGTTGCGCGGCCCCGCTGCCCGGTGCTGGTGATCGCGTCGGAGGCCGACGACGACGTGCCGGTGGCGGCATCGGCGGCGCTGGCGCAGGCGTGGGCGGCGAGTCTCTGGCGACTGCCGGGCACAAGCCATGTCGGGCCGCTGCTGGGGCGCGGTGCGGCCTCCTGCGCGGCGCGCGTCGCGGCCTGGGTCGATTCCCTGCCGCCACCCTAGTCAGGTTGTTGAGAGTGTGCGTTCCTGCACTCTCTCAACGTCGCGGGTTCCGCACAAGTCCGTACTCGCTCCCGACGAATCAATCGCTTACGCGATCGATTCGCGGGCGCGGCATCCGTGCCGCGCACGAGACGGGTGTTTCTCAACACCCTGCCAGGAGCGCGCTTGCGCGCGACCGCAGACAGGCATCCCCGCGGCGGACGTCGGGGTGTGCGAATCGCCCGCGAACAGGTTTCTGCAAGGCCCGGCCCTGTCGGCGCATGGGGGCGAGCCACGATCGGGACCGCGGCATCGTCGGCTTGCCACCGGGCGCAACGTGGCGTTCGCACGCGTTGCCCGCTCGCGAGGGGGCGTTGGCGATCACGGACGCCTCCAGGGCGTGCGCTGGCTCGACCGCCGGGAGGGTCGGCCCTGCAATCGATTGCGCCGCACGCCATCTCATGCTGCTTTGCGGCATGATCCTGGAATGGCCCGCGAGATCCCGTTCGAAGCGAAGGACCTGCCGCTCAAGGCAGACGTCAGCGTGCTCGGCGCGATCGTCGGCGAGGTGGTGCGCGAGCAGTGCGGGGAGCATTTCTTCCATCGCCTGGAGCGCGTGCGCCGCGCCGCGATCAACCGCCGCGAGGGCCAGGAATCCGGCACCGCGGCGCTGGATGGCGCGCTCGGCGACGCCGACGCGGCGATCGCGGAAGACCTGGTGCGGTCCTTCTCGGCCTGGTTCCAGCTGGTCAACCTCGCCGAGCAGGTGCATCGTGTGCGCCGCCGGCTGACCTACGAAGCCGACGAATCACGGCCGGTGCCGGGCAGCGTGCACGCCACGCTGGCGCGGCTGCGCGACGCGGGGGTGTCCGCCGATCAGGTCGTCGCGGCACTGTCGCGCATCCGTCTCGAGCCGGTGTTCACCGCGCATCCCACCGAAGCCGTGCGCCGCACGCTGCTCGACAAGGAAAAGCACATCGCGAGGAAGCTGGTCGAGCGCATCGAGGCGCCGTCGACGCCGGTCGAGGAGCGCCGTCGTCGCGCGGCGATCCGCCTGCAGGTCACCGCCGGCTGGCAGACTGCCGAGTTCGCCACCGCGCGGCCGTCGGTGGCCGAGGAGCGCGAGCACGTGCTGTATTACCTCGGCGACGTGCTGTACCGGGTGATCCCGGCCTGCTACGACTCGCTGTCGCGCGCGCTGCGCCGGGTGTGGCCGGAGCGTGACTGGCGCGACCTGCCGCGGCTGCTGTCGTTCGGGTCCTGGGTCGGCGGCGATATGGACGGGAACCCTGCGGTCGGCGCCGACAGCGTGCGCGACTCGCTGCTCGCTCACCGCGCGCTGGTGGTGGCGCGCTACCTCGACGAGGTGCACGGACTCGCCGGCCAATTGTCGCAATCGCTGTCGCGGGTGACGGTGTCGGCCGCCCTGCTGGCCCGGCTCGAGGACTACCGGCGCCGCTTCCCGGAGGCGGCGGCCGCGATCGCGCCGCGGCACCGCGAGATGCCTTATCGCTGCCTGCTGGCGCTGGTCGGCGCGCGGCTGCGCGAGACGCTGGCCGACGCGCCGCACGCCTACCGCGGCCCGGACGAATTGCTGGCCGACCTCGACCTGGTCGCCGAAAGCCTCGCCCGCCACGGCGGGCGCCACGCCGGCCTGCACCTGGTCCAGCGCCTGCGGCTGCGGGTGCGCACTTTCGGCTTCCACTTCGCCATGCTCGACGTGCGCCAGCATGCGGCGGTGCACCGCGCCGCGGTCGCCGTGCTGCTGGACGATCCGGAATGGCCGAAGCGTGCGGCCGCCGAGCGCACACGGCGCCTGCGCGAGCACCTCGGCTCGCCGGTGGTGGCGGCGGAGGTCGACGATCCGACGCTGGCACGGGTGCTCGACGTGTTCCGCGCCCTCGACTGGGCGCGTACGCGCTTCGGGCCGGACGCCGCCGGGCTCTACATCGTCAGCATGAGCGAGGACGCCGACGACGTGCTTTCGGTGCTGGCGCTCGCCGCGGCCGCGGGCATGCGGTCGCCGGTGCTCGACGTGGCGCCGCTGTTCGAGACGGTCGACGATCTCGAGCGCGCGCCCGAGGTGCTGCGCCGGCTGTTCGCCGACGAGCACTACCGCGCGCACCTCGCCGTGCGGGGGCACCGGCAGACCGTGATGCTCGGCTACAGCGACAGCAACAAAGACGGCGGGCTCGCGTCGGCGCGCTGGGCCCTGCAGTGCGCGCAGGTCGCGCTCAGCGCGGTGGCGTCGGAGTCCGGCATCGAACTCGACTACTTCCACGGCCGCGGCGGCACGGTCAGCCGCGGCGGCGGCAAGACCGAACGCGCGATCCGGGCCGCGCCCGTCGGGACGTTCAGCGGTCGCCTGCGACTGACCGAGCAGGGCGAGGTGATCCGCCGCAAGTACGGCATGCGTGCGATCGCCCTGCGCAGCATCGAGCAGACTTTTTCGGCCCTGATCGGCCGCGAGTGCGAGCCGCCGGCGGCGGCGCTCGACCCACGCTGGGCGCAGGCGATGGACGCGGTGTCGGCGGCCTCGCGCGCGGCCTACCAGCACCTCGTGTTCGAGTCGTCCGGCTTCGTGGAGTACTTCCGCGCGGCCACCCCGATCGACGTGATCGAACGCATGCGAATCGGATCGCGACCCAGCGCGCGCGCGCCGGGAGAGGCCTCGGTGGCGCAACTGCGCGCCATCCCCTGGGTGTTCGCGTGGTCGCAGAGCCGCGCCGGGCTGCCCGGCTGGTACGGCCTCGCACACGGACTGCAGGCGGGCATCGACGCCGTCGGCGAGGACGTGCTGGCGGCGATGGCGCGCGAGTGGCCTTTCTTCGAGAACCTGCTCGAGGACGCGGAGATGGTGCTGGTCAAGGCCGACCTCGGCATCGCCGAGCGCTATTCCCTGCTGGCCGGTCCGCTGCACCAGCGCTTCTTTCCCGCGCTGGCGGCCGACTTCCGCCGCACGGCCGACCTGATCATCCGCCTGCGCCGCACGCGCGAGCTGCTCGACCGCGATCCGCGGCTGAAGCAGTCGCTGCGCCTGCGCAATCCCTACGTCGATCCGCTGAGTCTGCTGCAGGTCAAGCTGCTCGGCGAGTGGCGGACCGCCGGGCGGCCGGAGGACGAGACCTTCCACGCCCTGGTGTCGACGGTGACCGGCATCGCCCGCGGTCTGCTCAACACCGGCTGAACGGGTGCCGTCGAGGCCGGTCGGGTTAAGAACGAATTCAGCGCCGCGGCGATTCAATGCCCTCCACGCAGCGCAGGCCGCGATGCGATGGAGGAAATCATGAAGCGCGTGTTGATCGTGGCGGGTCTGGGTCTGGCAGCGGCGGGCGCGGCGAACGCGCAGTCCTACCGCGACCACGGCGCTTACGACGATGCCGGTTACGACTGGGCGCGCGTGGTGCGCGTGGACCCGATCATCGAAACCCATGACGATCCGGTGAGGCGTGACGAGTGCTGGAACGAGGTGGTCGAATACGTCGAGCCGCGCTACGCCTACCGTGAACGCAGTGGCGACGGCACCGGCGGCGCGCTGCTCGGCGCGATCATCGGTGGCGCACTCGGCAACCAGGTCGGCAAGGGCGACGGCCGTCGAGCGGCGACCATCGCCGGCGCGGTGATCGGCGGCTCGATCGGCCATGACCGTGCCACCCGCGGCGGCTACCGCGAAATCGGGCATACCGTGCGCCGCGGCAGCGAGCGGGTCTGCGACGAGCGGGTCGACTACCAACGGCGCGAGCAGGTCACGGGTTACGAGGTGGCGTACGAGTATCTCGGGCGCACCTGGTACACGCGCACCGACGCGCATCCGGGCGACCGCATCCGCGTTGCGGTCACGGTCGAGCCGGTGTTCTGACCGGGAACCTCGCGGTCCCGTCACGACGGAACCTTGCACCGCGGGAACGAGGGGGCCGCAAGGCCCCCTCGGTCTTTGTGTGCCTGCGTCCCGGGAAACAGTCGCTGGGGCCCGCCTTGTGGGGCCCGGTGCAGCCGGCGATGGGGCTTGCTGGACCATCGCGACACCGAGTCGGGTCGGTCGCCGCCTGAAGCGGCTCGCACAAGGTCGCGGCCATGGTGGTGCCTGTTGTGGGAGACGGTTCAGCCGGCGATCGGCTGGAGGCATGATTGCGACATCGCGGCGGGTTGGTCGCCGCTGAAGCGGCTCCCAACGGGGGGCGGTGCGCGTGGTGCCTTTTGTGGGAGCCGGCCATGCCGGCGACGGGCGCCCGGGCGTGCTGCGGATTAACGAGGCATTACGGCGCGGCGGGCGAGCATCGCGCGATGGACGACGGCCATGCGCCGCTGCAACGCCCCGAACTGCCGACGACGATCGTGCGGCCGGATCGGCGTGCGCGCAGCATCGATCCCTGGCGCGCGCGCGCGGCGGGCCTGGTGCTGGTTGCGCATGCGATCGGTCTGGTGGCGGTCGACCGTGCACTGGACCTGCGGCTGCCCGGGCGCACGACCGCAGCGCCGGCGGAGACGACAGTCGAAATTCGCTTCCTGCCGCCCGATCCGGTGCCACCGCTGGCCTCCATCGAGCCGCCGCCCGTGGACAAC
>DHLY01000169.1:23569-51107 GCA_002405525.1 Proteobacteria bacterium UBA4656
GCCGCCGCCACGCGATCCCATGGCGCCGCCGTCCTCGCCGATCCCGGTGGACCGCACCCGCTTCGATGCGGCGTGGAAGCCGGATGGCGAGAGCCTGGTCGAGGAGATCAGCCGCGAGGTGCCGCTGCTCGGCCTGATCCTCGGGGCCGGGCGAGTCCCGGATTGTCCGCCGAATTCGACCGATGTCCGCTGCGAGGCGACCGCACAGGAACAACGCGCCCGCATCCCGCCGCCGCCGCAGTCCGGCAAGCAGCCGTGGTGATCTGCGTCACCTCGTCGGCGCTGACGCCGTAGAAGCGCTGCATGCGGCGCGATCACCTCCGCGGTGACGTGACACCTTTCTCCGGCGCGGCTGGCGGCATTGCCGCCGTGGTCGCGGCCGCCAGTTCGGCAGCGAGCGTTTCGGCGCGGCGGCGCAGGGGGTGCTCGGCCGGCAGGCGGGCGGCGAACAGGTCGGCGGCCTCGCGCGCGGCTGTGGCCGCGGTCGTGGCATCGCCCGTCGCCCGCGCAATGCGTGCCTGCGCCTGCAGGGCTTCGGCGAGCAGCGCCTCTCGCCGCGGCTCGCGGCCGAGGGCCAGCGCCGGCGAGAGCGCGGCCAGCGCCGCATCGGGCCGGTCGCGCGCGAGTTCGTTGAGCGCCACGGCGACGCCGACGCGCGCCGGGCGGCCGGGGTCGGGGTGTGAGGCGCGGTACCCGGTCGCCGCGGCCTGCAGCTCGGCCTGGGCCTCGTCGAAGCGCCCGAGGTCGCGCAGCGCCACGCCGCGCGCGAAACGGGCGTTGGCGACTGCGACCGGATTGCCGCCGTCCAGCCGGCCGAGGATCGCCAGCGCGCGGTCCGCCGATCCCAGGGCGCCGGCCGCATCGTCGCGCAGGTTGCGCAGCGCGGCGAGGTTGGCGAGGTCCGAGCCGAGGTTGGGATGCAGGCCGCCGAGCGACTCGTGGATCGCGATGCCCTCGGCGTAGCGCGCGTCCGCCGCGTCCCAGTCGCCGGCGCGCTGCAGCGCGCCGGCCATCGCGGTCAGCAGGGCGGCGTGGTCGCCGCTGGTGGTGTTGCCGAGCGCGCGATCGATCGCCATCACCTCGCCGTAGCGGCGCGCCGCCTCGGCATCCTCGCCGGAAATGTCGTGCAGCCCGGCCAGCGCGTAGAGCACGCCGGCGCGGCGCCAGCGCAGGTCGCCGCCCCCGGACAGGGCGTCGAGCTCCGCCAACGCGCGGCGCGCGGCGTCGAAGGCGTCGGGGCTGGCCGCGCCGTTGGTGAGCGCCGCGTTGGCGCGGCTGGCGAGGCAGTCGACCAGCACGGTGCGTTCGGCGCCACGCAGGGCGTCGGCGCCGGCGATGCCGGCGTCCCAGGCGGCGATCGCGCCGGTGGCGTCGCCCGCCATATTCGACGCGCTGGCGAGCCGGCACTGCGCGCGCGCGCGATCGGCGGCGGGCAAGGCGGCGGCGTCGGCCGCCAGTACGCGGCGCAGCAGGGCGGCGGCGCGCGCGTACTGGCCGCGGTCCTGCTCGATGGCCGCCAGCCGCGCGAGGAACCGCGCGTGGGCGACCGCGTTCCCGGGTCCGACGTCGGCGCCGAGCGCCGCCGCGCGGTCGAGCCACTCGCCGGCGGTCAGGCGCTGCTCGCCTTCGCCCTCGCGGAACAGGCGCGCGAAGGCGTCGACCAGGTACTCGCTGCGGTCCACTTCGGCGAGCGCCGCGTCTCGCTCGGCCACCGCGTCGCGACGGGCGATCTCGGCTTCCCGCGCCTGCCAGGCAGTGGTCGCGATGCCGCCGGCGAGCGCCAGCACGAGCCCGGCGGCCAGCGAGGCCTCGGCCGGATGGCGGCGCAGTCCGCGACGCAGGCGCTCGAGGCGCGTCGGCAGGCGGGCGGCGACCTCGCCGCCGCCCAGCCAGCGGCCGAGGTCGGCGGCGAAGGCGTCGGCGGACGCATAGCGCCGCGCGGGATCGCGCGCCAGCGCCTTGAGCGCGATCGCGTCGAGGTCGGGGTCGATGCCGGCGTCCGGCGCGACGCGGCTGGGCGGCGGCGGGTCTTCATGGCACACCGCGTCGACCACCGCCGCCAGCGATCTGCCGTCCTGGCCGTGCGGCGTGCGCCCGGCGATGGCGAAGTAGAGCAGCGCGCCGAGCGCATGCACGTCGGCGCGTGCGTCGACCGGTTCGCCGCGCAGCTGTTCGGGTGCCGCCCACGCCGGCGTCATCGCCTGGTCGACCGTGGCGGCCACACCGCCGTCGTCGAGCAGCCGCGCGATGCCGAAGTCGAGCAGGCGCGGTTCGCCGCCGGGGTCGACCATCACGTTGGCGGGCTTGAGGTCGCGGTGCACGACCAGGTTGGCATGCGCGTAGGCCACCGCGCCGGCCAGGCGGCGCAGCAGATCGACGCGCGCGCGCAGCGGCGGCGGCGGCGCCAGCCACTGGTCGAGGCGGCGACCCTCGACCCATTCGGTGACCAGCCACGGCCGCCCGTCATCGGCCACGCCGCCGTCGAGCAGTTGCGCGATGCCGGGGTGCCGCAGCCGGGCCAGCAGGGCGCGCTCGCGGGCGATGCTGGCCGCCACGCCGGCGCGGTCGCCGCGCAGGAACTTGATCGCCACCGTGCGCTCGAAGGCGCCGTCGGCGCGCTCGCCGCGCCAGACCTCGCCCATGCCGCCTTCGCCGATCCGCACGACGGCGCGCCACGGGCCGGTGCCCTGCGGGGGTCTTGCCGCCGGCGCCTCGAACATGCCCGCGCTGGCGTCGATCGCGGCCAGCCAATTGCGCAGCGCGGCGGCGCGCGGCTGGTCGTCGTTCGCAATGGCCGCGAGGCGGCGTTCGCGTGCTTCGGCCGGCAGGTCGAGCAGCGCGTCGACGTCGGCCTCGAGAGCGTTCCAACGCGCGCGCGGATCGCCGCTCACGCCGGCGCGCCGTCGCCGAGATGCTGGTGCAGCCAGCCGCGCGCCTTGATCCAGTCGCGGCGCACCGTGGATTCGTCGACGCCCAGCAGGCCGGCGATCTCGGCGTCGCTGAGGCCCGCGAAGTAGCGCAGGTGGACCACCTCCGCGGCGCGCGCGTTGGCCGCGGCCAGCCCGTCCAGCGCCTGGTCGAGCGCGAGCAGATCGTCGCTGCGCGCGCCGGGCGTGGCCACCGCGGCCGCGGCCGAGAGCGATTCGTGCGCCACGCCGCTGCCGCGCTTGATCGCGCGCGCGGCGCGCACATGGTCGACCAGCACCTGCCGCATGACGCGCGCCGCCGCGCCGAAGAACAGGCGCCGGTCGACGTCGGCGGGCAACCGCGAGCCGGCCAGCTTGATGTAGGCCTCGTTGACCAGCGCGGTGGTGGACAGGGTCTCGCCGCTGCCCATCGCCAGCCGTTCGAGGTGGGCGATGCGGCGGAGGTCGGCCTGGGTGGCGCGGACCAGGGCGTCGAGCGCGCCGGGCTCGCTGGCGGCAAGCCGGCCCAGCAGTGCATCGAGCGTTTCGGCGATCGGTGCGAGCAGCGGGGAATCCATGCGGGCGGGGGCTGGCGATGGCTGGAGCGGGCCGATGCACGGAAAGGCCGCGGTTTTCCGCAGGCAAGGGTACGCTCATCCACCGGAACCTGTCATGGCCGTCCACCCTGTCGCTGCTGCCGCCGTCCTGCTGCTCGCCACGCCCGCCGCCCCTGCGGCGACCCTGGTCTGGCCCGCCCTGTCCGGCGGCGGACCCTGCGCCGGTTCGCTGCAGGCCTGCGTCGACGCCGCAGCGGCGGGCGACACCGTGCTGATCGGCGCCGACGAGGGGCTCCTTCCCGACGCCTACACCGCGATCAACGAGACGGTCTTCATCCGCAGGTCGCTGACCCTGGGGCCGGCGCCCGGCATCGACGCGGTGTTCGCGCCGGGTTCCAGCGTCGTGTTCCAGCCCGACGTGCCGGGCCCGCACCAGGTGACGATCACCGGCCTGGTGTTCCGCCAGGGCTCGGTCGATATCCGCGACACCGGCTCCGCGATCGGCAGCGTGTTCCGAGTCGAGCGCGTGCGCATCGACGAGCCTTCGCCGGCTGGTGCCGGTTGCGCCATCGGTTTCGAGCTAGGCAGTCCTTCGCCGCAGATGATCGTCGGCGACAACGTGGTGTCCAGCGGTGGCGCAGCCGGGCAGCAGCGCAGTGGCATCTGCGCCTTCGCCAGCTCGCCAGCGGTGGCCTACACCGCGAATGTGTTCCGCAACCGCATCACCGCCGGCGCGGCGTCCCTGAACACCGCCATCGCCCTGAGCCCGGGCAACGGCGGCACGATCCAGATCTCCGGAAACACCGTGCTCGGCCCGCGGCTTGGCACCGGCATCCGCGTCGTTCGCGCCGGCGCCGGCACCGTGGTGAACGCGCAGATCGACAACAACATGGTGGCGTTCCAAGACCTCGGCATCCAGTTCGGCATTGCGGTGGAGGTGGACAACGCGTCCGTCTCGGTGGTCAACAACACCGTGGTGCGCGGCCTGCAGGGGCTGCGGGTCACCGGCTTCGCCGACCTGCCCATCTCGGGACGGGTCGCCAACAACCTCGTTGCGTTCAACGCGAACAGCGGTGTGTTCCTCGCCGGCGGCGGACTGACCAACAGCCACAATCTGGTCTTCGGCAACGCGACCAACACGTTCACCCCGGGACCGTCCACGCTGACGGTCGACCCGCAGCTCGCAGGCCCCGGCCATCCGCGTCTGGCCAACGGCTCGCCCGCGATCGACGCCGGCAGCAACGCCGACCTGCCTGCACTGGCCCAGTTCGACGCCGACGGCGAGCGCCGCGTGGCCTTCGGCGCGGTCGATATCGGCGCCTACGAGGCCAGCGGCGACGGCGCCGATCGCATCACCGCAGCCAGTGGGGCCGTGTTCTTCAACGAGACCTACGTCACGCCGTTCCCGGTGCCGCTCAGCGGCAGCGACACCCTGGTCGCCGTGGCGCGTCATTCCATGTGGCCGGCCGGTGCGTCCGCGCTCCACCTCGGCGTGTACCAGAACCCGGCCAGTCCGAGCGGCTGGTCGCTGTTCCTGCAGGACGTCAACCTGCTGATGCCGGTCGGCGCGGGCTTCCATGTGCTGGCGCCCTTCGCGGGCAAGACCGGTTTCGTGCACCAGGCCGCCGCCGCCAACACCAGCGGTGCGCTGACCACGATCGACCACCCGGCGCTCAACGGCGCCACCAATCGCTCGCGCATCGCGGTGGCCTTCCACCGCTGGCAGGGCATCTACCACGACTTCCCGATCGGCCTGCGCTGGGTCGCCACCGGCGGGGGCCGCTGGCAGGTGCGCAACGAGGATGGCGCGGCGATGCCGGACACGCAGACCTTCAATGTCGCGGTGGCGCCGTTCCTGAGCCCGAACGCCTTCCGCACCACACTCAACACCCTCGCGCAGGTGCAGTGGCGCCTCGAGCATCCCCTGCTGGACGGCAATCCCTGCGCTACGCCGATCGTCGGCCGGGTCGACGATCCCGACGAGCCTGGCGACATCCCCAACACCACGCGCTTCGGTGTGGTCTACGTGTCGCCGAGCGGCCCCGGCGCTCCGGGCCGCTGGTTCGTGCGCGCCGACGCGCCGGCGGGCGGTGGCACGCCGACCTTCCCGCCCGGCGCGGCCTTCCACGTCATCGTCGACGGTGACCAGGCCAACCGCTGCCGCGCGCCGGTCCTGGATGCGGTGTTCGCCAACGGGTTCGAGTAGGGCGGGCCGCATTCCCCACGCCGTCGCCCGCGCGCCCGGTCTTGTCCGCGCCGGCGGCGGCTGGCACGCTCGCGCGATCGCGCATCGGAGGGTGAAACCCATGCGTCACGCGCTGTCGGCACTGTGCTGTGGCCTCGCCCTGTGCGCGGTCGCGGCGGCCGGGGAATCCACCGTCATCCACGCCTCGCGCATCGTGACGATGGACAACGCGCGGCCGCAGGCCGAAGCGATGGCGATCGGCGCCGACGGGCGCATCGTTGCGCTCGGCATGCACGCCGAGATCGACGCCGCCCATCCCGGCGCGCGCCGCGAGGATTTCGGCGCCGCGACCGTGGTGCCGGGCCTGATCGACGCCCACGGGCACCTGCTCGGCTACGGCCTGTCGCTGCTCAACGCCGACCTCGTCGGCACCACCGGCAAGGCGGACGTCATCGCGCGGCTGAAGGCCTTCGAGAAGGACCTGCCACCCGGCGCCTGGCTGCTCGGCCGCGGCTGGGACCAGAACGACTGGCCCGAGGACGAGCGCGCGTTCCCGACCGCCGCCGACCTCGACGCCGCCTTTCCGGAGCGCCCCGTGTGGCTCGAGCGCATCGACGGCCACGCGAACTGGGCCAACAGCGCGGCGATGCGTGCGGCCGGGCGCGACTTCGACGGCGACTGGCAGGTCGAGGGCGGCGAGGTCGTGCGCCGCGAGGGCCGCGCGACCGGCGTGTTCGTCGACGCCGCGGCGACCGTCATCGAGGCGCAGGTGCCGGCGGTGACGCCGGAAGTGGCGCGCCGCGCGCTGGAGAAGGCGTTTCCGAAACTGCTGGCCGCCGGCCTCACCGGCGTGCATGACGCCGGAACGTCGCGCGAGGTGCTCGCCGTGCTGCGCGCAATGGCCGACGAGGGCGCGCTGCCGATCCGCGTCAACGCCTGGGCCGACGGCGACGGCGGTGCGCTGGCCGACCTGTGCCGCGACGGGCCGTACCGGCACCCTTCCGGGCGGCTGCAGATGCGGGCGGTCAAGCTGTATGCGGACGGCGCGCTGGGCTCGCGCGGCGCCCTGCTGCTGGCCGACTACAGCGATGCGCCGGGCCAGCGCGGGCTGCCGGTGACCCCGGCCTCCGCGCTGGAGTCCGCGATGCGCAAGGCGAAGTCCTGCGGCGTGCAGGTCGCCACGCATGCGATCGGCGACGGCGGCAACCGCACGGTGCTGGACCTTTACGCGAAGGTGCTCGGCGAGCACGCGCGCGCCGACCACCGCTGGCGCATCGAACACGCGCAGGTGGTGGCGCTGGTGGACATCCCGCGCTTCCACGCGCTCGGCGTGGTCGCCTCGGTGCAGCCCACGCACGCGACCTCCGACATGCCCTGGGCCGAGCGTCGCGTGGGGCCCCGGCGCATCGTCGGCGGCTACGCCTGGCGCAAGTTCCGCGACGCCGGGGTGCGGCTGGCGCTGGGATCCGATTTCCCGGTCGAACGCATCGAGCCGATCCTCGGTCTGCATGCCGCGGTGTCGCGGCAGGACGCCGCGGGCCAGCCCGGCGGCGGTTGGTACGCCAGCGAGCGACTGACCGGGCACGAGGCGCTGCGCGGGTTCACGCTGGATGCGGCTTGGGCGGGCTTCATGGATGCCGAGGTGGGCGCGCTCGCGCCCGGCAGGCGCGCCGATTTCACCGTGCTGTCGGAGGATCCGGTGGGCAGCGAACCCGCGCGCCTGCGGCAGGCCAGGGTGCTCGCCACCTTCGTCGATGGTCGCCCGGCATACCGCGCGCAGTGAGCAGGCTTCAGTCCGCTTTGCGCGGGCTGACGTAGAGGGTGATGTCGGCGTCGAACACGACTTCGCCGGCGGGGTCGCGCACGTCGACGTGGGCGACCAGGTCCTGCGCCACGCCTTCGGTCGCGGAGGGCACGACGCAGGTGGCGGTCAGCGTGCCGCGGGCCTTGCGCAGGTAGCGCACCGTCATGCCCTTCGGGATCCAGCGCATGGAAGCCGGGATCGACGCGTCGGTGCCGAGTCCCGCCGTCAGTTCGGCGAGGTTGCACAGCGCGATCGCATGCACCGTGCCGATGTGATTGTGCACGCGCCGGCGGTCCCTGATCCGCGCCACGCAGCGGCCCGGGGCGAGTTCCTCGACCACCGGGCCGATGCTGCCGAAGTAGGGCGCCTGGAAACACACCAGGCGCGAGAACAGCCAGCGGCCGGGCGCCGAGCCGCCGAGCCGCTGGAAGGCCTTCAGCGGCGACAGCGTCACCGGCTCAGGCCACCGAGCGCAGGGCGGCCGGGCGCGCGGCCTTGACGCTCATCAGTTCCTCCGACTCGAAGTCGTCGACGGTGATGATCTCGACCGTGATCTGGCGCACCTCGGCGAGCAGGTCGCGCTCGGCGGTCGTGAGCACGCCGGCGCGCACCGCCTCGTCCAGTTGTCCTGCGGCGTCCAGTGCCTTCAACTGCCCGGCCTTGACCGCCTTGGTCAGCTTGCGCTCGACCGGTTCGGCTTGGATCACTTTCGGCAGCGCGCGCTCGAGGTAGCCGGTCCAGTGCAGCGGCCCGCTGCCGTAGAAGATGCCCTCGCAGAGGCGGTTGCGCGTCTCCGAGGGCGTCATCAGCGCACTGGCGACCCGGTGGCCGAGCCGGTCGCCCGGCGCCACCTCGCGCAGGCCGAGCGGGAACACCAGCGCGCGCAGCACCCAGGCCACCGGACGCACCGGGAAGTTGCGCAGGAAGGCATCCAGCGCGACCTGGATCTTGTGGATCGCATCGTGCATCGCCCACGCCAGCAGCGGCTGGTCGGCGGCCGGCCGGCCCTGGTCCTCGAAGCGCTTGAGCATCGAGGATGCGATGTACAGCTGGCTCAGCACGTCGCCGAGGCGCGCCGACAGGCGCTCCTTCTGCTTGAGCTTGCCGCCGAGGGTGAGCATCGCGGTGTCGGCGACCAGCGCCAGCGCGGCCGAGTAGCGGCCGAGCTTGCGATAGAACTTCTTCGTGTACTCGCCGCCCGGCACCTTGCCGGCCTTGCCGTGCACCAGGCCCAGCACGAAGGCGCGCGCGGCATTGGAGATCGCGAAGCCGATGTGGCCGAACAGCAGGCGGTCGAACTGCGCCAGGCGCTCGTCGCGGTCTTCCAGGCGTGCGGCCTGCATCTCCTTGAGCACGAAGGGATGGCAGCGGATCGCGCCCTGGCCGAAGATGATCATCGAGCGGGTCAGGATGTTGGCGCCTTCGACCGTGATCGCCACCGGCGCGCCCTGCCAGCCGCGGCCGATCCAGTTGCGCGGGCCGAGGATCACGGCCTTGCCACCGTGGATGTCCATGCCGTCGCGGACCACCTCGCGCGCGCTCTCGGTGGCGTGGTACTTGGCGATCGCCGAGGGCACCGCCGGCTTCTCGCCGAGGTCGACCGCGTGCGCGGTCATGCGCGAGAGCGCGGTGATCGCGTAGGTGTAGCCGCCGATGCGGGCGAGCGCTTCCTCCACGCCCTCGAAGCGGCCGATCGGCATCTGGAACTGCTTGCGGATGCGCGCGTAGGCGCCGGTGTTGGCCGCCACCATGCGCGCGCCGCCGGCCGCCGAGGACGGCAGGGAGATCGAACGGCCCACCGACAGGCACTCGACCAGCATGCGCCAGCCGTGGCCGATGTACTGTTCGCCGCCGATCAGGCAGGACAGCGGCACGAAGATGCCGTTGCCGCGGACCGGGCCGTTCTGGAACGGCATGTTGAGCGGCAGGTGGCGGCGGCCGACCTCGAGGCCCGGGGTCGAGCGCGGCACCAGCGCGAGCGTGATGCCGCGGTCGGCCTGAGCGCCGAGCAGATGGTCGGGGTCGTGCAGGCGGAACGCCAGCCCGATCACGGTGGCGATCGGCGCGAGCGTGATGTAGCGCTTGTCGAAGGTCAGCCGCACGCCGAGTACTTCGCGGCCTTCGTGCTGTGCCTTGCATACGACGCCGAAATCCGGGATCGAGGTCGCATCCGAACCCGCCCACGGGCTGGTGAGCGCGAAGCAGGGGATCTCCTCGCCACGCGCCAGCCGCGGCAGGTAGTGGCTCTTCTGATCCTCGGTGCCGTAGTGCAGCAGCAGTTCGGCCGGCCCCAGCGAGTTCGGCACTGCGATGGTCGACGACAGGGTACCGGACACCGACGATGCCTTGACCAGCACCCGGTGGTGGGCGTAGGCCGAGAAGCCCAGCCCGCCATAGGCCCTGGGGATGATCATGCCGAAGAAGCGGTGCCTCTTCAGGTGCTCCCACACCGGCGGCGGCAGATCGGCGAGTTCATGGCTGACCTCCCATTCGTTGGTCATCGCGCAGACCTCCTCGACCGGGCCGTCGAGAAAGGCCTGCTCGTCGGGGGTCAGCTGTGGCGCCGGAATGGCCTGCAGTTTCGACCAGTCGGGTCGGCCGCTGAACAGTTCACCCTCCCAGCCCACCGTGCCGGCTTCGAGCGCGACTTTTTCGGTGTCCGACAACTGCGGGGTCATCGTCTGGTAGACCTCGAGCAGCGGCGCGCTGATCGCCGAACGGCGGAACGGGACGAGGTTCAGCGGCAGCGCGGCCAGCGCGAGCAGGACGCCGGGCAACGCCCAGCCCAGCCAGTGCGGCTGCGCGGCGAGCACAGCGGCACCGAGGGCGGCGGCGCCGGCCAGCGTCCATGTGCGCAGCCCGACCCGCAGGAAGGCGCAGGCGAGCGAGGCCGCGGCGAGCGAGAGCAGCGGGATCCAGTCGGCGAATTGACCCATGGGTGGTCCTCAGTGGGTGCTTCGCGGCGGCGCATGGCCGACGCGCTGCAGGAAGCGGGCGATGGTGGAGGTGAATCGGTCGTTGGCGTCGCCGGCCACCATGTGGGTTGCATCGGCCAGTTCGGCGTGTTCGGCGTGCGGGACACAGTGCAGGAAGTCGTCGATCGTGGCACGCGAGACCACGTCACTGCGTCCGCCGCTGACCAGCAGCACCGGCAGGCGCAGTGCGCGCGCAGCCTCGGTCAGCCGCGGCCCCCAGCGTTCGGCCTCGTGGGCCACGGTCTCCAGCAGGCGCGGGTCCCAGTGCCAGCGCAGGCGTCCGTCCGGCATCGGCACCAGCAGGCGGGCCAGCCGCCGCGGGTCCTTGTCCTGCGCGCGGTGCGGCAGGTACTCGCGAACGGCCGCCTGTGCCTCCTCGAACGATGCGAAACCCCGCGGATGGGCACGCATGAAGCCGAGGATGCGCGCCACGCCGCGGGTCTCCCAGCGCGGCGTGATGTCCACCAGCACCAGGGCGGCAAAGCGACCGGAGGGCGCGATCGATTCCGCCACCATCCCCAGCAGGCCGCCCATCGAGGCACCGACCCAGGCCGGCCGGCCACCGCTGGCCTCGGCGATCCGCGCGGCATCGTCGATGAACTGCTCGAAGCGGTACGCGCCGTCGCCGACCCAGCCGCTGTCGCCGTGGCCGCGGCCGTCGGCGACCACCGCGCGCCAGCCGCGTTCACCCAGTTCGCGTGCAGCGGCGCGCCAGGCGTGGCGGGTCTGGCCCAGGCCGTGCGCGAAGGCCACGGCCGGGCCGCCCGCAGGGCCGTGGAACTCGCAGGCCAGCACCACGCCGTCCGCGCCCGGCAGTCGGACCAGCGCCGGGTCGACCTCCGCGCGGGAATGAGCGAAAGATTCCATACGGGCGAGTATGTTGAGCTTTATTCGCGACTGTCAATACGCTACCGTATGGATCCGAGGCCCGCCCTGATCCCCGGAACGACCATGCCCGCAGCGACCGCCCGAGCCGAACGCAGCCGTCTGTCCGCCGCCGACTGGGAACAGGCCGCGCTCGACGTGATCGCCGAACAGGGCGTGGCGGCGGTCGCGGTGGAATCGCTTGCACGTCGCCTCGGGGTCACCAAAGGCAGCTTCTACTGGCACTTCGGAACCCGCGACGAACTGCTCGACGCCACGCTGCGGCGCTGGGAACAGGCCGAGGCCGAGGCCCTGATCGCCCAGGTCGACCGCATCGCCGACCCGCGCGAGCGGCTTCTGGAGCTGTTCCGCCGCACCAGCCGCGAGATGCGCTCGCACGTGATCTACTCGGGCCTGCTGAAGGCGCTCGACCATCCCGCCGTGCGGCCGGTGATGCAGCGCGTGTCGCAGCGGCGGATCCAGTACCTCGCGCTGGCGTATCGTGCGCTGGGGCTGTCGCGCCGTGACGCCACGCACCGCGCGCGGCTGGCCTACGCCGCCTACGTCGGCTTCCTGCAGTTGATGCTGCTGCTGAAGCTCGAGCGGATGACGCCCGAGGACTTCGACGCCTATGTCGAACACGTGATCGCGACCCTGATTCCGTGGTCCGGCGCCTGCCGCGGTGCGGATTGAATCCGACGCCCAGCGGTGTCCATGATGGCGCGACCAGTCCTTCCCCCAAGCCCCGCGGGGCCGGAGACTCCACTGCCATGCCGAGCACGCTCGCCGCGCTGAACGAATGGGTCGCCGCGGTCGCCGCCCACGCGCGCCCGGACCGCGTGCAATGGTGCGACGGATCGGAATCCGAACACGCCGCGCTGCTCGCGGCGATGGTCCGGCGAGGCGAATTGCTGGCCCTCGATCCGGTCACCCATCCGGACTGTCACCTGCACCGCTCGCACCCGGACGACGTCGCGCGGGTCGAGCATCTGACTTACGTCTGCACGCGCGACCCGCAGGACGCCGGTCCCAACAACCGCTGGCTCGATCCGGCCGAGGCCCACGCGATGATGGACGCGCTGTTCGCCGGCTGCATGCGCGGACGCACGATGTACGTCGTGCCCTACTGCATGGGTCCGGTCGACTCGCCTTACTCGCGCTGCGGGGTGGAGATCACCGACAGCGCCTACGTGGTCGTGAACATGCGGATCATGACCCGGATGGGCGCGCCGGCGCTGGGGCGCATCGAGCGCGATGGCGCCTTCGTGCGCGGTCTGCACTCGACCGGTGAACTCGACCCCAACCGCCGGTTCATCGTGCACTTTCCGGAAGAGCTGTCGATCCAGTCGTACGGTTCCGGGTACGGCGGCAACGCGCTGCTCGGCAAGAAATGCCACGCGCTGCGCATCGCCTCGTGGCAAGCGCGCAGGGAAGGCTGGCTCGCCGAGCACATGCTGATCGTCGGCATCGAGGACCCGCAGGGCGAGGTGACCTACGTCGCCGCCGCGTTTCCCTCGGCCTGCGGGAAGACCAACCTCGCGATGCTCGTTCCGCCGAGGGCCTTCCGCGAACAAGGCTGGAAGGTCTGGACCATCGGCGACGACATCTGCTGGCTGCATCCCGGTCCCGACGGGCGGCTGTACGCGATCAATCCCGAGGCGGGCTTCTTCGGCGTCGCACCCGGCACCGCGACGACGACCAATCCGAATGCGCTGGCCATGCTGGGCCGGAATGCGATCTTCGCCAACGTCGGCCTGACCGCTGACCACCAGCCGTGGTGGGAAGGGCTCGACGACCGCGTGCCCGCCTTCGACTGGCAGGGCCGGCCCTACGACAGCGCCCATGGCCCGGCGGCGCACCCGAACGCGCGCTTCACCGTGTCGGCGAAGCAGTGCCCCTCGTATTCGCCGAAGATGGACGATCCGAACGGCGTGCCGATCAGCGCGATCGTGTTCGGTGGCCGGCGCGAGTCGCTGGTGCCGCTGGTGATGGAAGCGCGCGACTGGAACCACGGCGTGCTGCTGGGTGCCGCGATGGCCTCCGAGACCACGGCCGCGGCGAGCGGCGCGGTCGGCGTGGTACGCCGCGACCCGATGGCGATGAAGCCGTTCTGCGGCTACCATTTCGGCGACTACTTCGCGCACTGGCTGTCGTTCGGTCATCGTGGCCTGCGGCTGCCGAAGGTTTTCCACGTGAACTGGTTCCGCAGGGGCGCCGATCGGCGCTTCCTCTGGCCCGGGTTCGGCGACAACCTGCGCGTGCTGGAGTGGATCGTCGGCCGCTGCCGCGGCACGCACGGCGCGCACGGGACGCCGGTCGGCCTGCTGCCGCGGCGTGGCGACCTCGACCTGTCCGGGCTCGCGCTGCCCGAGTCCACGCTCGAGGCGCTGCTGGCGGTCGACATCGAGGGTTTCAGGGCCGAGTACGCGGCGATCGGCGGCTGGCTCGACGAGTTCGGCGACCGCGTCCCCGGCGCGCTGCGGCTGGAGCACCGCAAGGCCCTGGCGGCGCTGGAAGACGCCGACGCGCCGTCGGCCGCCGCCGGCTGATCCGCCCGCGGCTTCCATCGCCCACGGGGACGCCTCGCCGGCGTGCGCGCCTACTACTGCCATCACTTCGTCCTGCCGCTTCCGGACGGCCACCGGTTTCCGATGGCGAAGTACAGCCGGCTCTACGAGCGGCTGCGCGACGACCCGGGCGGGATCGAACTGGTCGAGCCGGCGCCGGCCACGCTGGACGACCTGCTGCGTGTGCACGAAGAAGCCTACGTGCGACGGGTGCTCGACGGCACGCTATCGGCTACCGAACTGCGCCGCATCGGGTTTCCCTGGAGCCCGGCGGTTCCCGAGCGTAGCCGGCGCGTGTCGGGCGCGACCTTGGCCGCGCTGCGCGACGCGATCGGCGGCGACGGCGTGGCCGTCAACCTCGCCGGCGGCACCCACCATGCGTTCGCCGGGCGCGGCGGCGGCTACTGCATCTTCAACGACTCGGTGGTGGCCGCCCGCCACGCCCAGGCGCACGGCCTGGTCCGCCGCGTGCTGGTCGTGGACCTCGACGTCCACCAGGGCGACGGGACCGCGGCCCTGTGCCGCGGCGATCCGACGCTGTTCGCGTTCTCGATGCACGCCGCGCGCAACTACCCGGCGGTGAAGCAGGACGGCGACCTCGACGTGGCGCTGCCCGACGGCACCGACGACGCCCGCTACCTCGACGCGCTGGCGGCCCACCTGCCGCGCGCGGTCGATGCCGCACGGCCGGACGCGGTGGTGTACCTCGCGGGCGCGGATCCCTTCGCCGGCGACCGCCTCGGCCACCTCGCGCTCTCGAAGGCCGGACTGCTGCAGCGCGACCGCCAGGTCCTCGAGGCCTGCCGCCGCCTCGGGCTGCCGCTGGCAATCAGCATGGCCGGCGGCTACGCCGAGGACGTGGAGGACATCGTGGACATCCACGAGGCCACGGTGCGGTTGGCGGCCCGGTTCGCCGCTGCCGGCGCCGCGTAAACCCTGCGCCGCGTTCCGGCATCCATCCGCGCAGATGCTCGCGATGACCCTGCCCTCTGCCCCCGACGCCGTCGCCCACCCGGAAGCCGATCCGGATGCCGACCTGGTGCGCCGCGCCGTCGCTGGCGATGTGCGGGCCTTCGAGGTCCTGTACCGGTCGCATGCCGCGCGCATCCACGGCGCGATGCGACGGCTGTGCGGCGGAGTGGAGGCGCGGGCGCAGGAACTCACCCAGGACGCCTTCGTGCGGGCCTGGGAAAAACTGGCTGGTTTCCGCTTCGAGAGCCGATTCGGGACCTGGCTGTACCGGCTGGCGGTCAACGTCGCCCTGATGGACCTGCGCGCGCGCCGCGGCGGTGAGGACCGGGAGTCGGAGCTTGACGACGCCGTCGTCGCGCAGGCCGCGCCGCGCGTCGCCGACCACCGGATCGACCTCGAACGCGGAGTCGCGGCCCTGCCGCCGCGCGCGCGCGCGGTGCTGGTGCTGCACGACATCGAGGGCTGGACCCACGAGGAGATCGGCGCCGAACTCGGGATGGCCGTCGGGACCAGCAAGGCGCAACTGCATCGGGCGCGCGGGCTGCTCCGCCGCGCCCTGGGAGGCTCGGGATGAACGAGTTCGAACTGCTGCGTGAACTGCGGGCGCTGCGGCGTCCTGCCGAACCCGCGGTCGACCTGTGGCCCGCGATCGCCGCGCGCATCCCGCCGTCGGAGGCGCGCACGCGGGCGCCCGTCCGCCGCCCGCCGTGGCCGGAGGCGCTGGCGGCGTCGATGGTGCTGGGCCTGGTTTCCATGCTCGCGCCGCGCACTGACGTGGAAGCGCCGGCCCCACCCGGCCGTGCGGCCGCGTTCGAAGGCGAAATGCCGTTGTCGGTGCGCGAAGCACGGGCGATGGACCGGGCCTACGGCGGCGCCCTGGCCGAGGTGCGCCGCGCTGCCCCGGACCCGCGTGGAGCGGTCGTCCGCGCCGACCGCGAACTCGCGGCCGCCCAGCACGCTCTGGAGCAGGCTCTCGCGCGCCGACCCGACGCCGTCCACCTGCTCGACCTCTTGCGACGCACCCATGAACAGAGGCTGCGCTTGGCCCAGCGCCAGGCCGCCATCGGCTGAGCCCTCGCCGGCCGAGCCCACCGCAACCCAGGAAGCCGACATGCGCCGCATCGTCCTCGCCATTCCCGTCGCTCTCGTCGCGCTGCCGGTCGTCGCGCAGACGCCGATCGACCGCACCATCCCGGCCCGTCCCGATGTGCGGGTCGAGATCGCCAACGTCGCCGGCGAGATCCGCATCACCGCCTGGGACGAGCCGCGGGTGGCGATCGGTGGTGTACTGGGCAAGGGCTCGCGCCTGGAGATCGACGGCGAGGGTGGGCGCGTCTCGGTCCGCGTCCAGGCCGGCCGGGGCGGCGCGTTCTGGAGCTGGGGCGGCCGCGGCGCGGACGACACGCGCCTCGATCTGCGCGTGCCGCGCGCGGCCGCGCTCGACATCGACGCGGTCAGCGCCGACGTGCAGGTGGATGGCCTGGACGACAGCCGCGAGCTGTCGATCGAGGGCGTCAGCGGCGAGGTGCGCGTGTCGGCGGCGGTGCAGCGGCTGAACGTGGTGAGCATCAGCGGCGACATCGAGGTGCGCGGCCGCGGCGAGCGCAGCGTGCTGCAGTCGGTCAGCGGCGACATCGAGGCCCGCGGGCTGGAGGGCGAGATCGACCTCGAAACCGTGTCGGGCGATGCGCGCCTCGAGGCGGGTGCGGTGGATCGCCTTGCGCTGAGCACGGTGTCGGGTTCGATCGAGGCCGACGTCACGCCGCGCGGCGCGGCCGACATCCGGGGCGACACGATGAGCGGCGACCTGCGCCTGCGCGTGCCTGCCGACCTGTCGGCGCGGATCGAGGCCGCGACCGTCAGCGGCGGCATCGGTTCCGACTTCGGAACGGTCGAGAAGCAGGAGTACGGGTCGGGCGAGCGGCTGCGCGTCCGGGTCGGCGAAGGCGCCGCGCGGGTCGAACTGGAAAGCTTCTCCGGCGACCTCGAGATCCGCCGCCGCTGAGCGGCGGATCGTGCGGGAAAAGGTCGCGCCGCAGCAGCCGCCGAGGCCGGAGCGCCGGGCCGCGGTCCGCCGCTGCGTCGCGGCTTCGCCGGGCATTCGCCCCCCGGAAACGACTGCGGCCCCGTTTCCGGGGCCGCAGATGTTGCGTGATGCGTCGACCGCTCGATCAGAACCTCTGGCTGTACTGCACGTACCAGAAACGGCCCGGCACTTCGTACTGCGGGTCGAACGAGTTGGCGAAGGTCGAGAACGCGATCGGCGGGTCCTTGTCCAGCAGGTTGCGCACGCCGGCCGTCACGCGGCCGTCCCACGGCGCGTCCCAGGTGCCCTGCAGGTCGAAGTACCAGGTGTCGTCAATCTTGTTCTCGCCGAACGGGTACTGCGGCGAGCCGTCCGGGTTCGAGCACAGGTTCGCCAGCGCGGGCTGGCCGATGCCGAAGGCCGTGTCGACGACCACCGAGCAGTCCTCGTCGAGCGCCGAGACGTAGCGCGCGGTGAGCGTCGCGCCCCAGTCGCCGAGCTGCCAGTTGGTGGAGACGTTGCTGCGGATGCGCCAGACCGGGAAGCGGTCGAAGTACAGGCCCACCACGTTGTCGCCCTCGGACTGGCCGATTTCGCCGTAGTACGCGTAGTACGTCGAGTCCCAGTTCACCCGGAACTTGCCGAAGTCGGTGTCGAAGCGGTAGTCGGCGGTGAAGTCGTAGCCTTCCACTTCGGTGCCGCCCGGCAGGTTCTGGTTGCCGGCGAACAGTCCGTTGACGTCACCCAGCGCGTTGCGCTGGATCAGGGCGCAGGCGTTGAGGTTGCCGTTCAAGTAGCAGTCGTTGAGGATGAAACCGCCGCTGCGCGCGCCGATCGAGTTGGTGATCTCGATGTTGTACCAGTCGAGGTACAGGTCGAGGCCCTCGACGAACGACGGGCTGTAGACCATTCCCAGGGTCTTGCTGCGCGACTCTTCCGGCAGCAGGTTCGCATTGCCGCCGATGGTGATGCGGATCTGCGAGTTGGTCTGCTGGTAGCCGGCCGGCACGCCGGCGATGCCGCCGATGCCGTTGCGGCAGTTGGCCAGCACCTGGCCGGTCGGGCGCGACGACGCCGAGCACGGGTCGGTGACGGTCGGGAACGAGTCCGAATTGCCGAGGAACAGCTCCGACACCGACGGTGCGCGGAACCCGTCGGCGTAGTTGCCGCGGACCAGCAGGTCGGCGATGGGCTTCCAGCGGAAACCGATCTTCGGGTTGGTGGTGTCGCCGAAGTTCGAGAAGTCGGAGTAGCGCGCGGCCACCGACAACTCGAACACCTCCGCGAAGGCCATGTCCTTGAGCACCGGCACGTTGAACTCGGCGTACACCTCGTTCTGCGAGAAGCCGCCGCGGGTCGGCTGGCGGATGTTGCCGGTCGACGCGCCCGAGGCGATCAGGGCGTCCGGCTGGTCGAAACCGTCCTCGCGGCGGTACTCGTAGCCGGCGGCGAAGCCCAGCGGACCGGCCGGCAGCTCGAACAGGTCGCCGGTGAGGTTCGCGGAGTAGTTGTAGAGCTTCTTGTACGCCGTGTCCTGAGCCACGAACGAGGCGTAGTCGACCATCTGCTGGGTGAAGCCTGCCGGCCCCTGGAAGATGTTGATCGGCACGCAGCCGGCGATCGGCGCGGTCGGGGTGCCGCAGCGCGGCGTGCCCGACGAATCGCGGAACGACGGGCCGAGGCCGAGGCGCAGACGGTTGAGGTCGAACAGACCGAAGGTGATGTCACGCGCCTCGTTGTCCGTGTAGGTGTAGTTCACGTCCCACGAGAACGAACGGTCGAACAGGTCGAACGCACCGTCGAGGCCGCCGGCGAAGTAGAACGTGTCGACGTCCTGGTTGAACGAGCGCAGCTGGCGCGTGTTGCGGTACTGCGCGCGGAACACGTCGGCGCCGAACGGGTTGAACACGTTGGCGGCCGGGATCGGGAATGCCGCGAGGCCCACGTTGATCGTGCCGAACACCAGCGGCATCGCCGCCAGCAGCTGCTCCGACTTGCGCTCGTTGATCACCGCGGTGGTGGTGAAGCGGATGCTGTCGGTGATGTTGTAGCGGGCTTGCGCGTAGATCGCGGTGCGCTCCTGCGGGGTCTGCAGGTAGTTGTCCGGCGCGAAGTTGAAGCCGTCGGTCGCCAGATCGAACGGCTTGTAGTCGGCCGACGCGGTGCCCGGACGGCCTGGGATCAGGGTGAAGGTGCCCGGACGGCCGGTCACGCCGAAACGCCCGAACGGCGTGGTCGACGACGCACCGGTGAACACGTTGTTGCCGCCGAAGCCAGTCAGCGGCACCGCCGACAGCGGGCGGTCGCCGGCGAAGATCGGCTCCTGCTTGACGTAGGAAACGTTCAGCACCGCGGACGCGCGGTCGGTCGAGGAGCCGATGGTGAAGTCGTAAAGCGCCGTCTTGCCGTCGCCTTCTTCGTTCTCACCGACGTACACCGTGGCTTCCGCACCGTCGTAGTTGTCGCGCGTGGTGATGTTGACCACGCCCGCGATGGCGTCGGTGCCGTAGATCGCCGACGCGCCGTCCTTCAGGACTTCGACGCGCTCGACCACCGACACCGGGATCGTGTTCAGGTCCACCTGGCCGCCGAGGCCGGTGACCCAGCGCCGGCCATTGACCAGCACCAGGGTGCGGTTGGCGCCGAGGTTGCGCAGGTCGATGCGCGTCTCGCCGTTGCCGCCGTTGTTGAAGGTGGTGTTCAGGGTCGCGCCGCTGGTGGACAGATCCTGGAGGATGTCGCCGACCGAGGTCAGGCCGGTGCGCTGCAGGTCCTGGCGCTCCAGCACGAATACCGGCTGCGAGGTTTCGATGTCGGTGCGCTTGATGCGCGAACCGACCACGGTGATCGTATCGAGCTGTTCGGCGTCCTGATCCTGGGCGAACGCAACGGCGGCAGGAGCCGCGGTGGCGACCGCACCGAGGGTCAGAGCCAGCCGAACGGACTTCGACAGCTCATTGAATCGGGTCATGTTGTTTCTCTCCAACGTCAGAGGTTCGAACGGGTCGGGGACTAGTCATCGACCATCCGTGGGCTCGGCCGGCATCGTGCCGGCCTACCGAAAAGTTTCGGCAGTGCCGGATGATAACAACAAACTCACAAATGGCGAAACGGCAGCCGCCGGCCTCGGGCCTCGGGCCCTGGCGGGGGCCTGCGGACGGGACCGTCAGAGGTCCTGGGTATAGCGCACGTAGGGGGTGCGAGCGGTGGCTTCGTCGAACACCGGCGCCGCCGGTGCCGGCAGGCCGTCACGGACGCTGCGGCCGACCAGGTTCTGCGCCCCGATCGACAGTTCGCCGCGCCATGGGGTACGCCAGGAGAAGCCGATGTCGACACCGTTCCACAGCGGCTCGATGCCGTTCGGCAAGCGCAGCGTGCGGCCGGTGATGCCGCCGCTGAATGGCCCATAGGCCAGTCCGATCTGGAGTGCGGCCTGGTCGAGCGCCAGCGGCGCGGTACCGGGCACGATCTGCCATTGCGTTTCCCCCACACTGGTGGCGAAGATCACGCCGCCCCAGGGCGCCACCCGCCAAAGGCCGGCGGCCGAGAGATCCCGCGTCTCGCCGGGGCCGAAGGGCAGCAGCAGTCCGGGCGCTTCGCCCGGCCCGCGGCTGCCGGAACCGGGAAGGGCGGCGATCGTGCCCAGAGTCCAGCCGGTCTGGCGGCCCGCGGACAAGGCCAGTTCGAGCGATCCGCCGGACCAGGACAACCCTGCGCCCTGCAGGGTCGGACCCGGCTGCGGCGCGGTGCCGGGAGCGGCCTGCAGGGCGCACTCTGCGCCGTGCGCCACCATGCCTACCATGCCCTGGCACCAGGTCGGAGGCGGGACCGGAACGAGCACGGGCGCGTACTGCTGTTGCCACGCGCTGGCGCGCACCCGCGGCCCATCGGTGCCCTCGACCGCGAACAGCCCGCCGATGGTCAGCGTGCCGGCCACGACGCCGCGCGGCACCGGATGCAGTGGGGCGACCAGGATCGCGCCCGCGTCCTGGCCGGCGCCGGCTGCGGCCAGCCAGTCGCCGTCCGCGGACAGGCGGAACGATATGGGCGGGTCCCCGGCCGACTGCGCACGCGGTTCCGCCGGCGTGGCCACCAGGGCGGCGCCGAGCAGGCCCAGCAGAAGGACGGAGGACAGACGCATGGGGCAGCGGATGGGTGTGAAGATCGTTCTGACCGGGGAAACCCGGCGAAGTTCATGCCGTGGCCGGCAAATCCCTCGCCCTGCGGGAAGTCTAATCCAACGTGGCGTCGGCCACTACGCGCCCGCCGGCCCGTCGGACCGCCGGTCGGCGCCGGGCGCCGCCGCCGGCGGGTGGAACAGCCTGTCGAGCATGGAGCGATCGAAGGCATAGCCCTGGCCGCAGAACTCGCAGCGGACCGCCATCGCGCCGGCGGCATCGAGCGCCGCCCTCGCCTCGGGCTCGCCGAGACTGAGCAGGACTCGTTCCACCCGCTCCCGACTGCAGCTGCAGGCGAAGGCGAGCCGGCGCCCGGGTTGCAGGCGCACGTCGTCCTCGACGAACAGACGGCGCAGCACTGTCTCCGGGGCGAGGGTGAGCAGTTCCTCGTCGGTAACGGTGCGGAACAGGAATCCGAGGCGCTCGAAATCGGCGCTCGGCGCACGGTCGCCGTGGCCGCCCTCGTCGGGGACCTGCTGCAGCAGCATGCCGGCGCAGACCGTGTCGGTGGCGGCCAGGCGGATCGCGGTCGGCAACTGCTCGGAGCGTTCGAAATAGCCCTCGAAGGCCTGTTCGAGGCGTTCGCCCTCCAGCGGCACCAGTCCCTGATAGCGCAGCCCGCCGGGTCGCTCGATGGTGATCGCCAGCAGCGCGTCGCCGCCGACCGCATCGAGCCGCGCCGGCAGGGTCGCGCCCGGCACGGTGCGCGCAATGGCGCGCACCGTGCCGGCATCGGTGCACTCGCCGAACAGCGTGCCCACGGTCGACGGCGCGCGCAGCTGCACCGACACGCTGCCGCGCATCTTGATGTCGCCGGCGAACAGGGCGGCCGCGGTCTGGCACTGGCCGAGCCAGTTCAGCACCTGCGGCGCGCCGGCGCCGTGCGCCGCGATTGTCCGCCATGCGGGCCCGAGGCGCGCGATGACGCCGCGCACGCCGGTGCGCTCGACGTGGAACGGCCGCAGCCAATCTCCACCAGCGGTCGAAATCAGGGAAGATGGTGCGCTCATGAGGCGAAGTATGCACCGGACCGGGTCCCGCGCCCGTCGACGCCCGTGGTGGCGCCGTGCGGCCCGCGCGCTGCTCCTGGCCGGCGGGGGGTTCGTGCTCGCGTCCGCACTGCTGGTCGGCGCGCTGCGCTTCGTCGCGCCGCCGGGCAGCGCGTTCATGCTGGCGCGCGCGGTCGACGCATGGCGCGCCGGGGAGACGGGGTTCCGCCTCGACCAGCGCTGGGTGCCGCTGTCGCGGATCGCGCCGGATCTGGCGCTGGCGGCCGTCGCCGCCGAGGACCAGAAGTTCCCGCGCCATCACGGCTTCGACCTCGACGCGATCGGCGGCGCGCTGGCCGAGCGCCGGGCCGGCGGGCGCGTGCGCGGGGCGAGCACGATCAGCCAGCAGGTGGCGAAGAACCTGTTCCTCTGGGCGGGTCGCAGCTGGCTGCGCAAGGGCCTCGAGGTCTGGTTCACGCTGCTGATCGAGGCCCTGTGGCCGAAGTCGCGGATCCTCGAGGTGTACCTCAACGTGGCCGAGTTCGGCGACGGCATCTATGGTGCGGAAGCGGCCGCGCGCCGGTACTTCGGGCGCCCGGCGTCCGACCTGCGGCGCGGCGAGGCGGCGCGGCTCGCCGCCGTGCTGCCGGACCCGCGTCGGATGCACGCCGGCCGGCCGACGCGCCGCGTGCTGTCGCGCCAGCGCTGGATCGAACGGCAGATGGTCCAACTGGGCCCGGCCTGGCTCGACGGCGTGCTGCACGGTCGACGCGCCGCGGCTGCCGGGGCGCAGTAAGATCAGCCGGCGCCGCGGGCGAAGGCACGGGGAGGACGCGCATGGCTAAGGTGGCGGAGCTGCTGGCCGACAAGGGTCGCGAAGTGTTCGCGATCGGGCCCGACGAGCCGGTGCTGGAGGCGATCGAGCGGATGGCCGACAAGGGCATCGGCGCCCTGCTGGTGATGCGCGGGGAGACGCTGCTGGGCATCGTTTCCGAGCGCGATTACGCGCGCAAGGTGATCCTGCGCGGGCGATCCTCGGCCGAGACGCCGGTGTGGCAGATCATGAGCGCGCCGGTGACCACGGTGTCGCCGCGCGACGGCGTGCAGACCTGCATGATGCTGATGACCGAGGGCAAGTTCCGCCACCTGCCGGTGGTCGACGAGGGTCGGGTGGTCGGCGTGCTGTCGATCGGCGACCTGGTGAAGGCGGTGATCGAGGAACAGCAGCGCGAGATCACCGAACTGCAGCGTTACATCGCCTCCTGAAACCCGCCGCGGTGCCCGGCGACGGTGGGTCGGCGACCTGCCCGCCGCAGGCGTGCGCGGTCGCCCCGATGCCCCGACCTTGACCCCGATCGACCCCCTCCGCCAGGCGCGCATCGAGCGCCAGCTCGCCGAACTCGCCGCCCGCCTGCGACGGGCGGTCGAGTACGCCTGTCGGGGACGGGGCGGTCTCGACCTGGATGAGATCGAGCAGGAATCGCGGATCCGGCTGTGGAAGGCCCTGGACAGTGACCGGATCGAGGTCGCCGGTGCGTCCTATGTGCAGAAAGTGGTCGCCAGCGTCGTCATCGACGCCGGTCGGCGGGCCGCGGTTCGTGCCGCGGACCCGCTGCCGGACGACGATGCCGAAGCCGGCCCGGCGGGCTTGCTCGCCGAAGGGGCCGACCGCGCCGCGATGGACGGCGAGCACGTGGACCGCGTGCTCCGCTGCATCGAGGCGCTGCCGACCCGCCGCCGCGTACCGGTAAAGCTGCACCTGCAGGGTTATTCGCTGCCGGAAATCGCCCAACTGGAGGGCGTCTCGGCGGAGGCGGCCCGCAAGCTGGTGGCGCGCGGCCTCGACGAACTGAAGGACGCCCTGCGTGCGCAGGGCCTGGGTGACTTCGATGACTAAGCCGAGCCTTTCCGCGATCTACCGCCAGGCCACCGCAGCCCGCGACAGCGGCATCGGCGCCGACGACGTCGCGCGCCTCGCCGCCGGCGAAGTCCTCGGCCAGCGCCATTCGGCCACGGTCGAAGCGCTGGCCGGCTCCGCCGCCGCCTTCGCCGCCTTCCGCGCCGCGCGTGCGGTGGGCGAAGCCCCGTCGCTGGAGACGGGCGCCGTCGTCGCCTTGCCGCGCCGCGTGGCCGCGCCGCGTCCTGCGCTGGCGATGGCCGCCGGAGTGATGGGCCTGGCCCTGGTCGCGGGACTGCTGATGCGCCTGGACCCCCAGGGCCCGACGGTGCCGGTCGCCGCGCAGCCGGTGGACGACGTGATCTTCAGCGTGTCCTACGAGAGCGATGCCGCGATCGTCGCGCGGGACGAGGCGATCTTCCTCGACGAATTCGGCGGCTGAGTCCCTCAGCCGAGTGAACTCGGCGCTACGCGAAAGATTCGCTCCGGCCGGCTGGTGCAGAGCGGAGTTCACTCCGCTGCGCCCCGCGATCCCGGTTGCACCCCGGTCGGGGGTCTTCAGCCGTCGGGGGTCTTCAGCCGAGTGAACTCGGTGCTACGCGGATGATCCGCTCCCGCCGGCTGGTGTAGAGCGGAGTTCACTCCGCTGCGCCCCGCGATCCCGGTTGCGCCCCGGTCGGGGGTCTTCAGCCGATGCTGGCGCGCTTCGCTCGCGGTCAATCCACCACCGCGCTGGCGTGTTCGCGGGTGGCGTCGAACGACACCTCGGGCCAGCGCTCCTGCGTCAGTTGCAGGTTGACCCGGCTGGGCGCGAGGTAGACCAGCAGGCCCGCGGCGTCCAGCGCCAGGTTCGGCGCCGCCTTCTCGCGGAACTCCTCCAGCTTCTTCGGCTCCGCGCAGCGGATCCAGCGCGCCGTGGCCACGCCGACCTGCTCGAACACGCATTCCACGCCGTACTCGTCCTTGAGCCGGTAGGCCACCACGTCGAACTGCAGCATGCCGACCGCGCCGAGCACCAGGTCGTTGCTCATCAGCGGTCGGAAGAACTGGGTGGCGCCCTCCTCGGACAGCTGCGCCAGGCCCTTGGCGAGCTGCTTCATCTTCAGCGGGTCCTTCAGGCGCGCGCGGCGGAACAATTCCGGCGCGAAGTTGGGGATGCCGGTGAACGACAGCGACTCGCCCGCGGTGAACGTGTCGCCGATCGAGATCGTGCCGTGGTTGTGCAGGCCGATCACGTCGCCCGGCCAGGCGCGGTCGACGATCTCGCGGTCGGAGGCCATGAAGGTCAGCGCGTTGGCCAGCTTCACTTCCTTGCCCAACCGCACGTGGAAGGCCTTCATGCCCGCCTCGAAGTGGCCCGAGCAGATGCGCATGAAGGCCACGCGGTCGCGGTGCTGCGGGTCCATGTTGGCCTGGATCTTGAAGACGAAGCCGGTCATGGCGTCCTCGCCCGGCTGCACCGTGCGGCTGGTGGTGGCGCGTGGCTTGGGCGAGGGCGCGTGCTGCACGAAGAAGTCCAGCAGCAGCTGCACGCCGAAGTTGTTCACCGCCGAACCGAAGAACACCGGGGTCTGGCGCCCGGCGAGGTAGGCCTCGAGGTCGAAGGGATGCGAGGCGCCCTTCACCAGTTCCAGTTCGTCGTGCAGTTCCTTCCACGCCTCCTCGCCGATCCGCGCGCGCAGCGCGGGGTCGTCGAGCTTGAGGATGGTGGAATCCTGGCGGGTGAAATTGCGGCCGGGCTCGAACAGATGCACCTCGTCGTCGACCAGGTGGTACACGCCCTTCAGGCGCGAGCCCATGCCGATCGGCCAGGTCACCGGCGCGCACTGGATCTTCAGCACGCTCTCCACTTCATCCAGCAGTTCGATCGGCGAGCGGCCTTCGCGGTCGAGCTTGTTGATGAAGGTCATGATCGGCGTGTCGCGCAGCCGGCACACGTCCATCAGCTTGATCGTGCGCTCCTCCACGCCCTTGGCGCAGTCGATCACCATCAGTGCGGAGTCGACCGCGGTGAGCACGCGGTAGGTGTCTTCGCCGAAGTCGGCGTGGCCGGGCGTGTCGAGCAGGTTGACGATGCGCCCCTCGTAGGGGAACTGCATCACCGACGAGGTGACCGAGATGCCGCGCTCCTTCTCCAGCGCCATCCAGTCGGACGTCGCGTGGCGCGCGGCCTTGCGGCCCTTCACCGAGCCCGCCATCTGGATCGCGCCCCCGAACAGCAACAGCTTCTCGGTCAGCGTGGTCTTGCCGGCGTCGGGATGGGAAATGATCGCGAAGGTGCGACGGCGCGCCGTTTCGGTGGCTTGCTGGGACATCGCGGGGGAGGGCGGGCGCAGGCCTTGGCTGCGCGGGGCGCGGAGTATAGCGGCGCCGCTGGCATGCGCCTAAACGCGACGGCCGGGCAGGGCCCGGCCGTCGGTGTCGAACACGATGCAGCGCGCGGTCAGCGGCGACGCACCATCCACAGGCCGCAGCCCAGGGTCAGCGTGATCAGCGCCAGCAGCCCGAGGCGATCGAGGCTGGGCACGGGCAGGGTCGCGCCCAGGGCGCCGACCGTGCCCTCGTCGAAGCTGAAGGTGTCGATGCCGATGTAGTCGGAGTTGTCGCCCATGGGGCCGCCGCTGGTCACGAAGTAGCGGAAGGCGATGCGACCGCTGCCGCTGGAGGGAATACCACCCGCATTGGTCACCGTGATCTGGCACCACGCGTTCGGATAGCCGGTGGTGGGCGTGATCGGGCAGTTGGTGGAGGTCACCAGGGTCGGGTTGACCGTGGTCAGCAGGGTGGTGAAGTCACCCACGCCGGCGGGGCCAGTGCCGACGTTGGTGCTGGCGCCGGCGGTGCTCAGGCGCACCTCGAGGCGGTCGGCGAACATCGGCGCGGTTATCGTCCGGGTCCAGAAGCTCAGCGACGCACCGGTGCCGAAGTTCACCTGCGGCGACACCAGCCAGGTGCTGATCGTGTTGGCGCCGGTGGTGCTGTTGAAGTTGGCGCCGATGTAGGCGGTCGTCGCACCGGCCTGCGCCGGGAACACGGTGTCGTTGCCCTGGAACCACGTGGTGGTGCCCACGGTCGTGCTGTTGTTGGTGCAGGTCCAGCCCGCGGGGCAGGTGCCGACGGTGTCGAAACCCTGCGTGATCACCGCGTTGGGCAGGAACGGCGAGGCGGCTGCCGGGGTGGCGGCAGTCGGCGCCTGCGGCGTGCGCGAGGTGGTCTGGGCCTGGGCCACGCCAGCGGCGAGTGCGAGGACGGCGAACGAGGCCGCCAGCGGACGAAGCATGAACGACATGGGAAATCCCCCGAGGATCTGTGGTTTTTCTGGATGTCGCGGGCCGCTCCCCGCCCCGGCGACGCTGGCTGCGCGACGTCGATCGACGCGGCAGTACGCAAAGGCCGGCCTCCATCGTGCCGACCTGCACCACGGCCGGCGACCTCGCCACCGGCCCGCACCGCGCGGCTGGTGGCCGGACAACACGTCACGATACGTTAACGCGCCGCCGCCGCGCGCGCAACTGCCGGGGCGCGGGGGCGGGGCGCAGTGCCCGTGCACGCCGGCGTGCCGGATCGCGCGCCGGTGCGCCGGGCGCGGTCGAGCGCGCCCGGCCGGCGTTGCACTCC
>DHLY01000169.1:51360-67056 GCA_002405525.1 Proteobacteria bacterium UBA4656
CACGCGATGCGTTGAAGCGCATCGCGTGCGCGCCCCGAGGGTCCACCCATGGATGGGCGGACGGATACCGGCACCGGGACGCTCAGCATTCGATGACGTTGACCGCCAGGCCGCCGCGCGAGGTTTCCTTGTACTTGTCGGCCATGTCGCGGCCGGTGTCGCGCATGGTGCGGATCACCTTGTCGAGCGAGACGCGGTGCTTGCCGTCGCCGCGCAAGGCCATGCGCTGGGCGTTGATGGCCTTGACCGCGCCCATCGCGTTGCGCTCGATGCAGGGGATCTGCACCAGTCCGCCGATCGGGTCGCAGGTCAGCCCCAGGTTGTGTTCCATGCCGATCTCGGCCGCGTTCTCGACCTGGTAGATACTGCCGCCGAGGGCGGCGGTCAGCCCACCCGCAGCCATCGAGCAGGCCACGCCGACTTCGCCCTGGCAGCCGACCTCGGCGCCGGAAATCGAGGCGTTCTCCTTGTACAGGATGCCGATCGCGCCGGCGGTGAGCAGGAACTCGACGAGGCCGTCTTCGTCGGCGCCGGGCACGAAGCGGTCGTAGTAGTGCATCACCGCCGGGATGATGCCGGCCGCGCCGTTGGTCGGCGCGGTGACCACCCGGCCGCCGGCGGCGTTCTCCTCGTTGACCGCCAGTGCGTAGAGGTTCACCCAGTCGAGGATGGTCAGCGGGTCTTTGAGCGCCGCTTCCGGGCGCGCCGAGAGTTCGCCCGCCATCGCCGGCGCACGCCGCTGCACCTTGAGCCCGCCCGGCAGCACGCCCGGATGGCGCATGCCACGCGTCACGCAGTCGCTCATCGCCTTCCAGATCTTGAGCAGGCCGGCGCGCGTCTCGCTTTCCGTGCGCCAGGCCTTCTCGTTCTCCATCACCACGCCGGCGATGGTCCTGCCGGAGTCCTCGCAGTGCTGCAGCAGCTGCTCGCCGGTAGTGAAGGGATAGGACAGGGGCGTGGTGTCGGCGACGATGCGGTCCTCGGCCGCCTCGTCCTGGTTGACCACGAAGCCGCCGCCCACCGAGTAGTAGTCGCGCGTGGCGAGCACCTGGTCGCCCGCGGCGTACGCGGTGAAGCGCATGCCGTTGCTGTGGTAGGGCAGCTTCTGCCGCTTGTTGAAAGCGAGGTCGTATCGCTCGTCGAAGGCGATCTCGTGGCGGCCGAGCAGGCGCAGGCGCTTGTGCGCGCGGATCGCGGCCAGCCGCGGTTCGATCTCGTCGACGTCCACGCGGTCGGGCTGCTCGCCTTCCAGCCCCAGCATCACCGCCTTGTCGGTCCCGTGGCCGCGGCCGGTGTGAGCCAGCGAGCCGAACAGTTCGCAGCGCACGCGCACGCACGCGGCGAGCGTGCCGCGCTCGTCCAGCCAGCGCGCGACGAAGCGCGCGGCGGCGCGCATCGGGCCCACGGTGTGCGAGCTCGAGGGCCCGATGCCGATCTTGAACAGATCGAAGACGCTGATGCTCATGGGCGGCGCTGGACCTGGCGGAGGCGCCGCGCAGTCTATTCCATCCCCTCGGCGGACGCAGGACGGGTCAGCCAGGATCGCGGGTGCACACGGCGTAGATGCTGGCGCAAAGCTCCGGATACTGCTGGCCCAGCGCATAGCAGCCCTCGACGTAGTCCATGCCGAGCACGCCGTCGGCGAGCAGACGGTCGAACTGGAAGTTGGCCAGCGGCTTGAACACGATGCCGCCGCGCGCGGCGATGCCGAGGCCGGCCTCGCGCAAGTCGCGCTCCAGGGTGTCGAAGCGGTAGGTGCAGCGGTGGCCGTGGCGACGCTCGGGTTCGGTGACCGCCGCGTTGTGCGCGATCAGCCCCATCTTGACCGCGATCTGCCGCGAGGCCGCGTCCGCGTTGGGCACCACCACGAACAGCAGTCCGTCGGGCGCCAGCGCGGCGCGCAGCGCGGCGAGCGCCGGTCCCGGCGGATCGATGTGCTCCAGGGTGTGCACGAGGAAGATGGCGCGGTAGTGCGGTTCCAGCGGCACCTGCTCGACCAGCCCGTGCACGAAGCGCACGCCGGAGGGGACGCGCGCGCGCGCGCGCTGAATGAGCGTGGCGCTGGCCTCGACCACGGTCAGGTCCGGGAAGGCCTCGGCGAGCAGCGCGGTCGAGGCGCCGTCGTAGCAGCCCACCTCCAGCGCCGGGCCGGGACGGAACCACGGACGCAGGGTGCGCATCATGTAGCCGCGCACGATGGCGTCGAAGTCGTAGGCGTAGCGGCGGCCGACGTCGTCGTCGAACTCGGCCTCGTGGTCGCGGGCGTGCTGCATGGCGTGCGTCATCCCTGGTCGGCGTGGTAGCAGCGGCGCTCGGCGGGCCGGTACCAGGCGTCGTGCGAGTCGGGGATGCGCGAGCGGAAGCCCAGCACCTCGCGCACCCGCGGATCGTCGCTGAAGCCTTCGCCGACCAGTCGCGGATAGTCCATCTGCGGCTTCACCAGCGGCCGGGTGAAGGTCAGGGTCAGGGCCCGCCGCGGCTCGCCGTTGCGGTTGGGCGAGGCGGCGTGCCAGAGGTTGGCGTCGAACAGCAGTGCGGTGCCGGCGCGCCCGGTGACGTGGATGGCATGCGCGGCAAGATAGTCCTCGGGCGGGCGGTCGGCGAGGCGATGCGAGCCCGGCAGCACGCGGGTGGCGCCGTTGTCGACGCTGAAGTCGTCCAGCATCAGCAGCAGGTTGAGCATCAGCCGGAACTCGCCCGCAAAGGTGCGCACGTCGCGGTGGAAGCGGTGCGCGTGGGTGTAGTCCGCCGCCGGGCCGTCGAGATGCATCAGCCCGCCGAAGGAGTTGAGCACGTAGGGCCCGCCGAAGTGGTGGCGGATCTGCGCGTCCAGCGGCAGCGCGCGGATCAGCTCGCCCATCGCGTCGTCCTCGCCGAGCAGGTGGTGGGCGACGCCGCGCATCGAGGCGCCGAGCCCGTTGCGTCGGCGGATCGCGTCGCAGCGCGCGATCCACCGCTCGAGGTCGGCGCGCAGGCGGGCGAGGAAGGCCGCATCCAGCACGCCGGGCACCACGGCGTACCCGAGGCGCGCGAGCTCGAGGGCCAGGGCGTCGGGCGCGGGTGCGCTCATGCGCCGTCCCAGTAGCGGTGGCGCGCCGCCCACTCGCGGTACCGCGCCGCGTCGATGCCGAGGATCAGCTTGTCCCAGCGGCGACCCTCGCGGAAGTACCAGCCGCGCTTGATGCCCTGCACCTGCCAGCCGCAGTGCTCGACGTGGACCTTCAGCGAGGCCGTGTTGTACTCGATGATGTCGGTATCGAGCAGCGCGAGGTCGAGCTCGTCGAAGGCGTGGCGCATCACGGCCATGATGGTGTCGCGGCCGAGGCCGCGGCCGCGATGCTCCGCGTCGCCGATCATCACCCCGTGGAACGCGGTGCGGTTCTTCCAGTCGATCGACACCAGGTTGGCGCTGCCGACCATGCCGGTGCCGTCGGCATCGATCGCGAAGCGCTGGTCGTTCGAGCGGCATGACAGGGAGGCGAGCCAGGCCTGCTGGTCGGCGCGGCTGACCGGGAACTGCCAGCCGCCGAGCAGCCGCTGCACCTGCGGATCGTTGGCCCAGGCCTGCAGCCTCGGCAGGTCGTCCGGCTCGATCGCACGCAGCGTCACCTGGCGCCCGCGCAGGTTCATGCGGCGGCCCGCGTGGCGTCGAACACCGCCAGCGTCGCGTCGACGTCGTCGTCGTCCAGGCGCTGGTCGCAGGGCAGGCAGACGGTCGCATCGCGCAGGCGCCGGCCGACCGGGTCGTGGCGCAGCGAGGTGGCGTCGTCCCAATAGTGCGCGCAGTAGATGCCGTGCGCGGCGAGCCGGCGGCGCAGGGCGTCCGCATCCGGCGCGGGCAGGGGCAGGCACAGCGGCACGGCGTCGTCGGGCAGGTCCGGCGGGGCGTGGCCGAGCGCGACCAGGCCGTCGGCGAGGCGGCGGTAGTTGCGCCGCCGGGCCCGCGCCACGGCGTCGAAGTCGATCCCGGCGAGCAGCCGGGTGGTGAGCGCCGACATCGTCGTCGGCGCGGTTTCCGCGCTGATCGACGCCTCGGCGGCGGCGAAGTGCGCGCGGCCGCCGGCGACGTCGCCCGCCGCGCGGTGCAGCAGGTGGGCGCAGCGCGCGATGCTGGATTCCTCGCGCTGCGGTGCCGGTGCCGCGGTCGCCGGCGGATGGCGCAGGCAGCCGCCGTCGGGCACGCCGACGAACTTGCGCGGCGAGGTCGCGGTGGGCACGCCCGGCTCGGGTTCGAACCACAGCGACATCGCGGCATCGACCAGCACGCGCTGCGCGCCGAAGCGGCGGCAGGCGCGACGCACCGTGGCGCCACACAGGCCGAACCAGTCCACCAGCAGCACGCGGTCGCCGTCGTCCGGCTGCACCGCGGCGTCCGGACCGAGGTCCTCGGCCAGCGCGTACTCGCGCAGCCGCCAGCCGCTGGCGGCGAGCGCGGCGCGCGCCGGCGGGCAGTACCAGGCCGGCAGCCACAGGGTCGCGCGTGGCCAGGCGTCGAGCGCGAGGCGCAGGGCCATGCGCCCGCTCTGCACGGCGCGCGCATCGCCGAGCCACGGCAGGCCCCGGCCGGCGCCGGGCTCCAGGCCGAAGTAGCCACCGAGGGCGCGCATGGCCGTCATGCGTGGCCGGTGACCAGGTCGAACTGCGCGACGCGGCGGGCGACCTCGTCGACCGGCAGGAACATCAGGGCGTCGAGGATCGACAGGTTGGGCACGAAGCCGCCGCCGCCCTGTGCGTAGGGTTCCGGGCGCGCGCGCAGGAAGCGCAGTTCGATGCCGCGCGCGGCGAAGGCCGAGTGGTCGTACAGCGTGGTGCCGCCGATCGCGTTGACGTAGGTGTCGGCGCCGAGCGCGGCGCAGATTGCGAGCACGCGGTCCTGGCCGCGCAGGCGGGTGTCGTGCGGCACCTCGGAGGCGCGCACGATGCGGGCGCCCAGCCCGAGCGTCGTGGCGACGCTGCGCAGCCCGTGCAGGTTCGCGTCCGCGACGCCCTCGGCGGCCGGATCCATCGCCACCGCGCCGAGGTCGAGCGCGTCGTCGCGCCGCGGGGCGTGCCGGTAGCGGTCGCGCAGCCGGTCGAGCAGCCGCGCGCGATGCCGCGGCCAGTCGTGGTACTGGCGCTCGGCGATGGTCGAAGCCAGCGGCGCGGACGCCACCGGCGCGGTCCACCACTCGGGGGAGCCGTCGCGCAGGATGCGGTTGCGGTTCACCCAGCCGTGCTTCTCGAACTGCACGTTGTCGTAGGCGACGAACACGTCGGCGGCCGCGAGCAGGCCGTAGTAGCCGAGGTAGGGGAAGAAGTACGGCTGCATCAACGCGACGATCACGGCGCCGCCTCGCGCAGGGCGCGGATCACCTCGGCGACGGTGTCGATGGCGTCCACCGGCAGGGTGGGGCCGGTGGGAAGGACGATCACCCGCGCGGCGACGTCGGTGGTGTGCGGCAGCAGCAGCCCGGCGTGCGGGTAGAGCGAGCGGAACGGCTGCATGTTGTGGCAGCCGGGCCAGAAGTACTTGCGCGCCAGGATGCCCTCGGCGTGCAGGGCGGCGACGATCGCATCGCGCGGCACGGGGAAATCGCGGTCGAGCTCGGCCACGACGTACTGGAAGTTGCTCGCTTCGGCCGCGTCGTAGGGCAGCACGCGCAGGCCGGGGATCGCCGACAGCGCGTCGGTGTAGCGCCGGTGGTGGGCGCGGTTGGCCTCGACCACGGCGGGCAGCACGTCGAGGTTGGTCAGGCCCATCGCGGCGCAGATCTCCGGCATCTTGCCGTTGGTGCCGGGGTGGACCACGCGGTCGAAGTCCTCGAAGCCGAAGTTGCGCATGTAGCGCATGGCGCGCGCGAGGTCGTCCTCGTTGGTGGTGACCGCGCCACCCTCGAAGGTGTTGAAGAACTTGGTCGCGTGGAAGGAGAACACCTCGGCGCGGCCGAAGGCGCCGACCCGCCGGCCGCGGTAGGTCGCGCCGAAGGCGTGCGCGGCGTCGAACATCAGCGCCAGCTGGTGGCGGCGCGCGATCTCGGCCAGTTCGTCGATGGGCGCTGCGCGGCCCCACAGGTGCACGCCGATGATGCCGGTGGTGCGCGGCGTGATCATGCGCTCGACCGCGGCCGGGTCGAGGTTGTGGGTGGCGGGGTCGATGTCGGCGAAGACCGGCGTGATCTCCTGCCACTGCAGCGCCTGCGCGGTGGCGACGAAGGTGTAGGAGGGCAGGATCACCTCGCCGCGCAGGCCGAGCGCGCGGATCGCGATCTCCAGCGCGACGGTGCCGTTGCACATGGCCACCACGTGGCGCACGCCCAGGTGGGCGGCCAGGCGGCGCTCGAGTTCCTGCACCAGCGGCCCGTTGTTGGTCAGCCAGCGCCGGTCGAGCAGCTCGTTGGCGAGTCCGAGGAAGCGCTCGCGATTGCCGATGTTGGGCCGGCCGACGTGCAGCGGCTCGGCGAAGGCCGGCGGCGCGCCGTGCACGGCGAGGTCGGCGCGGCCGCGGATGCGCTTGCGCACGGCCGGTGGCGCGCACTCGGCCGGCGGGTCGTGCGGGAGATGGGTCTCGAGGATCATGCGGCGGCATCCGAGGGTTCGATCGCGCGCGGCGCGACGCGGAACGGCGCTGGCGGCTTGCCGCTGCAGTGCCGGCGCCACATGGCGCGCAGCGCGTCCTCCAGGCCTTCGACCACGCGACGGGCATCGCGCTGCGGGGCGGCGGCGAGCTGCTCGCGCAGCCCGGCGCGCAGCGCGGCAAGCGCGGCGATGCGCTCGATCCATTGCGCCGCCAGCGGCGCCAGCGCCGCGGCGTCGGCGGCGATGAACTGCGGCAGGCCGGCATGGCGCAGGATCGCCGCGCTGGAGCGCGAGGCCAGCGTCGCGCCCTCGAAGGTCAGCGTGGGCACGCCCATCCACAGGCCGTGGGCGGTGGTGGTGCCGCCGGTGTAGGGGAAGGTGTCGAGCAGCAGGTCGACTTCGTGGTGGGCCGCGAGGTAGGCGGCGAGGTCGGTGCGCGGCAGCAGGTCGACGCGCGCCGTGTCGATGGCGTGCGAGGCGAGGCGCTCGCGCAGGCGGTCGCCCTGCGACGGGTCGATCGCGCCGATCCGCAGCCGCGCGCCCGGCACCGCGGCGAGCACCGCCGACCAGGCATCGAGGGTCGCCGCGGTGATCTTGGCCGAGCGGTTGAAGCTGCCGAAGGTGGCGTGGCCGCGCGCGAGGGCGGGCAAGGGGCCGACCGGCGGCGACGCGGGATCGGGCCGGAACACCGACACGGTCGGCAGGTGCACCAGGCGCTCGGTGAACTGCGAATCGAGTTTCCCCGGCGGTGCGAAGCCGCGGTCGACGAAGTAGTAGTCCATCGCGCGCAGGCCGGTGGTGCCGGGATAGCCGATCCAGCTCACCTGCAGCGGCGCCGGGCGGCGCGCGAACACCGCCAGGCGGTGGTGCGCGGTGTGGCCGGACAGGTCGAGCAGGATGTCGATCCCGTCGTCGCGGATCGCGGCGGCCAGCGCATCGTCGGACCAGCCCGCGGCCGGGGTCCATGCGTCGACCAGCCCCTGCAGGCGCGACGTCACCTCGTCGGCGGCTGGCGCCACCGAGTAGGCATGCAGGCGGAAGCGGGTGCGGTCGATCTCGCGCCACACCGGTTCGATGAAGTGCGCGGCCGCGTGGCGGCGGAAATCGCCGGATACGAAGCCCAGGCGCAGCGGACGCTCGGGGTCGCGCGGGCGCTGCGGCGGAGCGACCGGGCCGAGCGCGCGTTCGAGCCGCAGGCCGAACTCGCGATGCGCCTCGAACAGCTTCTTCGGCGACAGCGTGCCGTGGTGCTGCAGCAACAGCAGCAGGGTGCTGCGCGGGCCGCTCGCCTCGGGCGCGCGTTCGACGGCGCGGCGGCACCAGGTCTCGGCCTCGGCGTGCTCGCCGTCGGCGGCCAGCAGCGCGCCGAGCAGGCTCGGGTACTCCGGGTGGTTCGGGTCGCGTTCGATCGCGGCGCGGATCGCGGCGCGGGCCTCGTCGCCGCGCTGCAGGTCGCGCAGGAGCAGGGCGAGGTGGTGCCAGGTGGCGGCGCGCTGCGGTGCGCGCGCGAGGGCCTCGCGGTACGCCGCCTCGGCCTCGTCATGCCGGTGCAGCGCCGCCAGTGCGACGCCGAGATTGTCCCAGGCGACCGCGTTCGCGGGATCGAGCGCGAGCGCGCGCCGCGCGGCCGTTTCGCCCGCCGCGGCATCGCCGACCGCGACGGACGCCGCGGCGAGGTTGCTGTGCGCTTCGGCGTCGTCGGGCAGATGCTGCGCGGCGGTGGCCAGCGCGGGCAGCGCCGCCGCCGGCGAAACCAGCACCCACTGCAGCGCGCCGAGCACTTTCCAGGCCGCGCCATCGTCGGGTGATGCGGCGACCTGCCCGGCCGCGGCCGCCATCGCGGTGGCGAGATCGCCGCGCGCGAGCGCGTCCTGCACGGTCGCCGGCGAAACGGCGGCAGCGGCATCGGCGTGCGGCGGACTCGGGCGCGGGGCGACAGCGGACGGCATGGAAGGCTCCACCGGGCGGGGCCCGACGGACCGGTGGCAGGCAAAGGGCATGCCGGAAGTCCGCCACCGCGCGCGTCGGAACGCCGCCGTCCGGCGCGACGGCGCCGGTCGCGCCGGGCTGGCAGGCCGTGCCTCGCTTGCGTAGGCTTGCCGGCCCACCGCCCCCACAGGCCGGTCCATGGCCCTGCACCTCTATCGACGCGAGTCCTGTTCGCTGTGCGACCTCGCGGAGGCCGCCCTGCAAGGCGCCGGCGTGGCGGACTACGTCGCGGTGGAGATCGGCTGGACCGGCGAGCTCGCCGAGCGCTACGGCTGGCGGGTGCCCGTGCTGCGCGAGCCGGCCAGCGGGCGCGAACTCGACTGGCCGTTCGATGCCTGGGGCGTGCGCGCGTTCCTGGCAGGTCCCCGGGGCTGAGGCGGGGCGGGGGAATCGCGGCGCGCGCGCCGCTGCCACCAGGCCGCGGCAAGGTCGCGGGACCGCGGCGGCGCGACGCCGCGGGCAAGGTGGGACCGCCGCGTGCGGCGCGATCCGCCTGCCCGGCGCCGGCCTATCTGCGCGCCAGCACCAGGTCCACGGTCACGTCGACGAACTGCGGGATCAGGTCGGTGTCGGCCCAATCGCCGCTGCCGACCTCGAAGGCGATCCGGTCGACCTTCGCGGCGGCCTTGAGCGTGGCGCGGTCGCCGGCGGCCTCGAAGCGCAGGTTGAACGGCATCGCGACGGTGCGGTCGCGGAGCGTCAGCGAGGCCTCGCAGTCGATCGCGCCCGGCGCCGCGCCCGCCTTGCAGGCGGTGGTGCGGAAGGTGGCCGACGGGAACTTGCCGGTCCAGAAGAACTCCGGCGTGGCCAGGGTGCCGTCGCGCTCCTCGTTGTCGGTGGCCACGCTGGCGATGTCGATCGACACTTCGATCCGGGTCGCCTCCGGCTTCGCGGGGTCGAGCGTGATCGCGGGCGTGAAGCGCTGGAAGCGGCCGCTGAAGGCCTCGCCGTCGTAGCTGCTGGAAAAGCCCAGCGTGCTTCCGGCCGCGACCAGGGACCACTCGGCGGCCGGGGCCGCGGCGGAAACGGACAGCAGCAGCGCGCAGGCGATGGGTCGGATCATGGGTCTTGCTCCTTCGTCGGTTCGGCGGCCGCGCGCGGCGCCGGGCGGGCGGACGCGAACGGCAGCATCGCGCGCAGCACGCCGTCGCGGTCCCCGAAGTGGTGCTTGAGCGCCGCGGCGACGTGCAGCGCGACGATGGCGGCCAGCGCGATCGCGGCGTACTCGTGCACCGCGCCGCTGATCGCCTTCAGGGTCTCGTCGCGCCCGGACAGCGCCGGCACGCGGAACAGCTCGAACCACTTCAGCGGGAAGTTGGACGCCGAGTTGTACAGCCAGCCCGACAGCGGCATCGCCAGCAGCAGCAGGTACATCAATCCGTGGCTTGCACGTGCGGCGCGCCGCTGCCACGCCGGCATCGCGGGTGCCGCCGGCCGGCGGCGGTCGACCAGGCGCAGCGCGATGCGCAGGCTCATCAGCGCCAGCACGGTCAGGCCGATCGACTTGTGCAGCTTGTAGATGTCGATCTTCCGCGGCCCGTTGGGCAGGTCCTGCATCCACCAGCCGACCGCCAGCAGGCCGATCACGCCCAGCGCGATCGCCCAGTGCAGCACGCGCATCGGCGTACCCCAGACCCGTTCGTCGTTGCGCCACGCCATGCGCGCCTACTCCCGTATGGCCTCGATCTCGAGCACGATCTCGACGTCGTCGGCGATCGCCGCCGGCAGGCGCGAGATGCCGAACGCGCGGCGGCTGAGCGTGGTGCGCGCCGAGAACCCCGCGGTCTGCTTCAGGTTGAAGGTGTTGCGCCCGACGCGATTGCGCGTCACCTCCAGGACCACCGGCCGCGCGACCCCGCGCAGTTCGAGCAGGCCGTGCACGCGGGCGGTGGATTCGCTTGTCGGCTCGATGCGCTGGCTGGTGAACCGAGCCGCGGGGAAGCGCCCGGCGTCGAAGAAGTCGTCGGAGCGCATCTTCTTCTCCCATGCGGCATCGCCCAGCCACAGTGAGTCGACGTCGATCGTGGCCTCGACCCGGCCGGCGGTCCAGTCGTCCGGGTCGAAGTCGATGCTGCCCGTCACGCCGGTGAAGCGGCCCATCTGGCGCGAAAAGCCCAGATGGTCGGCGAAGAACAGCACCTGGCAATGCACCGGATCGAAGCGCCATCGCACCGGCGCGTCCTGGGCGCCGGCAGCGCGGGCGAGACCCAGGACAAGGGCGAGCAGGGCGATGGACCGGCGCATGGAAGCCAGTGTGCCCGCAAAGACGTGCAGATGGCGCGTGCGCCGTGGCGCCAAGCACCTGCGCGGCCGACGGACCGGCTATTCTTCGCGGCGGCGCACGCGGGGCGGGTGGGACGACAGATGCACAGGGCAAGGCGCTGGATGCTGCTGCTCGGTGGCCTGCTGGCGATCGACGCCGGCGCCCTGCCGCCGACGCCCCTGTTCGAGACGCTGGGCGTGGAACAGGGTCTGCCCAGCACTTCGATCTACGAGGTCGTGGAAGACCGCAACGGGTTCCTCTGGGTCGCCACGGCCAATGGCCTGGCCCGCTACGACGGCGTGGCGTTCCGGGTCTGGCAGCGCGATCCCGGCCGCCCCGGGTCGCTGCCGGCCAACGACGTGCAGACGGTGTTCGTGGACCGCGAGGACCGGATCTGGGCCGGGACTGTGGACGGCGGGCTGTCGATGCTGGATGCGCGTGACGGCCCGGTGCGCACCTGGCGCGGCGGCATGGGCGGCGACGGGTTGACGGGCACCGACGTGTGGGCGATCGCACAGGCCCCGGACGGAACCATCTGGGTCGGCACCTATGGGGGCGGGCTGAACCGGCTCGACCCTGCGCGGGGCGTGATCGGGTCGGTGCGCCACCGACCGGGCGATGCAGGCTCGATCGCCGCCGACGCGGTGACCGACCTGCAGGTGGACGCGCGTGGCCGTTTGTGGGTCGGCACCTTCAGCGGGCTGAGTGTGCTCGACCTGGCTGCTGCCCCCGCGGGCGACGGTCCGGCGACGCAGTACTTCGATGGCCGGATGGTGATCTCGCTGCGCGCGGGTGCGGAGGGCGCGATGTGGGTCGGTTTCGGCAACGGGGCGGTACGCATCGCCGCCGACGGCACCGTGGAGCCGGTCGCCCTGCCCGAGTCGCTGCCGATCGAAGCGGTGATCGAGGACGGCACGGATCGCCGTTGGTACGCCGGGCGCCGCGGTCTCGTGCTGGAGCACCCGCCCGGCAGATTCGCCGTGTTTCGCCGCGAGGCCGGTCGCCCCTACGTCCTGCCGTCGAACATCCTTCTCGCCGGGCTGCGAGACCGCGAGGGCGGCCTGTGGTTTCCCGCGCGGGAGGGCGGCCTGGTCCATGTCAAACCCCAGTGGGACAACTTCAGCCTGCTGCGCCCCGACGCGCGCGGTGCCGGCGTGGTCGACGACGCGCGCGTGCGCACGGTGGCGCGATGCGCCGATGGCGACGTGCTGTCCGACGGCCCGCAAGCCAGCCTGCTGCGTTTCGACCCGCGTTCGGGCGCCGACGTGCGCATCGACCCGCCGTGGCCGGATCGCGCCGAGTCGCGCGTCCTGACGGGGGTGCTGTGCGCGAGCGATGGCAGGTACTGGCTGGCGTATCGTCGTGGTCTTGCGCGCTTCGACCCGCGCAGCGGGACGATGGAAACGTTCCGCGGCGGGGCGCCCGATGGCATCGCTTCCGGCGTCGTCGGCCTGCTGGTGGAGGACGCCGACGGCGCGGTCTGGGTCTCGGTGCTTGGGATCGCCCTCTACCGCTTCGGTCCCGGCAGTGCCGCGCCGCAGCGCTTCGACGCCTGGCGCGAGGACCAGCAGGGCCGCGAGATCGAACAGCTCGGCCCGGGTCCCGATGGCGCGCTGTGGGCCACAGGCACCCTGGGCGTGGCGCGCTTCGATCGCGCGGCGTTGCGCTGGACAGCACTGTCCGGCGCGCCGGCGGGCCGCATCGAGTCGTTCGCCTTCGATGCCGACGCGGGCCTGTGGCTGCACGCCGCAGACGGCCTGCTGCGATTCGCCGTCGAAGGCGACACGCTGCGCGAGACCGCGCGCATCGGCCACGCCGATGGCCTGCCGGCACTGCGCGGCGCGGGACTGTCCGTGGACGCCGCCGGAAGGCTGTGGCTGATCGCTCCGTCCGGTATCTGGCGCGTCGATCCGGCGACCCGCGCGGTGCGCCGCTTCGGCCGTGCCGACGGCCTGATGGCGCCCGAGTTCGGCGAACACCCGCCGGTGCGCGCGCCTGACGGATCGATGTTCATCGCCAGTTCGCTCGGCGTGGTGGCCTTCGATCCGCAGCGCGTCCGCGACAACGAGATCGCGCCGCGCGTCGTGGTCGCGGGCGCCTCGGTCCTGCGCGACGGCACGCGCGTGGCGCTCGATCCGGCCCAGCCGATCGCGCTGGGCCACCTCGACCGCGACCTGCGGGTCAGCGTGCGCGCGCTGTCGCTGGCCGACCCGTCAGCCAACCGCTACCGCTTCCTGCTGCAGGGGTTCGACACCGACTGGGTGGACCTCGGCAATGTCGGGGAGCGTGCGTTCTCGCAACTGCCTCGCGGGCGCTACCGGTTGCGGATGCAGGCCGCCAATCCCAGCGGCGTATGGGCGGCGGCACCGATGGAACTGGCGATCGACGTGCGACCGGCGCCGTGGTTCACCAGCTGGGCCTTCATGCTCTACGCGCTGGTGCTGGCGCTGGTCGGCTGGCTGGCGTCGCGGGCCTGGCGCGCGCGCGCCGACCGCGCGCATGCGCTGGCGCTGGCCGAGGAGCGCCGGCTCGCCGCCGAGCGCCAGAACCAGGCCAAGACCGAGTTCCTCGCCGACGTCGGGCACGAGATCCGCACGCCGATGACCGGCCTGCTGGGCATGACGGAACTGCTGCTGCGCTCGAGCCTCGACTCGCGCCAGCGCGAGCAGGCGCTCACCGTACGGCGCTCCGGCGAGCACCTGATGAAACTGGTCGACGATCTGCTTGACCTCTCGCGCATCGAGGCTGGCCGGCTGGAACTGGAGCCGGTGCCGACCGACCTGTGGGCGCTGGTCGACGATGCGGTGGCGCTGCAGGCGCCGCTGGCGGCCGAACGTGGTCTGGCCCTCGATGCGCGCATCGATCCGGTGGCGCCGCGTCACGTCCGGGTCGATGCGACGCGGTTGCGAGAGGTGCTGCTCAACCTGCTCAGCAATGCACTCAAGTTCACCGCGCGCGGCCGCATCGACGTCGGGCTGGCGCCGGATCCGGAGGTCGGGGGCGGGTTGCTGCTGTCGGTATGCGACACCGGCCCGGGCATGGACGCCGACGCGGTGGCGAGGCTGTTCGGCCGCTGGGAGCAGGGCCGCGGGCCACGCCGCCGCGGCAGCAGCGGGCTGGGACTGTCGATCAGCCGCCGGCTGGTCGAACTGATGGGCGGGCGGATTGCGGTCGACACCGCGCCCGGCGCCGGCGCCACCTTCCGTGTCCATCTCGTCCTGCCGGCCTGCGACCCGCCGGCCGCGCCGTCGCCGCGCGGCGAGCCGGTGGCGGCGGCCAGCGGCGGGTTGTCGCTGCTGCTGGTGGAGGACGACGCCGTGGTGCGCGAGGCGCTGGTCGGGCTGCTGGGCGCCGCCGGGCACCGCGTGGAGGCGGGCGCGAACGGGCTGGATGCGCTGCGCCTGCTGGGCGAGCATCGCTTCGACGCCGCGCTGTTCGACCTCGACCTGCCGGGCGTGGACGGGCTGCGCCTTGCCCGCATGGTGCGCAAGCGCCCCGGCGCGGAGGCCGCGCTCCCGCTGCTGGCGATCACCGCCAACGCCGCACCGGGGATCGAACTGCAGTGCCGCGAGGCGGGCTTCGACGCCTTCGTGCGCAAGCCGGCCAGCCTGCAGGTGCTTGGCGCCGCCCTGCTCATGGCGGTCGCGCATCGACGCGTGACGACCGTCGGGGACGGTGCTTGAGCGGCGACCCCGGCGGCGCGGCGGCGATCGCGCTGGGCCCGCAGGGCCCGTTCGCGCGCGAGGTTCCGGGCTTCGCTCCGCGCGCGGTGCAGCGGGAGATGGCCGCGGCGGTCGAACGCGCCATCGAGGAGGGCGCGGAGCTGGTGGTCGAGGCCGGCACCGGCACCGGCAAGACCTTCGCCTACCTGGTGCCGGCGCTGCTGTCCGGCAAGCGCGTGATCGTGTCGACCGGCACCCGGAACCTGCAGGACCAGCTGTTCCACCGCGACCTGCCGCGGGTGCGCGACGCGCTCGGCGCGCGCCTGCGCACCGCGCTGCTCAAGGGGCGATCCAACTACCTGTGCTGGTACCGCCTCGATCAGACGGTGAAGGAGGGCACCCTGCCCAATCGCGCCGACTTCGAACTGCTGGCGCGCGTGCGCGGCTGGGCCGCGCGGACCAGCAGCGGCGATGTCGGCGAGGTCGAGGGTGTGCCGGAGGACGCCACCCTGTGGCCGCGGGTGACGTCCACCGCCGACAACTGTCTCGGCGCCGAGTGCCCGTTCTTCGACGACTGCTTCGTGGTGCGCGCCCGCCGCGCGGCGCAGGAGGCCGAGGTGGTGGTGGTCAACCACCACCTGCTGTTCGCCGACCTCGCGATCAAGCGCGAGGGCTTCGGCGAGATCCTGCCCGGCGCGCACGCCTTCGTGCTCGACGAGGCGCACCAGATCCCGGAGCTGGCGGGCCAGTTCTTCAGCCTGTCGGTGTCCGGCCGCCAGTTGTCGGAACTCGAATCCGACGCGCTGCGCGAAGCGGCCGCCGCCAGCGGAGCCAAGGCCGCGCTGGAGGAGCTCGGGCGCAAGGTCGATCGCGGCGTGAAGGACCTGCGGCTGGCGCTCGAGCGGCTGCCGAAACGCGGCGCCTGGGACAAGGTCCGCGATGGGGAGGACGTGGCGCGCTGGCTCGGTGTGCTGCGCGCGGCGCTGGCGACGCTCGGCGAGGCGCTGGCCGGCATGGCCGAGCGCAGCGAGGGGCTCGCCGCTTGCGCCGAGCGCGCGGTCGACCTGCAGACGCGGCTCGAGCGTCTGTGCAGGGCGCCGGAACCCGGCTGGGTGCACTGGTACGAGGCCAGCGAGCGCGGCTTCGTGCTTTCTGCCACCCCGCTGGACGTGGCGGGCCCGCTGAGGGAGTTCCGCGAGCAGTCGCGCGCCGCGTGGATCTTCACCT
>DHLY01000169.1:67275-74759 GCA_002405525.1 Proteobacteria bacterium UBA4656
CTGTGCTACCTGCCGCGCGACGTGCCCGATCCGAAGGCGCCGGACTACACCGAACGCGTGGTGGCCGCGGTGCGGCCGGTGCTCGCGGCCTCGCGCGGGCGCGCTTTCCTGCTGTTCACTTCGCACCGCGCGCTCAAGCGCGCGGCCGAACTGCTGGCCGGGTTGCCGTATCCGCTGTTCGTGCAGGGCACGCGGCCGCGCGCCGCCCTGCTCGACGAGTTCCGCGCCAGCGGCAGCGGCGTGCTGCTCGGCGCGGCCTCGTTCTGGGAAGGCGTTGACGTGCGCGGGGATGCGCTGAGCCTGGTGGTGATCGACAAGCTGCCCTTCGCCGCGCCCGACGATCCGGTGCTGGAGGCGCGCCTGGCGGCGATCCGAGAGGCTGGCGGCAATCCGTTCGCCGAGGTGCAGATCCCGGCCGCAGCCATCGCGCTCAAGCAGGGCGCCGGCCGCCTGATCCGCGACGTCGACGACCGCGGCGTGCTGATGCTGTGCGACCCGCGGCTTCTGGGTTCCAACTACGGCCGACTGTTCCTCGCCTGCCTGCCGACGATGCCGATCACGCGCGAGATGACCGAGGTCGAGACTTTCTTCGCAGGCCACTGAGGGGCTGTGAGTAACGCGATCGATTCGCGCGCGCGGCATCCCTGCCGTGCACCAGCCGGATGTTTCTCAACACCCTGCTAGGGATCCTCGCAATACTCTGCGGGCACCGGCTGCCGGGCCCGTGCCCGCAACCGGCCATATCGGCGGCCGCTGCGCGCCACGGCGGTGCCCGCATCGGGCCCGACGCTGGTCGCTCCGCCATCCGGAGCCACCCATGACCGCCTTCGTCCAGTCCACCACCCTGAAGCTGCTGGGCATCGCCCTGCTGTGCCTGCTGTTCACCATCCCACTGGCCCTGGTCGGCGACCTGGTGCGCGAACGCGCGTCGCGGCTGGCCGAGGCCGAGGACGGCATCGCGCGCAGCCAGGGCCGCGCGCAAGTGCTGGTCCCGCCGCTGCTGGAATGGCGCCAGCGCCGCACCTTGCAGCGCGAAAAGGAAGCGGTCGAGGTGATCGACCTCCTTGGACTGGCGCCGGCGCGGACCGCCATCGATGCCGAGCTCGGCGTGGAACGGCGCGCGCGCGGAATCTTCGGCGTCCCGGTGTACACCGCCGACCTGGTGCTGCGCGGCGAGTTCGAGATGCCGGCTGAGGATCGGGCGCGCGCAGCGGCGCCCGGCGGCGTCGAGCGACCGCGGCTGGTCCTGCCGGTCGCCGATCTGCGCGGCGTGCGCAGCGTACCGCGCGTGCGCATCGACGGTCGCGCCTTCCCCCTGCGCAGCCTCGGCGCCCCTGCGCTGGGCATCGAGGCGCTGGGAGTCGATCTGCCGCCGGAACTGCTGGCCCGAGAGCGGGTCGCTTTCGAACTCGAATTCTCGCTGTCGGGAACGCGCGAACTGGTCGTCTGGCCGCTGGCCGACGTGACCGAGGTGGCGGTGCGCGGCGCCTGGGCGTCGCCCAGCTTCGCCGGCGCCTTCCTGCCGCGCCGGCGCGAGGTCGGGCCGGAGGGATTCTCCGCCGACTGGACGGTGCTGGCGGTCAACCGCGACCTGCCGCAGCGTTGGGTCGGCGACGGGCCGCTGGCCGGGGCCCTGGAGTCGGCGCGCTTCGGCGTCGAACTGTACGAGTCGCTCGGGGTCTACCGGCTCAACGAGCGCAGCCTGAAGTACGGACTGCTGTTCGTGGCGCTCACCTTCGGCGTGTTCCTGCTGGCTGAACTCACCGGCCGGCTGCGCGTACATCCGGTCCAGTACCTGCTGGTGGGTCTTGCGCTGGCGGTGTTCTACGTGCTGCTGCTGGCGTTGTCCGAGCACCTCGGCTTCGCGCCGGCTTACGCGCTGGCGGCGCTGGCACTGACCGTGATCCTCGGCGCATGGGGCAGCGCGGCGCTCGGTTCGCGCCGGCGCGGGGTGGCGCTCGGGGCCTGGTTCGCGGCGCTGTACGGGTTCCTGTTCCTGATGGTGCGCAGCGAGGACTACGCCCTGCTGATCGGCGCGCTCGGCCTGCTGGCGATGGTCGCCGCGAGCCTGTGGTTGACCCGCCGCATCGACTGGTACCTGCCGCGCAACGCGCCGCCGCCGCCGACATCGGCATCGGCGTGAACGGCGCGGAATGCGACAATCGTCCGATGCGCCTGCTCGCGATCGAGACCGCCACCGAAGCCTGCTCCGTCGCCCTTTGGGTGGACGGGGATGTGCGCGAGCGTTTCGATCTCGCGCCGCGGCGGCACGCCACCGTGGTGCTGCCGATGGCCGGCGCCCTGCTGGCCGAAGCGGGGATCAGCCGGCGCCAGCTGGATGCGATCGCGGTCGGCCGCGGACCTGGTGCGTTCACCGGCGTCAGGCTCGGGGTCGCGATCGCGCAGGGCATCGCGCTGGCGCTGGACCGACCGGTGCTGCCGGTATCCACGCTGGCCGTCCTCGCGCAGGGCGCGGCGGCGGTCGGTCTGCCGGTGCTGGCGTTGATCGACGCGCGGATGGGCGAGGTCTACGCCGGCGCCTTCGACCTCGGTGCGGACGGACTGGTGCTGCCGCGTGGCGCCGAGACGGTGCTTCCGCCGCAGCAGGTGATGGCGCCCGCAGACCGCTTTGCCGGGGTGGGCACCGGCTTCGGCGCGTACGATGACGCGCTGCGCACGCGCTTCGGCGACGCGCTGGTGCCGGTCGGGCCGCAGACCCTGCCGCGTGCCGCCGACCTCGCGCGCCTGGCCGCGCGCGATTTCGCGGCCGGCCACGCCGTCGACCCGCTGCACGCGCAGCCGGTCTACCTGCGCGACAAGGTGGCGCTCACGCTGGCCGAACAGGGCAAGCCGTCGCCGGCCTGAGCGCGACCAGCCGACCGGCGCCGGTCAGCAATGCGCTCGACCCCCAAGCCGGATGTCGGAGCGGGCAACACTCGCGCGTCGAATGTGGGAGCGAGCAACGCTCGCGACCGCAGCAGCCGGACGCGCGGCGGGGATGGCGGTGACGGTCGCGAGCGTTGCTCGCTCCCACAGGCCTCACGCCACAGGCTTCGGGTCTAGGGCCCCAGACCTCGGGCCTCGGGCCTCAGGTCATGGACCACCGGCCAGGTCACGCTCAGGCCGCGCGCGCGGTGGGCTCGGCGCTGCCCCTTGCCGCGAGCGACGGTGCGGGCACCGGATCGCCCTTCGCCCCCGAGCGCTCGCCCGCGAAAGCCGACACCGTGCTGCAGGCCACGGCGCACAGGTAGGGCAGCGACTGCGCGGCGAGGATCGCCATCCACAGGTTGCCTTCGAACCATTGGGTGCCGATGTGCTGCACCAGGCCCGCGATCAGCAGCATGAGGGCGATGAACATCAGGCCTTCCTCGCGCACCGCGGTGAAGGCGCCCGGCCGGCCGCGCAGGCGGCGACTCTTGGCGGTGCGGGTGAAGGGATGCTCCTTCGCCACCAGGCCCTTGAGCACGCCGCGCGCGATGGCATGCGACAGCGCCATGCTGGCCACCGCAGCGCCCAGCGTGTCGCGCCACGAGCACGGCACGCGCACGCGATACAGGATGATCCCGAACGCCGCCTTGCAGACGAAGAAGCCCAGCACCGGGATCAGGAACAGGTTCAGCGGCAGGCTGAACACGTCCGGGTTGTAGAGCATGCCGATCGTCCAGCCGATCGCCAGCAGGGTGAACACCAGGTGCAGTGCGTCGGCGAACCACGAGAACCAGCCGGTCAGGAAGTGGAAGCGCTGGCCCGCGTCGAGCTGGCCCGGACCCCACAGCCACTCGCGGTGCGCGCGCAGGATCTGCATCGCACCGAAGGCCCAGCGGAAGCGCTGCGACTTGTACGCGGTGAAGTCGGCCGGCGTCAGGCCGCGGCCGATCGGCTCGTCGACGTAGAGCGCCGAGTAGCCCGCGTTGAACAGGCGCAGGCCGAGTTCGGCGTCCTCGGTGATGCACCATTCGGCCCAGCGCCCGGTCGCCACCAGCGGCTCGCGCCGGATCAGGGTCATGGTGCCGTGCTGGATGATCGCATTGCGCTCGTTGCGGTGGTGCATGCCGATCCGGAAGAACCCTTCGTACTCCCAGTTGGTCATGCGCCGGAACGCGTTGTCCTCGAAGTCGCGGTGCGCCTGCGGGCACTGCACGATGGCGACTTTCGGGTCGTCGAAGTGGCCGACCAGGGCGCGCAGCCAGTTCGGCTGCACCACGTAGTCGGCGTCGACCACGCCCACCACCTTGGCGCGCGGGTCGGTCTTCTCCAGGCCGAAGTTGAGTGCGCCGGCCTTGAAGCCGGGCCACGGGCGCAGGTGGAAGAAGCGGAAGCGCGGCCCCAGTTCGCGGCAGCGCGCCTCGACCGGCTTCCAGATCTCGTCCTTTTCGGTGTTGTTGTCGATCACCAGCACCTCGAAGTGCTCGTAGTCGAGCGCGGCCAGCGACTCGAGGGTGGCGATCACCATCTCTGGCGGCTCGTTGTGACAGGCGAGATGGATCGACACGAAGGGCCAGTCGGTGCGGTTCGGCTCATGGCGCAGGCCGGCCTGGCGGCGCCACTTCGGAGTCCAGATCGCCTCCACGAATTCGAAACCGTTGCACAGCAGGATGCCCAGGATCGCGAGCTGCGCTGGCAGCAGCACGACCAGCATCGCCCAGTCGATCGGATCGAGGTAGAAATCGAACGGCACGCCGATCGACCACACCAGCAAGGCCGCGGCGGCCTGCAGAAGCACGCAGAAGAACAGCTTGCCCGGCATCCGGAAGCGATCGAAGCGCAGGCAGAACCCCAGCATCGGCATCAGCGCCAGCGCGATCGCCAGCAGCGCCTTGGCCAGCCACAGCGGGTCCTCCGGCACCGGGCCGGTCAATTGGAACTTCAGTTCGCGGTCGGCGCTGAACATGCCCCAGTAGGCGCCGACCCGGCCTTCGCCGGCTTCCTTCCACGGCTGGTCGAAGGCTTCCATCACGTAGTAGTCGAGGTTTTCCTTCTCGGCCAGCGCGAAGAACCGACGCAGGAACTGCGCTTCATCCTGCACCGAGGGCGTCGCGAACCTGAAGCGGTCGCCGTTGGACGGCCAGCCCACTTCGCCGATCACGATCGGCTTGTCGGGAAAGGCTTCCTGCAGCTCGCGGTAGCGCTTCATCACGTCGTCGATCGCCACCCGTCGCGGGATGCCTTCCCAGTACGGCAGCAGGTGCACGGCGATGTAGTCGACATGGTCGGCGAGTTCGGGGTACTTCAGCCACACGTGCCAGGGCTCGGCGGTGGACACCGGCACGTCCAGCGCCGCGCGCGCACGGTCGAGGTAGGGGATCAACTGCTCGGCCGTGAGGTCGGAACGCAGGATCGCCTCGTTGCCGACCACCACGCGCTCGATGCTCGGGAAGGCGCGCACCAGCCCGATCAGGGCCATCACTTCCTCGTCGTTGTGCTCCAGCCGTCGGTCCAGCCAGGCGCCCTGGGTGACGCTGAGGCCGTATTGCATCGCCAGCCGCGGGATCGCCACCGACTCCGTCGACGCATAGGTGCGCACGCTGCGCCCGTGGCGGGCGAGGATGGCGATGTCGCGCTCGAGCTCCTCGACGCTGGGATAGACGTCCTCCAGCGGGCTCTGGTAGCGCTGAAACGCGGAGAACGCGAATCCGTCCACGCGGCCGACGAAGTCCGGCACCTTCGCCGGGCGATGGGTGTAGGACCACAGCGCGAGGTTGGCGAGCGCGACCAGCGCGGCGATGGCGAGCGCGCGCGCCCACGCGGCGGCGTTTGGACGGGGAGCGGCCATGGGGGTCCTTCGGAAGTGGCGCCCGTCCCGACCTGGGCGCGGGCCAAGCCTACCGCAACGCAGCAGAGCGCGGCAGTCCGCCATTCGGGCCCGCTGGGCATGCCGTGGCAGCCTGTCGTGTGCGGGGCTCGGCGACCGCGAATCATGCACTCGCATGCATGACCAGCGCGCGGGCCATTCATGGCCTGCTTGAGACGCTGTTCTTTCGCACCCTCTCAGCGCCCGCGGCGCCGCAGCCCCGCCAGGGCCGGCACCAGGGCCAGCGCGGCGAACAAAAACAGCGGCAGCATCAGACGCGGCTCGGACAGCAGGCCGATGTCGATCCGCTCGCGGCTGGCGATCACATGCGCCAGCCCGGCGCCCACAGAGGCGTTCACCGTGCCGGTGAACCAGGCGCCGATCGCGGTGGCGGCCAGAAACAGTGGCCAGCGACAGCCGAGCCAGGCCAGCGCCACGCTGAACGGGCCCAGCGGGAACATCGGCAGCAGGCGCATGAAGAAGGTGTAGCTCGCCGGATTGCGCAGGTAGCCGTCGCGCACGCGGGCCAGCAGCGCGGGCGGCTGGCCGCCCGCGAACCAGTGGCGGGATGCGCCGAACAGCAGACTCGAGCCCAGCAGCCCGCCGGCCATCCCGATCGCCCCGCCGATCCAGGTGCCGAACAGCACCCCCGACAACACCACGATGGCCAGTGCCCCAGGCAGTCCCGTTGCGATCACCCCGCCGGCGGCCAGCGCGAGGCCCGCCATCGTCGTCCAGGGATGCGCGCGAGCCTGCGCCTGCAGCCACTGCTGCTGGTCTGCAAGCCGGTCCAGCGCCAGTTCGCGAAACAGGCCGCTGGCCAGCAGGAATGCGCCGCCGCCGAGCAGGACCAGCAGCGGCAGCGCGCGCGCCAGCCGTGCGCGCCGGCCGCGCTGGAACTGCACCGCCGCATCGACCAGCGGTGCGAGTTTGCGCGCCTCGGCGACGTCGCGGGCGATGGCGTCGCGGGCGCGCGCGACCGGGTCGGCTTCGCCTTCACCCGCGGGGCGCTGCGTCGGGTCCATGCGGCTCCAGCGGCAGACGGAACAATGGCCCGGGCACGCCGCCCGGGCCGGGGAATCGCGTGGCGCCGCGACCGTTCAGTCCGCCGCGGTGGCGGGCTCGAAGCCGGCAGCGAAGATCGAATCCTGCGGCCCGAAACCGGGCAGCGCAATGTAGGCCACGAGCGGATCGTGATCGGACAGACGAACCGGAATCGCCGGGTCGGCGCGGTTGTCCTCGCCGAAATCGGCATTGATGCGCGCATGTTCGAGCCGGATTCCGGTCGCCGCCTTCGCCAGCGCCCCACTGACCAGGACATGGTCGAGCGACTGCGCATTGCCACTGAACAGGAAGCTGTAGCGCTCGGTGATCGGCGTGTCCGGAGACAACGCGAGGTTGAGGAAGTCCGGCGTGACCAGATCCACGCCATCGCCCGGCACCAGGGTTTCGTTGTCCGGCGCGGGAGCGCCGGTGACGACGCCCATCATGTCCACGAAACCGTCGTTGAACTCGAAAGCGTTGAAGTCCCCGACCAGCACGATGTTCTGGTTCGGGTTGCCGGTCTGGCGCGCCTGGATGGCGTTGGCCACGAAGCTGGCCTGCTGCAGCCGCTTGAGCCGGACGCGCTTTCCGGTGGTGCAGAAACACGCTGCGTCGCCGGTGGCGGCCACGGTACTGTTGATATCGCTGC
>DHLY01000032.1 GCA_002405525.1 Proteobacteria bacterium UBA4656
GGTAGTGCTGTCCTGCGAGTGGATGGCCGATCCTCGGCAGTCTACCGGTCAGATCGGTTAATTGGAGAGCCCTGGAACTTCCTATACCCGGCCCTGCTGACCGCGCTGGCTGGCTCGCTGATGCGCGCGGGTCGCTGGGACGAGGCCGATGCGCGCTTCGCGGAAGGCATTGCGCTGCGCGAGCGGGTCAGCGGACGGCACCCCAACCAGGTGATCGACTTCGCCAGCCACGCGCAGCTCAAGAACCTGCGCGGCGAGTGGGCGGCGGCGCAGGCGCTGGCGGAGCGCGCGCTCGCCATGCAGGAGGCGTTCGGTGGCGGCAACCCCCAGGCGGTGGACAATGCGCGCTTCGCGCTCGCCATCTCGCTGCGCGAACAAGGCAGGCTCGATGCGGCTCTGGCCGCGTTCGACACGGTCATCGCGGCCTACTCCAACACGGAAGCCGACCCGCGCCGGGTGGCGCGCGTGCAGGCCGCGCGCGCTGGTCCTGGCGCGCATGGGCCGCACCGGCGACGCCCGCACGGCCGTCGATGCGGCGCTCGAAGTGCTCAAGCCGCGCCCCGACGGCGCGCTGGTCGAGGCGCTGCAGGCGAGTGCCCGCATCCACTTCGCGGCCGGCGATCGCACGGCCGCGCAGGCCGATGCGCGCGAGGCCCAGGCGCTCTACGACGCACGGGTACCCGATGGCCATCCCCTGCGCGCACGCGCCGCGGCACTGGTCCCCGAGACCCGGACCCTCCCGGCGACTACGCCGTAGCGCGAGGATAGAACGCGGGACGTTCTCGCGCTCAGGTCTCCGGCACGTTGGTGACCTGCGGATCGCAGTTGACCAGCGTGCCGTCGAGCCGGTCCTCGACCTGGATCGACACCAGGATCAGATACTGAACCGTGTTCGCGTTCAGCACGTCGAGCTGGCGGCCGTCGTCGAGGATCTGCGGCTTCGACAGCTGCCCGAGGGCGTCGGTGCTGAAAAAGCGGCTGAAGCGGAAATCGCGCCCGGTGTCGGCCGACAGCCGGTAGCTCATCACCGTGTCCGGCTTCAACACGTTCACCAGGTCGGGGAAGAAGTTGTAGAAGTACTTGCCACCGCCGGTGTTGCCGCCGCGGCCGACGCGCGCGACTTCCAGATTGATGATGACCGGGTCTTTCTGATTCATGGTTGCGGGTCTCGTTGTGCATGGGAACGGAGGGAGGCAGCCGCGCCCGCATCCGCCACCGACGGCAGCGCCAGCGCGTAATAGGGCATGAAACCGGGCTCGCGATAGCCGGCTTGCCATAGCGTGCGCGCGCCGTGTCCGGCTTCGTCGCGGCGGCCGAGCAGGGTCAGTGCGCGCACGCGCGGATCGAGCGCCTTGAATTCGTTCTGCAGGGCTTCGTCGAGCAGCGCCAGCGCGCCTTGCCAGGCGATGCGCGCACCGCTGTCGGCGCCGGCGGGCGCGGCAAGCTCCAGCTGGCGGCCCTGCTCGACCAACGCATGCGCCAGCATCAGGCGGGTGTTGCGATCCTGCGGCTGCGCCTGCAGCAGCGCGCGCAGGTCGGCGACGATGTCGCTGAGCGCGGGCGCGCCGTCGATACCCGCTCCGACGCCGGTGACCTGCGCGATGCGCAGGCGCGCGATCACCTGCAGGCGGCGCCATTCCACCGCTGCGCCGTCCTGCGCCACCAGCGCGCCCAGCACCGCTGCGCTGCGTTGCAGTCGCGCCAGCGCCTGTTCCCTTTCGCCCCGCAGCGCGTCCAGCCAGCCGCGCTGCAGCGCCGCGAACGCCGCGTCGCGCTGCCAGCCGCGATGATCGGGCTGGGCGGCGGCCAGCGTTTCCAGCGTATCGGAGGCCTGCGCATAGTCGCGCGCCGCGTCGTCGAGCTCGCCGCGCATCAGCGCCAGTCCCCCCAGGTGCAGGCGCAGCGTGGCTTCCCGATGCGCCCACAGCCGTTCGCTCGGGGCCGCGCGCTGCAGTCGCAGGATCAGGTCCAGCGCGTCGCGGTGGCGGGCGCTGGCGGCGTCGAGTGCGCCCAGGGCTTCGTCGCAGCTCCCCAGCCAGGACAAGGTGTCGGCCAGTTCGGCGTGCAGGGTGCCGTCGTCCGGCCGCAAGGCACGGGCGCGCTGCTTGTACTCGAGCGACGCCTCGAACCGGGCGCGCGCCGCAGTGAAATCGCCGCGACCGAACTCCAGCGTGCCGAGGTTGTTGTGCGCGTAGGACACTTCCATCTGCGCGACCGCATCGTCCGGCGCCAGCGCCAGTAGATGCTCGCTGGCGCGCAGGTAGTCGCTCCAGGCCGCGTGCGCGCCGGCGTCGTCGCGTTCGCGATGCCGCATCTGGCCGAGCCAGAACGCCGCGATGCCCAGTTCCTCCCAGCCGGCACGCGCCCCGGGCTGCGCCACGCGCGCGGCCAGTGCCGCCGACTGCTGGAACGCCTGCGCGGCGCCCGCGGTATCGGCGCGCGCGTAGCGGATCTCGCCCAGCTGTCGCAGCGCGCGGGTGCGCAGCAGCAGCGCGTCGACGCTGTCGTCGTGCGAGGCTGCGGCCGAGAAATAGTCGTTGGCCTCGCGTCCGATCGCATCCAGCACGTCGAGCCGCCCCAGCGGGCGCAACTTCTCGGTCAGGTCGCCGAGCATGAACTGCAGGAGAGACTCGGCCTGCAAGCGGCGCTGCTCGGCGTTCTGCTGCGCGCGGCCGGCGAACAGCGCGGCCACGCCGGCCGCCAGCGCGAGCAGCACGATCGCGGCCAGCCCGCCGGCGCGCCACCACTGCTGGCGGCGGTGCCGCGCGCGCGAACGCTGCACGAAGCGGTGTTCGTCTTCGCCCAATTCCAGTCCGGGCTGGTCGATCAGGGTGCGCGCCTCGTCGAGCAGCCTCCCCGCCGGCAGCAGCAGGTCGCGGCGGCAGTCTTCCTGCTGCCAGCGCAGGCAGGCGGCCCCGAGGCGCGCGCGCGCGGCCAGCAGGCGCTGGTTGTCCTGGATCCATTCCTGCGCCCGCGGCCAGTGCCGCAGCAGTGCTTCGTGCGCGAGCCGGAAACGCGCTTCGCCGCCATCGAACTCGCTCACCAGCAGGCGCGCATCGACCAGCTGCGTCACCAGCTCGTGCGCGGCCGGGCAGGACAGCTGCGACCAGCGCGCGTGGCGGCCCGCCGCCTGGCCACCATCCGGCGCGGGCAGCACCAGGCGGCGCAGCACTTCCGGCAGGCAGGCGCGTGCCGCCGGGGTGGCGGCGGCGAAAGCCGCTTCGGCCTGGTGCGCAAGCGCACCTTCCAGCCCGCCGATGTCGGCATACGCCGCGAACGACAGGGTGCCGCCCTCGCCACGCCGTTTGTACAGCGCGTGCAAGGCGTGCTGCAGCAGCGGCAGTGCCTGCGGATGCCGCACCGCGGCGTCGCGCAACACGTCGTCGAGGCGCAGCTGGTTCTGGGGATCGAGCTCGAAGCTCAGCCCCGCGGCCGCAGCCGGCGTGCGGATCGCCTGCGCCAGTTCGCCGGGCGACAGCGGCGGCACGTCGTACTGGCCGTCGCCGGTCTTGAGTTCGCGCAGCAGCGCCTGCGCTGTCAGTTTCGGATAGAAGTCGCTGCGGCACGCCGCCAGCACCGCCAGGTGGCGCGCGGTGGCGAGCCGCGCCAGGACGCGCAGGAACGCCTCGAGTTCGGCCGCGTGCGCCGCCCCGTCGTGCAGCAGCGCCTCGAGCGGATCCACGCAAAGCACCCACACCGGCCGCGCAGCGATGCTGCGGGCCGGCGGCAGGCGCCGCTCGATCATGGCCTCGACGCCGCGCAGCGCGGCGTCGGGATCCTCGCCCAGGGCCTGCGCGAACCCGGCGAGTGCGGCGGCCGGCAGCACCGGCTCGCCGCCAGCCTGCCATTGCCCCAGGGCGCGCGCGAACTGTTCCAGCAGCTGCCCGGGCGCCGCCTGCGCCGGGCTGAAATGGGCCACCGACATCGCCTGCAGCCCGTTCGCGCCGCCGCTGCGTGCGAGCACCGGCAACACGCCGGCCTGCAACAGCGAGCTCTTGCCGCAGCCGCTGGCGCCCAGCAGCAGGACGAATCCCAGGCCACGCTCGACCTGCCGCGCCAGCGCCGCCGTCACCTGCGCGGTGGCGCGGCCGCGACCGCAGAACACGCTGCCATGCCCGCCGTCGAAGGCGCGCAGTCCCACGTAGGGACTGCCGGCGTTCCAGGTGACGGCGACCTGGCTGGGCGCGCCGCGGTAGCCGTCCGGGAAGGTCACCGGCGCGATCAGCCGGTAGCCGCGCTTGTGGATGGTGGCGATGTAGCGCGATTCGTTGGCGCTGTCGCCGAGCAGCTTGCGCAGCTGGGCGATGGTCTTGTGCACGGGGTTGTCGCCATAGAAGGTGCCGCGCCAGCACTCCAGCAGCAGCTGCTCGGCGCTCAGCACCTCGCCCGCGCGTTCGCACAGCGCCACCAGCACCTGCATCGCGCGCGGCTCCATGACATGGCGCTGGGCGCCGCGCTCGATCGCCTTCTGGTCGGGCTTGACGATCCAGTCGGCCAGGCGGAAGTGCGAAACCAGCGCGTCTATCGCGGCGTTCAAGCGGGCTCCCGGCTCCCGGGTTGTGCAGGATTCTCAAGGACTTGCATATCGGAAGGTTTCCGGAAGGCTGACGAAATCATACAGCGGGCAAGGTTGCAGGCGCCGCCCGCGCCGACTCGACGCGCGGTCTGCCATCCCTGCCGGCCCGGGGGCCGGTTCCGCAAACCCTTTGGAGACTCGTCATGGCGAAGAAAGTCGCAAATCCCGGTCTGTCCGATGAGCAACTGGCGCGCTATCGCAAGCGCGTCGTCGACCTCGGCCTGGACCCCACGTTCCACGATGGCCCCTGGCCGGTGATGGTGCCGGTGCGCGGCATCGAGAACCTGCGGCGCGTCGCCGGACTGGCCGACGTGCCGGCTCCCAAGCAGAGCCCGCTCACGGTCGAGAAGGTCGAAGACCTCACCAACATGATGGCGCGCCAGGCCGTGAGCAATCACGTGTTCGGCGTGCGCAGCCTCGCCAGCGCCAGCATCGCGCAGGCGCTGGAGGAACGCTTCCCGGTGTTTCCGGTGCTGGCCTACACCGCCACCGACATCACGGTCACCGCGCAGAATCCGCTCATCATCAATCGCAATTCCGCCGTCACCGTGTTCGGCAAGGTCACCATCAGGGACGGCGGCTTCATCATCATCTCGGTCGACGCGCACTTCTCGGCCGAAGTGCTGGAGAAGATCCCCGGCGGCATCTCGCCGATGCCCAACGACATCACCGTGCAGGGCCAGGACGGCACGCCCGGCGACAACGGCCCGTCGCGGGGCAAGGCAAAGAACGGCGACAACGGCGGTAGCGCCGAATGCGACTGCTGCGGTGGCGCCGTGGCGCATGGCGCCAGCAACGGCGGCAACGGCATCAACGGCGACGACGGCGGCAACGGCTTGAACGGCGGCGACGGCTTCAACGGCCCCAACGTGCGCATCAGCATCGGCAGCCTCAAAGGCAATCTCACCATCCTGCAGCGCGGCGGCAACGGCGGCACGGGCGGTAGCGGCGGGCGCGGTGGCGATGGCGGCGACGGCGGCCAGGGCGGCAGCGGCACCACCTGTGGCGCGTTCCAGCCGGATGGCGGCAAGGGCGGCACCGGCGGCAATGGTGGCAATGGCGGCGCCAGCGCCAACGGCGGCAATGCCGGCAACGGCGGCAACCTGATCGTGGCCTACGTCCCGGCCGATCCGAACAGCGGCGCGATCGGCAACAACAGCATCGGCCGCGGCGGGAGCAAGGGTGGCCCCGGCACGGGCGGCATCGGCGGCGCGGCCGGCAAGGCCGGCGCCAAGGGCGGCAGCGTCGGCGAACCCGGCAACAACGGCATCACCGGTTCCGACGCCGGCATCAACGGCCGCGACGGCGTGGCCGGCCAGTTCACCATCAACGGCCAGCCGGTCTGAGCCCGGCGCGGCGCAGGCCGCGCGCCTGCGCCGTCCGGACTTTCGTGCGCGCGCCGCCGCGTCCGCGTCGGTCGCGCCTTGCCCGCTTCCACCCGGGAGATTCCCATGACTGCTGCTTCGCTCGCCCGTCTGCGCCGCGTGCTGTGCGGCCTGCTCCTGTACGCGTGCGGCATGCCCATGGCGGCCGCCGCCGATGCCGCGCCGCCGGGCACGCTCACCGGCCAGTTCCTGGTCAGCTCGATCGGCGCGGCGAGCTACGACATCCAGCTCAGCGTGCCGCCCGGCACCAACGGCATGGAGCCGCAGCTCGGCGTGCAGTACAACAACTTGCAGGCCGACGGCGTGCTCGGACTGGGCTTCAGCCTCACCGGGCTGTCGTCGATCGAGCGTTGCGCCGCGACGCTGCCGCTCGACGGTTACATCGGAACGGTGAGCTTCGATGCACAGGACCGTTTCTGCCTCGACGGCACGCGCCTGATCCTGGTCGGCGGCGGCATCTACGGCGGCGAAGGCACGCGCTACCACACCGAGAGCGAAAGCTGGACCGAAGTGGTGGCGCAGCAGCGATGCGGCAGCGGGCCGTGTTCGCTGGTGGCGCGCAACAAGGACGGCTGGACGCTGGAATTCGGCACCACGCCGCAATCGCGCATGCTGGTGCCGGGCAAGAACGACGTGATCTCGTGGCAGATCGCGCGCATCGTCGATCTCAATGGCAACACGGTCGAGGTCGACTATGCGGCGCAGCCCGGCGATCTCGAGAACATGCCGAGCGCAATCCGCTACACCATCAATACCGGCGCCGGTCTCGCGGCGCAGCGCGCGGTGCGTTTCGACTACGAGCCGCAGCCGCAGGCAATACCCAAATACGAAGGCGGCGCGCGCTTCCTCGCCGCGCGCCGCATGCGCGCGATCCGCACCGAAGTCGACGGCAGCGAAGTGCTGCGCTACGCGTTCGGCTATGCCCAGAGCGCCAACAGCGGCCGCAGCCTGCTGCAATCGATAACCACCTGCGCCGCCAATGGCGACTGCCTGCCGCCCACGCGCTTCGAATGGCAGGACACGCGCAACGCCGTCATCACCCCGAACGGCAACGCCAGCGGCGAGTTGATCCGCGGCTGGTGCAAGGCCGGCGACGCCACCAGCGTCGACTTCAACGGCGACGGCCGTCCCGACCTGCTGTGCACGCGCGAGCAGGCCGCGTTCGCGCAATTGTCGACCGGAACCGGCCTGAAACCCGCCACGAACCAGGCCGAGGGGCGCCTGAATCTCCCGCAGAACTGGTGCCCGGGGGACGAGGCGCACATGCCCTGGGCCGATTTCAACGGCGATCAGAAAGCCGACCTGCTGTGCAGCACCGGCGATTCGAAACTGCGCGGCCTGCTCTCCACCGGTAGCGGCCTGGTCAGCCCGAACGGTCGTCCCGACGGTACGTTCACCGTGCCCAATGCCTGGTGCGAGGCCGCGCGGGGCTGCCGCACGCGCTGGTTGAACTTCGACGGCGACGGCCGTGCCGACGCCAGCTGCGACTGCGACGACGGCAGCCATCGCGTGCTGGTTTCCGATGGCCGCGATCTGCGCTCGCCGAACCAGAGTGCCGACGGCACCGTCGCCACCGGATTCTGTACCGCGCAGGACGCGCAGAGCTTCTGGTCCGACTTCAACGGCGACGGCCAGACCGATCTGCATTGCCGCGCCGGCTCGGTGCAATCCGTGCTGGTGTCGGACGGCAAGCGGCTGCGCAGCCCGAACAGCTCCGCCAGCGGCATTCTCACCACCAACTGGTGCGGCGGCGACGCGCAGATCGCGACCCTGGACTTCAACGGCGACGGGCTGCGCGATCTCTATTGCCGCCACGCAGCGGAAGGCCTGCACCAGGTGATGCTCTCGGGCGGCGACCGCGTCGCCAGCCCCAACAGGCGTGCCGACGGCACGGTGCGCAGCGGCTGGTGCGCGGCGGCACAGGGCGCGCCGGACGCCGGCGATTTCAATGCCGACGGCCTCGACGACATCGCCTGCGCCCAGAACGGCGGGCGCCAGTTGCTGATGATCTCGACCGGCAGCGAGTTGCGCCCGCCCGCCGGCGATCCGAACGGGTTGCTGCGCAGCGGCTGGTGCGCCAGTGCCGGCAGCGCAGTGCAGCTCACCGACTTCAATGGCGACGCGATGACCGACCTGTGGTGCGCCGACCGCGACACCGGCGTGCAGTCGGCGCTGGTGCACGAGGCGCCGTACCCCGACCTGGTCAATCGCATCCGCGACGGTCTCGGCGGTGCCTTCAACATCGACTACAAGCCGCTGACCGACGACGCCGTATACACCCGCGGTGCGCCGGTGCAGTTCCCGCTGCTCGACGTGCGCACCCCCATCCATGTGGTCGCGGGCTACACGCAGGAAGACGGGCGCGGCGCGGCCTATCGCTACGCCTATCGTTACGAAGGCGCGCGCACTCACCTGTTGCTGCGCCGCTGGCTGGGTTTCGCCGCGGTACGCCGCACCACGCTTGCCGACGGCCGCTACACCGTGACGGGCTACGTGCAGGACTATCCGGTGGTCGGCTTCATCGGCACCTCGCATCAGTATTCCGCCAACGGCACGCTGCTGACCTCGGCGCGCCTCACGCCCACGGTGCTCACGTCCTATCCGAACGTGAGCCAAGTGCTGCGCGGCAGCGAAACCTCGTCGACCTACACACGCGGCACAGCCGACTACGTCTTCGAGCGCCGCTACGAGTACGACCAGTACGGCAATCCCGCGCTGATCTCGGATCTCGGCAATACCGCCGATCCGGGCGACGATCTGTTCGATTGCTGGACCTACGAGAACCGCACCGGCGCCGACTGGCGCATCGGCTACCTGCGGCTGCACAAGAGCGTACGCACCGCGCAAGCCTGCCGCGATTTCCTCGCGGCGCCGGCGCCGCAATGGAACGCCGACACCGATCTGCGCTTCGAGCGCACCGGCTACGACGCGCGCATGAACGTCACCGAACGCAGCGTCTACGACGACCGCAATGCGATCTGGCTGACCCAGGCCACCGACTACGACGCGCTCGGCAACACCGTCTCGCTGACCGACTGGGCCGGGAAGACCACGCGCATCGAAGCCGACGCGCGCTTCCGCACCTTCACCGCCGCGGTGATCTCGCCCGATACCGGCGGCGGCAATCCGCTCACGGTGCGCTACACCCATGAACCGGCCTTCGGCAACCAGCTCACCGAGACCGATCCGAACGGCAACACGCAGAAGCAGGTGTTCGACGGCCTCGGCCGTCTCACCGAGGAGTGGGGTCCCGATCCAGCCGCGGCCGACGGCAAAGCGCGGGTGCGCCTCGCCACGCACCGCTACGACCGCGACAGCCGCGGCAACTTCATGGAGACGCGCGAGCGCCGCACCTGGAACGGCGCCGACGCGGCCGACTGGCCTTACATCCGGGTCTACGTCGACGGCATGAACCGGCCGTTCCGTACTGACAAGACCGGCCCCGAAGGCATCGCCGTGGTCGTCACCGAACAGACCTACGACGCGCTGGCGCGGCCCTGGCGCACGTCGTATCCGCGCGCCGGCGACGAAGCGGCGACCTGGAGCACCACCTGGTACGACGTGATGGACCGGCAGGTCCGGGTCGAACAAGGCGACGGCACGGTGCAGACTTTCGAGTATCTGCAGGGCGAGCTGCAGGTGCGTTCGACGATCGCCGCCGGCACGCCGGACGAACGCGTCGTCGTCAGCCACAACTCGGTGCGCGACACCTTGCTGCGCAGCATCGGCCGCAACGACGCCACGCTGCGCTACGAATACGACCCGATCCTGCAGACGCGCCGCGTCACCGGCGCGAACGGCGATGTCACCACGCTGGCCTACGACTCGGCCGGTCGCGTGGTGGAAAGCCGCAGTGCCGATACCGGCGCCAAGCACTTCGTCTACGGCACCGACGGGCGCTTGCACGAGAGCCGCGACGCGGTCGGCAACGTCGCGCGCTATCGCTACGACGCACTGGGGCGCGTCACCGAGCGCAGCGCCGAGGGCGCGGCCGGCACGCGCCGCTACGTGTTCCACTACGACGCGCCGCAGACCGCCAACGGACGCGGCCAGCTCACTGGCGTCGATGGTCCGGCCGCGCGCGAACAGTACAGCTATACACGCTACGGCCAGATCGCCGGCGAGCGGCTGGAGATCGACGGCAGCATCTTCCAGCAGCAGTCGAGTTACGCGCCGGACGGCGAGCTGGCGTCGATGGTGTATCCGGACGGCGCCGTGCTCGAGATCGAGCGCGACGCGCAGGGCAACATCGTGCGCCAGCGCATGCGCGAGTCCGCCGCGGCCGAACCGCGGCTGATGGCCGAGTTTGGACCGTACAGCGCGCTTAACCAGCCGCGCGCCGCGCGCTACGGCAACGGCACGACGATGCAGTGGAGGTACTACCCCTATGCCGAGGCGCTGGCGCGGCCGCATACGGTCAGCGTGTCGGATGCCGGCGCACGCGAGCTGCAGCGCGACACGCTGTCGTGGAACGCCGCCGGCCAGGTCAGCGCGCGCACGTTGAAACGGCACGACCTCCCCGAGCTCGCGTTCCGCTACACCTACGACGCCATGGGCTGGCTGAAGCGCGCCGAAGGCGGACCGGCGGTATTCGCGTTCGAATACGACCAGGCCGGCAACGTCACGCTCAAGGACGGCGTGCGCTATCGCTATCGCAGCGATTCCAACCAGCTCGAAGGCGGCGACGACGGCCTGCGTGTCGAACACGACGGCAACGGCAACGTCAGCCGCCTTTCCGGCGTGGATGCCGACTGGCGTTATGGCTACGACAGCGAGAATGCGATGGCGCAGGTGACGCGCGACGGCGCTTCCGCGCAACAGGCCGACTACGATCACGACGGCCGCCGTCTCAAGCGCATCGATGCCGATGGCACGGTGTCGCTCTACGTCTCGGGCGACTACGACGTCGTGATTCGCGAAGGCCGCAGCTTGCACACGCGCTACGTGCACGGGCCGCAGGGCCGCATCGCCGCATTCACCACCGACCGCAGCGAGACCGCGCATCGCGCCGCGGTCGACTGGAGCGGCATGCGGCGTTCCCTGGCGATGCTCGGCACCGGCCAGCCGCTGGCCCGCGGCGCGGCGCTGCTGGCGGCGTTGCCCTACGCCGCCGAGGCCATGGCGTGGCGCAGCACCCTGCCGTGGATGCTGTTCTGGGCGCTCTGGCTGTGCGCCGCCTTCGTCAGCCTGCGCCTCGCGCTGCGGCCGCGCCGGTACGAGGAGTCTCGCCGGGAGCACGTCTATCGCGCGCTGGCCCCCTGGGTGCTGGCGGTATTCCTGTTCGCGCAGGCGCCGGCCGCGGGCCACGCCGCGCTGGCGCCGGGGCAGGGACTGCCCACGGTCGGCGAGCGCTACTTCAGCAGCGATCACCTGGGCAGCATCGGTGTCGTCACCGATGCGCAGGGAAGCGAATCCAGCCTGGTGGCCTACCTGCCGTTCGGCGCCATCGACGAGCCGGCCAGCAGCGGCCCGGACGACTTCCGCCCGAAGTTCGGAGGCAAGGAGCTCGACGCCGACAGCGGCCTGTACTACTTCGATGCGCGCTACCAGCATCCGGGACTCGGGCGCTTTCTGCAGCCGGATCCAGCGCTGCAGTTCTCCTCGCCCTATGCCTACGCCGGCAACGACCCGCTGACGCTTGCCGACCCGGACGGCGAGGTGGCGTTCGCGGTGGTGGTCGCGGTGATGGCGGTGATCGGCGCCACGGTCGGGGCCTATTCCGGCGCGGCCTCGGTGAATCATTCGATGAACCCGGCGAACTGGGACTGGAGCGCCGGCTCGACCTACACGGGGCTGTTCGCGGGTGCGGCCATCGGCGCCGTGGGCGGCGCCGCCGGTCCGGTCGCAGCGGAAGCCGGTGTCGCGGTCGGCATCGTCGGCGAAGTGCTGATCGGTGCCGGCGAGAATGCCGCGTTCACCGCGCTCGGCGGCGGCAGCCCCAAGGAGATCATCGAATCGGCCCTGATCGGCGGCGTCACCGGCGGGCTCAGCGCCGGCATCGGCGCCGGCGTGAGCCGCGTCGCCTCGCGCGGCAGCCGCTTCGCGCAACGCGGCGAAGCCGCTCTGATGGAAGAGACCTCGCTGAGCACGCGCAGCGCGCGGCGCAGCAGTGTCGATGCGCTGTCCGGCGAAGCCAGCGGCTTCGAGAATCGCACGCTGCGTTCGACCGAGTCCTCGTCTTCCGGCCGGCGCGCGCTCAGTCCGGCCGAGATCGACGACACCGGTTTCGGCGGCGAGTTTTCCTGCTTCAGCTTCGCCGCCGGCACGCCGATCGCGGCGGTCGAAGGTGCGCAGGCGGTCGAATCGATCCGCGCCGGCGCCCAGGTGTGGGCGCGCGATGACAGCGGCACGGTGGCGCCGTTCCGCGTCACCGCCGCCTTCGAGCGCGCGGCGCCGGCGCTGCTGCAGGTGAGCACTGGCGGCGGCGTACTGCGAACCACGCCGGAGCATCCGTTCTGGGTGCTGCCGGGCGAATGGGTAGCGGCCGGGAAGCTGGAAGCGGGGCAACAACTGCTGGCGCGCAATGGCGACGCGGTCGAGGTGCTCGGCGTGCATCCCCTGCCCGATGGCGGCAGCGTCTACAACTTCGAAGTGCAAGGCGCGCACACCTACTTCGCCGGCGATGACGAAGTGCTGGTGCACAATCCCGCGAAGTGTTCGCGCCGCCTCAAGGCCATGGGCCGCACGCCGGGCAAGAACAGCGCCACCGGCCGCAACGTCGAGGCCGCGATGAAGTCGAAGGGCTGGATCAAGAAGATAGGCAAGACCAAGTACGTTAAAGTGGTGATCACTAGCGGCGGCCCGCGCGTCTGGCGCAAGATCGACAGCACCATCCACATGGGCCACATCGTCGATGCCGTGGGCTGGTGGAACAAGACCGGCTACAAATACGGTGCGCGCGCCAAGCAGGTGCGAGCTTTCATGCTCGACGCGCTCAACTACGAGTTCGAGTACGGCCCGCTGAACTCGTCCAACGGGGCCAAGCTCGGGCAGACTTACCGCGCCCCCCTCGGCCACGTCGGACCCTGGCCATGACGGGCGCGCCACCCGGAGTGCGCGTATGAGCCTGGAACTTGATGACGACCTGCACGAACGCATCGTGCGCCACACTGACGCCGGCAACCGGCTGTGCGAGGAGGAAGGCGACCTGGCGGCGGCACTGGTCGAATACGAAAAGGCGATGGCCTTGCTGCCAGCGCCGATCGAACGCTGGGAAGCGGCGACGTGGATCCTCACCGCGATCGGCGATTGCCAGTTCCTGCTCGGCCGGCACGAGCGCGCGCGCGACACCTTGTCGCGCGCGATGCACGCGCCCGGTGCACTCGGCAACGGCTTCATCCACCTGCGCCTGGGCCAGGCCCAGTTCGAACTCGGCCGGCTCGACCGCGCGGCCGACGAACTGGCGCGCGCCTACATGGCCGACGGCAAGGAAATTTTCGAGAGCGAGGATCCGAGGTATTACGCCTTCCTGCGGACACGCATGCGCGGGCTCGAGTGACGCAGGCGGCGGCCGTGATCAGGTGCGAAGCGCGGGCAACCGTGCGCGACAGAGAAATGCGGTGCCGTCGCCGGTCAGCTGGCTGTCAAGGTGAAGCCCATCGCGGGCCTGGCGTTGCAGCGCGAGGCTACTCGAACCCGTCCTGAAACAGTACCGGCAGCTTGAACGAGATGGCGTCGATATTCGCAAGCATACTGCCGCCATTCTCTGGGCCCAGGATTACGAGCACCTGGAAAGAAATCCGGCCGAGGTCTTCCACTCGCACCGCGTAGCTTCGATTTCCCCGCAAAGGGCTGACGTTTCCCCTGT
>DHLY01000059.1 GCA_002405525.1 Proteobacteria bacterium UBA4656
CGGCCCGCTGATGCACGTGATCGCGGCCAAGGCGGTGGCCTTCAAGGAAGCGCTGGAGCCGACCTTCAGGGCCTACCAGCAGCAGGTGGTGAAGAACGCGCAGGCGATGGCGAGCACGCTCATCCAGCGCGGCTACCGCATCGTCTCCGGCGGCACGCAGAACCACCTGATGCTGGTCGACCTGATCGGCCGCGAGGTCACCGGCAAGGACGCCGAAGCCGCGCTCGGCGAGGCCCACATCACGGTCAACAAGAACGCCGTGCCCAACGACCCGCGCTCGCCCTTCGTCACCTCCGGCCTGCGCCTGGGCACGCCTGCCATCACGACGCGCGGCTATCTCGAGAAGGACACGGTCGAACTGTCGCACTGGATCTGCGACGTGCTCGACACGCCCGCCGACGAATCCGTGCTCGCCCGCGTACGCGAGCAGGTCACCGCCCAGTGTCGCCGCTTTCCCGTTTATGGTTGATCGGATCGCGCCCCGGTCCGCGCCTCGCCCGACTGGGCCCTGGGCCCTATACCCTGGGCCCTAGCTCTCGATGCACTGCCCCTTCTGCCACCACGAAGACACCCGGGTCATCGACTCGCGCGTCAGCGAGGACGGGCTGACCGTGAGGCGGCGGCGCGAGTGCGAGTCGTGCAACGAGCGCTTCAACACCTTCGAGACGGCCGAACTGAAGCTGCCGGCCATCGTCAAGCACGATGGCCGCCGGGAGGCCTTCGACGAACGCAAGCTGCGCGGCGGGCTGGAGCGCTCGCTGCAGAAGCGCGTGGTCGCCGCCGACACCATCGACGGCATCGTCGAGCGCATCGTGCGCCGGCTGCGCACTTCCGGCGAGCGCGAGGTCGCCGCGCGCCGCGTCGGCGAGTGGGTGATGGCGGAACTGAAGGCCGTCGACCAGGTCGCCTACGTGCGCTTCGCTTCGGTCTACCGCCGCTTCGAGGACGTTCAGGCCTTCCGCGAGGAAGTCGAGCGCCTCGAGCGCGACCTGCCGGTGATCGAGGGCAAGCAACTGCCCCTGCTGGCCGAAGAAACCACCGAGCCGCGCAAGGGCCGGCGCTGAGCGCCGACCGCGGCCGGGCGCCGCCATGCGCATCGAGTATCTTGCCGACCACCCGCAGCACGCGCTGACCCTGGCGCGCTGGCACCACCGCGAGTGGGGCGCCCTGATGCCGGACTGGACGCGCGGCGACGCCGAGCGCGAACTGGTGGGCCACGCCACGCGGCGCGACATCCCCACCACCCTGGTCCTGCTCGGCGACGACCAGGCCCCGGTCGGCTCGGTCAGCGTGCTCGACGAGGACGCCAGCCAGTTCCGCGACCTCTCGCCGTGGCTCGCCAGCCTGTACGTGGCGCCGACGGCGCGCGGCCGCGGGCTCGGCGCGCGGCTGGTGCGGGCCGCGCTGGACCTCGCGCGCAACCACGGCGTGTCGCGGCTGTACCTGTTCACCCCCGACCGGGCGTCGTTCTACGAGCGGCTCGGGTGGACGGTGCTGGGCTCGCGGATGCTGGCGGGGCGCGCGGTGACGCTGATGGCGGTCGACCTGGCGCCGCCGCCTGCCGATGACCCTCGGTTCGCGCGAGCGTGATCCTCGAGCGGCGGGCGCGGCGCGGGTCCGCGGCGAGAGGGGGCCGAAGGATCATGCCGGGACCGGCGGGCGACGATTGCGTGGCGCCGCCCCGGATGGGACACTCCATGGTCCGCTCGGACAAACGACTGATGGAGGGTTGCCCATGTTGCGACTTGCCTGCCTTGCACTGACCGCTGCGATCGGCTTTCATGCGACCGACGTGCGGGCCACCGCCTTCGGGACCAACCCGCTGCCGGCCCCGGAAGCCCCGGGCGGCGATACCCCCGCGGGTTCCTGTGGCCCGGTGCTGTTGACCCAGACCACGTCCCAGACCGCGGTTCCCGGCACCATTGCATGCCTGGCCGGCGTTCTCCACGCCGAGAACTCCTACTACCGCGAGTACGGTCTCTCGGCGCTGCCGAACGGGCTCGACGTGTGCGCGGTGGAGCTCGCGATCGAATCCTCCAACGCCGGCGATCCGGCGACCTCGCAGCCCCTCACGATCAACCTCTACAGCCAGACCGGGGGCGCTTTCCCGGGCGGTACCCGCACGCCGATCGGTACGGCGACCGTGCAGGTTCCCGATGGCGGCTTGCGCGGCTTCAGCGTCCCGGTGACGGGGTCCGTCCCGGCCGGCCAGTCGCTGGTGGTCGAGGCCCTGCTGCCGAACGGCCAGCCCGCCGGGCATTCGATGTTCCTTGGGTCCAACGCTGCCGGACAAAGCGGGCCGTCGTTCCTGCGGGCGCCGGCCTGCGGCGCGGCGGCGCCGGCCACCCTGGCCGCCCTCGGCTTCCCGAATGTCCACATGATCCTCAATGCGCGCGGCAGCGTGCCGGCCGGACTCCCCCCCGCCGTGCCGGTGCCCGGCCCCGGTGGGCTGGCACTGCTGATCGGCGCGTTGGCGTTGGTCGGCGCAGGCGTGTTCCAGTTGCGCCGTCGCATGACCTGAGCGGGGATCGCGGCAGCCGCTCGTCCTGGGCGCGCGGCGGGCCCGTTGGTCCGGGCAAGGCGCCCGCGGGCCGCGCGCGCGGTCAGGCCGGTGGCAGTGCTGATCCCGTCGCCCGGCGCGTGTCGCCGATCCGCGCGGTCGAGCGCTTGCGCGAGACGCGCGGCACCCGATGCTGCCGAACCCCGGCACTGACCATGTCGCAGGCCGATCGCCGGATGGCCCGAGTGGCGCGCGCCTACCTACACGGCGACGCTGGGATTCCTGCTGCTCGATGCGATCCTCGGGCTCCACCTGCGCGTCGCCGGGGTCGAGGAGCATCGCGCTCCGAAGGAAGGCCGTTACCTTGCCCTGCGCGGCCGTTTCGGTCTGGTGCTCTGGCGACCCGGGTGGTCGCTGGTGGTGGTCACCCTGGAATCGCTGGCTACCCTGCTGGCATTGACCTTCAGCACGGCGATCCGCGACCTGTGCGGCAGCGAGCGCGCGATCGAGTCCGGCGTCGACGCGCCCGGCCTTGCAGAGTGCCTGAACGTCTTCATCAGCGGTTCGGTCGCCTGGTATGGGTGGCAGCGCGGCATGCGGCGATTGTTCGACGCCCGGCGTTCCTGATCGGCGGCCGCCTTGCCGCCGGTGCGCCCCGCCGAATCGGTGGTCGCGCGCGGACCGCGGCCGCCGGCGGTCCTCAGGGCGCTTCGAAGCCGTTGGCGAAGACCGCGTCCGGGCGCAGTTCGACCGCGCCGACGTCGGCGAGGCGATTGGGGTCGGCGGGCGCGAACGGGAAACCGAAGGCGACGCCGTAGTGGTCGAAGGGCGTGACGAACGGTGTCGAGGCTGCGGGCGTGGTCGGCGGCCGGCAGCGGTCGACCAGCGCGAGCGGCGGATTGAGCGCGGCGTCGAAGGCCAGCGCGCCGGTCACCGTGACCAGCGGGCCGAGACTGTCGGTCACCTGGGTCGCGCCGGTGAAACCGGCGTCGGCCAGGGTGGTGAGGTAATTGCACCAGCGCAGCGTCAGCTGGGCGTTCGGTGCGCCGCCAAAACGCAGCAGCCGCGGCGCGCCGGTGTTGTGCAGCACCGTGCCCTGGATCGCCGCGCGCGAGGGGCCTTCGATGCGGAAGTAGCGATCGTGGGCGTTGCCGGTGACCGTGGTGTGGCTCAGGAACACGTCGGCCGGCCCGAAGCCTGCGGTGTCGGCCTCGAACAGTACGCTGTCGACACCGGCGACCGTGTTGCCCTCCACGAAGCTGCTGCGCAGCGTGATCGGACCGATGCTGGTCGATGCCGCGATCAGCGAGCGCCGTGCGGCGTTGTTGCGCACATGGGCCTGGTCCAGGGACAGCGGATAGGTCGTGGAAAGCAGCGGCACCACGGCGTCGGCGGCGAGGGTGCCGGTGGGTGCGTTGTCCTCGAACAGCACGCAGGCACCGGCCGGCGGCAGGAAGCCGCAGCGCTGGCCCGGCGACGACGGCGCCAGCGTCAGGTCGGCGTTCATCCGCGAATCGAGTGCGCTCACCCCGCGTTCGCCGGCGCGCGGCAACACGCGGTTGCCGATGAACAGCAGGTTCTGCAACCGGAATGCCGGTCGCGTGGGCGGCGCGGGCGATGCCCCGCCGCGCGTGCGCCAGTCGTCCAGCGACAGGCCGCCGACGTCGTAGGACTGATTGTTCTGGATCAGCACGATGCCGTTGTTGCCGGCGCCGATCGCGCCCAGGGTGCGCACCTCGCCGACCGCTGCGACCACGAGGTCGAGGGTGGCGACCACCGGCCCGCTGCCGAACACGGAGGCGGCGCGGTCGAAGTTGCCGCTGACCAGGGCCACGGCGCCCGGGTTCGGTCGCGGCTGGTAGCCGCCGCCGGCATGGCTGCCGATGCACAGGATGGCGGACGCGTAGCCGGCGTCGTTGCTGCTGATCGATCCGTCGCGATGCACCACGCTGCCGTGGCGCAGTTCCATCGGCGGTTCTCCGCTCGCCGTGGTCGCGCCGCCGCAGTAGATGCCGCCGGCGGCATTGGCCGCGGAGTTGTGGCGGATCTCGGCGCCTTCGTCGATGAAGAAGTCGATGCGTGCCAGCGGCTCGTTGACGCTGACCCGGCTGCCGACGAGGGCAACCCCGGCGCCTGAGCCGGCCTGGTTGCTGCGGATCGACACGCCGGACCCGACCAGCACCGAGGCCTCTCCGTAAACCGCGAGCCCGCCGCCGGCGTTGAGGCGATTCAGCGGGTTGAGCGCATCGCCGCCCTGCAGCGCGACGCGGCGCAGCTGGACGCTGCCGACCAGGCCATTGATCTGCAGTTCCAGCACTGAGCGGGGCAGGCCGCCCGCGCCATCGAAGACGCTGCGCCCGGCGTCGGCGGTCGGTGCGCCGGAGGGCGCGCCCGCCGTGCAGCTTGCATAGCCGCCCTCGATGCGCACGAAGCCCTGGGCGACGGTCGGCACGTACACCATCCCATCCGCCGCCGGATAGGTGCCGGCGTTGATCCGGATGTTGTGGTCGCCGCCGAAGCCCTCGATCGCATCCAGTGCCGCCTGCAGGCTCGCGTGCGTGCAGCCGGCCCCGCTGCCGACCCGCAGCTCGAGCGCGACGGCGGGCGCGGAGAGGACGGTCAGAAGGGCGATCATTGCAAGGGGTGACCACCGCATGTCGAAAACCCGGTGTGGAGGGACGGGCGCGATGATAGGCCTTTGCGCGGCGGGCATCATCATGTCCTCGGTCGCGCTGCCTTCGGTGAATCGGCGCGGCGGCCGGGCCGCACCGGAGCATGTTCGCAGCGGTCCGCGCGGCGCCGCGAACCCACGGCGCCCCGCAGGCCGGCAGCATCGCGCGATGCGGGCGAACCGGATCGCCCGGATGCGCGCGCGGCAGCGGGCCTCCTAAAGGTCTTCGATGCGCATCGGTGCGTCGGTCGCCGGCACGATGGCGGCGCCGCTGCGCTGCCAGCGCGCCGACGGTTCGCCGGGCCGGAAGGCATCGGTGCTGACCGTTGCGTTGCGCGCGCCGTCGAATACCAGCGACACCGTGCCGGCAGGCGCCGTGGTCGGCGTGCTCGCCGGACAGTCAGGGCAGAAACCGCGATAGCCCAGCATGGACACCGTGTCGGTGGCGATGTTGGCCCCGACGCCCAGGACCCAGCGCGGCCGGCCGCCGGCGTCGTAGAAGTACAGGCCGACCGCGCGGACGTCGCCGGCGGCCTCGATCGACAGGCCCCAGCCGGTGTCGCGCGGGTCGAACCAGGTGCCGGTGCGGTCGGGGTTCGCGCGCGGGCTGCCGGCGAAGGTGCGCACGATCGCTTCGACGCCGCTGCGCTGCCCGAGGGTCCACGCGAGGCTCCCGCGCTCGGCATCGTCGAACGCGATCCGCATCTCGCCCACCACCTGCGACGAGACCATCTGCGTGGCCGGGTCGCGGGCGTAGCGACGCACCTCGCCGCGCCACGGATTGGCGCGCACGCCCGCGGCGAGGTACCAGGTCGGACTGCCGTCGTCCTCGTAGGTGTACCAGACCACCGACATCGCGTCGCCCGCGTGCTGCACGTCGAAGCCGTAGCCGCCGCGCGCCGGGTTGAACCACAGGCCGGGACGGGCGCGAAGCGTGGTCGACGCGGCATCGGCCGGATTCGAGCCCTGTGCGATCTCCAGGCGGTCGCCGACGCCGTCGCCGTCGCGATCGATGCCGAGCCGGCGGCCGAGACCTTTCGGAACCACGGTCAGCGTCAGCGGCGACTGCGCGCTTGCCAGCGCCTGCAGCGCGGCGATCGTCCGCGGCGGGCTGCCGTCGGCGGCCAGGAAGCGGTCGCTGGCGCGGTCGTAGGCGTGGCCGGTCCCGGCGGACCACGCGACCAGGTCCACCACGCCGTCACGCGCCAGAGCGAGCATCGTGGCCGCGCGTGCGGGTGCCGCGCCGGTCAGCGTGACCTGCGCGCCGACTGCGGCATGGGTGTCCTTCGACAGCGGCACGGGGGCGCCCGGCGGCGGCGCGAGGTTGCCGAACTCGGACCCGGAGAAGGCCATCATCAGCGCGACGAGGTCGGCCACGTCGCGGTCGGAGCGGACCTGGAAAACGTTGGCCGACAGGAACCGCGCGATCGAGTCGACCGAGCCGTCGTGCAGGAACCCGAAGCCGGCGGCGTTCTCCAGCTGGCTCAGCTCGAAGCCGACTTTCTCGTGCTGGTTGCGCAGGTGCGAGACCTTCATCGAGACGTTGCTGGAGCCGTCGGTCGACACGATGCCGAGATGGTTCTCGCCCATCGGCCCGGTCGGTACCACCCGGCCGCCGATCGGGAACGGCACCGCGCCGAGGAACAGCGGTCCGTTGGCCGCCATGCCGGTCGGCAGCGAATGGCAGCTCGAACACTGGAACGGCGGGTCGAGCAGCCCGCGGGTGTAGAGATCCAGCCCGCGCACGGCGTCGCCCGAGCCCAGCGGCTGGCCCGCCGGGGCGAAGCGTCCGCTGGTGAACTGACCCTCGAGCGGGAGGTCGGTGGGCAGGCTGTTGTCCAGATTGCGGTACGGGTTCGGCGGGAAGGTGATTGTGGCGAGGAAGTCCTCGAACACGTTCATCTCCATTGTGGTCAGCGACACATCGTCGCCGAGCAGGGCGCGGAAGGTGCCGTTGAATTCCTCGATGCCCGCGCGGTCGCCGCGCCAGTGGTGCGGCTCGTGGCCGATGATGTCCTGCAGGGTCTGCGTGGTCATCGGGCCCTTCATGCCGTGGAAGTCCTCGCACGCGCGCACCGCGGTGGTAAGGCAGTTCTGGTCGAAGCGCTTGGGCCGGGCCGAAGGGTCGCCGAGGTCCCACGCCAGGCGATCCATCCGCGCGTCGACGTGGCAGGACGCGCAACTCGCCTGGCCGAGCCCCGAGGTCCGGTGGGTGTCGTAGAGGAAGGGGCGCCCCGCGCGGATCGCCGCCGGCAGCGGGTTGAAGGCCCGGGTCCGTGACCGCTCGGCGCCGGCGCGGGTGTCGATTACAGACAGCGAGGCCTCGAAGTGGTTCCAGACGTAGAGGCGCTCGCGCGCCGGATCGAAGGCGAGTCCGGCGGGGCCCTCGCCGACTTCGATCGGCGCGCCGGCGCGCGCGCCGGCGGCGTCGAGCGCAAGCACGTTGTTGGAGCCCAGCCCCGCGACCCACGCGCGGCGGCCATCGGGCGCGAACACGATCGCCCGCGGATCGCCGATGCTGCGGTCGCGTTCGGCCTGCGGCAGCCTGCGGTTGCGGTAGTCGAGGTGCGGGTTCAGGTCGACGATGCGGGTGGAGCCGTTCGGCGCCGGGTTGGCGAGCCCCAGGTGGCTGCGCACGAACACGCCGTTGAGGTTGGGTTCGAAGCGGATCTCGTTGAGCGCCTCGCTGCCGACCAGGGCGAGTTCGCCGCTGGCCGGGTTGACCGCCAGCGCCATGCCGATGTTCATCAGGCCCGACACGTAGCGGACCGACAGCGAGGCGACGTCGACCACCGCGATGTCGCGGTCGGGCAGGGTCCAGCCGGGTCGTCGACCCGAGGCGCCGGCCAGCGACCCGCTGACGAACGGGGTCCAGTCGCCGGTGTTGTCGTCGCGCCAGCGCCCTGCGGCGTCGCGCCGGACGATCAAGCCCACGCGCGGCGGCGTGGCCGTGCGGTCGAGCGGCGGGTCGAACTGGTCGCCGCGGTTGGGCGGCGGGTTGCGTCCCTGGTACGGCCCGCGTGGATCGCTGACCACGTTCGGCAGGGCGGCGTTGATGTCGACCAGCCCGCCGGCCAGGATGGTGCTGGCATTGCCGCTCTCGAAGATCGCCGCGTAGACGGTGCGCCCGTCGGGGCTCACCGCGAGCGCGCGGGGATCCTCGGCGGCGATCGGCACCACGGCTGGCGCCGCCGACGGGTCGGCAGCCTCGAACACCAGCAGGCGATTGGCCTGCGAGCAGGTCACGAAAGCGCGTCCGCCGGCGAAGGCGATGTCGAAGGGCTCGTCGGCGGTGGACAGCGTGGCGCGAACCCGGCGGGTGGCGACGTCGACGATGCTGACCGAATCCGAGACGTGGTTGGCGACCCACAACTCGCCGTCGTCACGGAAGCGCACCGCCACGGGATCGACGCCGACCACCACGCTGCCGGCCGGCACCGGAACATCCTCGCGCACGTCGAAGAACTGGACCCGGTTGTCCGCCGTGTGGGCGACCGCGAGCAGCCTGCGGTCCGGGCTGAGGTCGACCGCCCGGATCGGGTGGTTCTCCCAGTTCACATAGGGAAGGTCCGCCGCGGCGGCGGGGAGGCTCGCGCCGAGCAGAGCCAGCAGCAGTCGTCGCACGGCAACCTCCGGCAGGGCTCAAGCGCCACCCGGACCCGCGGCGCGGATCTCGCGTCACCCAAGGTCTGCGCGCTGGACCGATACGGCGGACACTATCATGGCGATCCGTACAGGTAACGGGTGAACTGGTAGTAGGCAGGCAGGCCGAGGACGATGTTGAACGGAAACGTCACCCCGAGCGAGGCGGTCAGGTAGATGCCGGGATTCGCCTGCGGCAGCGCGGCCCGACAGGCTGCCGGGGCGTCGATGTAGGACGCGCTGGCGCACACCGCGCCCAGTACGAAGGCGCCGCCCTGCGACAGCCCCACCATCCAGCCGACCCAGGTGCCGAGCAGACCCATCGCGACCGGCATCAGGATCGCGAAGCCGGTCATGAACACGCCGACCTGGGTGAAGGCGCGGAATTGGCGCGCCGCGGTCATGCCCATCTCGAGCAGGAACAGCATCAGAATGCCGCGGAACAGATCGTCGTAGAAAGGCGCGATCTGCTGCCAGCCCCGTTCGCCGGCCAGCATGCCGATCGCCATGCCGCCGCTGAGCAGCAGGATGCCGCGGCCGCGCAGGGTGTCGAGCACCAGGGCGCCGACGCCGGCGGAACCCTGCGCCTTGCCCATCGACCAGCGGGCCAGCATCAGGGCGACGATCACGCCCCATTCCATCAGCGCCACCACCGCCGTCATGTAGCCCTCGCTCGGCGTGTTCATCGCCGTGGCGAAGGCGACCGCCGCGAAGAAGGTGACCGACGACACCGACCCGTAATGGGCGGCCACCGCGGCGGCGTTGGCGACGTCGAACCCGCCCAGGCGCCGAAGCACGAGGTAGGCGGCCACCGGGATGCCGACCGTCAGCGCCGCCGTCGCACCGATCAGCCCGCCGATCTCGGCGAACCCGACCGCGGCGAGTTCCACGCCGCCCTTAAGGCCGATCGAGAACAGCAGATAGATCGCCAGCAGCTTGAGCACCGGCTCGGGCAGTTCCAGCTCGCTGCGGATCGCGCCGGCGATGAGTCCCAGCGCGAAGGCCAGCACGATGGGCGAGAGCAGGTTGCTGATCAGCAGGTCGACGCCGGGCATTGGGATCCTCGCGCTGTGTCATTCGGACGCCGCGAGTCTGGACCGCCGCGGCCGGCGGCTCCAGTTCAATGTTTGAACCGGATCGTTGACTTTGCCTAAACTCTCGCTGTGGCTGCACTGAACTACCACCACCTGCGCTACTTCTGGGCGATCGCGCACGAGCGCAACCTCACGCGGGCGGCGCAGCGGCTGCACGTCACGCCTTCGGCGCTGTCGGTGCAGCTGCGGCAGCTCGAGGATCGGCTTGGCCACGTCCTGTTCGAGCGCGCCGGCCGGACGCTGCGGCTCACCGAGGCCGGCCGCTTGGCGCTGGATTATGCCGACACGATCTTCCGCACCGGCGAAGAATTGATCGCCCATCTCGGGGACGGCAGGCGTAGCCGCCGGGCGTTGCGCATCGGTGCCGTGGCTACGCTGTCGCGCAATTTCCAGCTCGCACTGCTCGCGCCGCTGATCGGGCGCCACGATGTCGACCTGGTGCTGCATTCCGGTTCCCTGCGCGAGCTGCTGGCGCAGCTGGCCGCGCACGCGCTCGATCTCGTGCTGTGCAATGTGGCCCTGCCGCGCGACGCCGCCCAGGATCTGCGCTGTCATCTGCTCGACGAGCAGCCGGTGAGCCTGGTCGGCCGCCCGTCCAGGCAGCGCCTGCGCTTTCCGCGCGACCTCGACGGCGCACCGGTGCTGCTGCCCGGCGCCGGCAGCAGCCTGCGCGCCTCGTTCGACCTGCTGGTCGAGCAGGCCGGCGTGCGGCCGGTGGTGCTGGCCGAGGTCGACGACATGGCGATGCTGCGGCTGCTGGCGCGCGAGGGGCACGGTCTGGCCCTGGTGCCGCGGGTGGTGGTGCGCGACGAGCTGCGCACAAAGCGCCTGGTCGAACGCTGCCGCATCCCGCAACTGCGCGAAAGCTTCTACGCCGTGCTGCCACGGCGGCGATTCCCCAACCCGCTGGTGCGTGAACTGCTGGCCGCGAAGCTCGCCTGAGGACCGGGCTGCGGCCGGGTCCGTCGCGGCCGGTGCGCGGAACCGGCGGCCCGGCACGCTGGCCACGCGGGGGCAAGCCGCTTGCCGGTGGCGGAAGCTTCCGGGCGAAAAGCCCCGCGCCGACCACGCCATTCGGCGGCAATGAGCGGTGCGCTCGCCCCGGGGATGTCCGTCAGCGGCTTGACGTGGCGTCCGCCGCCGCGGTGCCCGGATCGCGCGGCGTGGCCTCTGGCATCGATCTTGCTGGCGACCGCAATCTACATCGTACCGATCCTCCGGGGCTTGCATGCCGCCCACCATCCTCGTCCAGCGAGTCCCGGTCAGCGGCGTACCCGACCCCGGCGCGCCGCCGGCCGTGGTCCAGCTGCTCTCGGCGTCGCGCCTCGACGAGATGGCCGAGCGTCTGCTCGGCCTCCTTGAACCTGAAGCCGGCGCACTGCCACCGAAGATCGCCTACCGCTTGCGCTGGACGGACCCTTGGTGCGTGCTGCCGGGTGCGTCCGGAGCCGAGGACCTGACGCTCGCCGGCGCGGCACTGTCCGCGGCGAACGGGACCTCGACGTCGGTCGACGGCCATTGCCAGGCGTCCCTGCTGGCAAGCCATTCGTCCGGCGGGGCGGTGGTCCTGATCGCACCGCGTGGCCGGCTGCCGGCCCTGCCGGGCTGGCCGACGGAGTCGCTGCGACCGCTGCTGACGGTGCGCCTTCGCGAATTGATCGAGATCGCGATGCTGCGCGACAGCGTCCACCATCTCGAGAACGCCGAGCGCATGCAGCGCGCCCTGTTCGCGATCACCGAGGTGGCCGCCGCGGAACAGGACCGCGCCGCGATGCTGCGCGGGCTGCACGAGATCGTCGGGCGGCTGATGTACGCGGAGAACTTCTACATCGTGCTGCTGGACTCCGACCAGCAGACCATCGAGTTCATCTACTTTGCGGACGCCAACGATCAGCGGGATGTCGAACTCGGTCGCCCCGAGCCCATCGACAGCTACCGCCACAGCATGACCTGGCATGTCCTGACCGGCGGCCAGCCCTTGCGCGGCAGCCTCGGGGAGATCGAGCGCCAGGTGAATGGCCCCCTGCGCTGCGTCGGCAGCGAACCGAGCAGCTGGCTCGGCGTGCCGATGGTGGGAGGCGGTCGGGTTCGCGGGATGATCGCGGTGCAGACCTACGGCGGACCCATCCATTTCACCGCCGCCGACCAGGCCGTGCTCGGTTACGTCGGCAGCCATATCCTGACCGCGCTGGAGCGGCGCCGCTCGCGCGCCGAACTGGAGGCGCTGGTGGCGGCTCGCACGGACGAGCTTGCCCAGGCCAACATGACCCTGCTCAACGAGGTCCACGAGCGCGAGCGCGGCGAGCGACTGCAGGCGGCGCTGTACCGGATTGCCGAACTCGCCGGAAAGGACATCGACACAACCGAGTTCTGCGCCTCGGTCCACGCGATCGTCGCAGGCCTGATTCCGGCTCGGAACTTCTACATCGCCCTCGTCTCCGATGACGGCGGCACGCTCGATTTTCCATACTTTTCCGACGAAACGCCCGGCGTGCCGCGATCGCGCCCGATGGGCAACAGCATCACCGAGTACGTGATCCGGCGCGGCAGCCCGCTGCTCGCGGACCTGTCGGCGATCGAGGCCCTGATCGCCGCCGGGGAATGCGAGGTCAAGGGCAACCAGGCACTGTACTGGCTCGGCGTGCCGCTGATCGGCGCGCAGCGCGTGCTCGGCGCAGTGGTGGTGCAGAGCTACCATCCCGAGGTGGTCTACGGCGCGCAGGACCAGAGCCTGCTGTCGTTCGTGTCCTACCACATCGCCTCCAGCCTCGAGCGCCGCCGCGCCGCCGTCGAACTGCGCGCATCGCACCACCTGCTCGAGCAGCGCGTCGAGCAACGCACCCGCGAGCTGCGCGAGCAGATCGAAGCGCGCGAGGCGATCCAGGCGCAGCTCGAGCACCAGGTTCTGCACGATGCCCTGACCGGTCTGCCGAACCGCGGTTACCTGCGCGACCGATTGCAGCGCGTGCTCGGTCGTGCGCGGCGCACGTCCTCGCACGCGTTTGCACTTCTGTACCTCGACATCGACCGCTTCAAGGTGATCAACGACAGCCTCGGTCACTCCGCCGGCGATGCGGTGCTGGTCGAAGTCGCACGGCGCTTCGTCGCCTGCGTGCGCGAGAACGACGTCGTGGCGCGCCTGAGTGGCGACGAGTTCGCCATCCTGCTGGAAGAGTTCGACGACCAGGGCACCCCGACCCTGGTCGCGCAGCGCGTGATCGAGGCCATGAGTGCGCCGATCGTGCTGCCGGACAGCCGGGTGCAGCCCTCGGTCAGCATCGGCATCGCGCTCGGGAGTGCGGACATCGCCAGCGGCGAGGAACTCCTGCGCACCGCCGACACCGCGCTCTACCGGGCCAAGGCGGCTGGCCGCAACCGCTACTGTTACTTCGAGCGCGGGCTTGAACTGGCCTCGAAGGCGGAGTTGGCGCTGGAGCTCGACCTGCGGCAGGCTTCGCCGCGCGAGTTCGAGCCGCACTTCCAGGCCATCGTCGACCTCGTCACCGGCCGCAGGGTCGGCTACGAAGCCCTGCTGCGCTGGCGCCACCCGCGCCGCGGGCTGCTGGGGCCGGGCGACTTCCTCGGCGTGGCGGAGGAAAGCGGCACGATCGAGTCGATCGACTGGCATCTGTTCGGGAAGGCCTGCGACGCGCTGCACCGGCTGGGGCCGGACGCGGGCTTCGTGAACCTCAACGTGTCGCCGCGGCATTTCGCCAACGAGGACTTCGCCGATCGGCTGGTCGCGCTGATAGAAGCCCATGGGCTCGGGCCCGGGCGAGTCCACATCGAACTCACCGAGGGCACCCTGCTGCGCAATCCGGAGCGCGTGCGCGGTGCGCTGCAGCGGCTGCACGCCCGCGGCGTGCAGACCGCCCTCGACGATTTCGGCACCGGCTATTCGTCGCTGAGTTACCTGCACGAGTTCCCGCTGCACACGCTCAAGATCGACCGCAGTTTCGTCACTTCGCTGCGGCGCGAGGGCGGCGGGCGGGGCGAGGCCATCGTATCCGCGATCCTGGCGATGGCGAGATCGCTGCGCCTCGAGGTCGTCGCCGAGGGCATCGACAGCGACGCCCAGCGCTCGCGCCTGCGGGAACTCGGCTGCCGGCGCGGCCAGGGTTATCTGTTCGCGCGACCGGAGCCGCTGGACATTCTGCTGCACGCCCGGCAGACGGAGTTGAACTGAGCGCGTGCGGAGCGGCGCTGCGCCGCCCGCCGCGACCGAAGCCATTCCGCCCGCGCTCCCGGCAGGCCTGTTCGGTATCGATCCTCCTTGCGAGTCGCCGGGAAGCGTGCGGGCGCAAGAGGTCGTTCGTTGACGCCATTAACCCGGTGTCTTTGTATCTGAAGTTCACGCTGCCGCGTAGCGGATCTTCGGATGTTGAAAGTAGCTCCTCACGCGCGACCGCGATCGCTGAATGGCGCGGAGGTGTTTGCGAACGGTGCGCTTGAGTTCGCCGGAGTCCTTGGGTGGGACATCGCTGTGCACGGCTCGCTTGAGGTCACCGTTGAGATATGCCTCTGTTGTAATCCGAGTGGGTAATCTGTCACCGCCTGACCGGACCGCGGAGCTTGCGAAGTGACGACCGGAAAGCTGATCGAGGCTGCGCTGCG
>DHLY01000082.1:0-720 GCA_002405525.1 Proteobacteria bacterium UBA4656
AGACCTGCCTGTAGCGGGCGGGGTGGCAGTAGGGCCGCACCGCGATGACATGGCCGACGAGGTTGGTCTCGAGCAGGTTCACCTCGGGCGCCGGGGCGGTGGCGACGTTCGGGATCGCCGCGAGCGCCTTGCGCAGCCGCGCCATGGCATCGAGCGGATCGACCGACCCCGCGATCTGCATGGTGCGCTCCACACGCCGCGTCGGACGCGAGGAGTAGTTCATCACGGTGTCGGCGAAGATCTTGCCGTTGCCGACCAGGGTCATCACGTTGTCGGGCGTGATGAGCGTGGTGCCGAACAGGCCGAGCTCGTGCACCGTGCCGGTGATGCCGCCCACCTGCACGAAATCGCCGACCTTGAACGGGCGCAGCACCAGCATGAAGGCGCCGGCGGCGAAGTTGCCGAGCATGCCGCTCCAGGCGGCGCCGATGGCGAGCCCCGCGCCCGCCAGCATCGCGGCGAACGAGGTGGTCTGGATGCCGAAGTAGCCGAGGATGCCGAGGACCAGCGCGATGTTGAGCGCGATGGCGACGATCGAGCCGAGGTACTTGGTGAGGGTCGGGTCGATGTCGTTGCGGTTCATCGCCGCCTGCATCAGGCCCACGACCTTGCCGATCAGCCATCGGCCGATGATCCAGAACGCCAGCGCGGCCAATATCTTGATGGCGAGCTCGCTGGCGGTCGTGCGCAGGAAGGTCTCGATCGATTCGCGGTCCATGG
>DHLY01000082.1:893-7094 GCA_002405525.1 Proteobacteria bacterium UBA4656
CGGCAGGGTGCGCCATCCGCTCGGCGCAAAACGGTCCGGCGGCCCAGGCTGGCCGGTGATCAGCCGACCGCGTCCAACCCGAGATCGAGCCGACGCGAGGAGTGGGTGATCGCGCCGACCGATATGTAGCCGACGCCCGTCTCGGCGATCGCGCGCACGCTGTCGAGCCGGACGTTGCCCGAGGCCTCGAGGACGACCGCACCGCCGGCCATCGCGACCGCGGTCCTCAGGTCCTCGAGCGACATGTTGTCGAGCAGCACGCAACCGGGGCGCAGCGGCAGCACCTCACGGAGCTGCTCGAGGGTGTCCACCTCGATCTCGATCACCCGCATGTGCCCAGCAGCGGCTTGCGCCCGGGCGAGAGCGGCCGACGCACCGCCCGCGGCGGCGATGTGGTTGTCCTTGATGAGCACGGCATCGGCGAGCGAGTGGCGATGGTTCGACCCTCCGCCGAGGCGCACCGCACGCTTCTCCAACGCCCGCAGGCCCGGCGTCGTCTTGCGGGTGCAGGTCACGCGTGCACCTGTCCCGGCCACCGCATCGACGAAGCGGCGGGTGGCCGTCGCGATCCCGGAGAGATGCCCGAGGAAATTGAGCATCGTGCGCTCGGCCATCAGCACGGAACGCGCCGCGCCGGACAGTTCGGCCAGCGTCTCACCGGCCGCCACGGCGGAACCGTCGCCGCGCAGCACCTGCAGCGTGACCGCAGGGTCGACCAAGCGCAGCGCGAGCGCGGCGGCGTCGAACCCGGCCACGACACCGGCCTCGCGGGCCCGCAGCGCGGCACGCAGCGTCAGCTGCGGCGGCAATGCGGTGTCGCTCGTGATGTCGCCTGAGGGCGAGAGGTCCTCGAGCAGCGCCAGGCGCACGATGGGGTCGAGGATGACTTCGGGCAGCGGCGGATATCCTTCCATGGAGTGCTCCTTCGGTGTGCTCTTCAGCGTACGCGGCCGATCGCCGGTCAGGCCGCCGACCGCTCGATCTGCCGCAGGCCATCGCCTGAGTCCCGCACGAACAGACTCCGGCGCGCGACCGGATCGCTGCCGGGATGGTCGCTGCGCTGGTGGCTGCCGCGGCTCTCGCGCCGCGCCGACGCAGCGGCGACGACCAGGCGCGCGGCGACCAGCGCCGTGGGCCAACCCGCCGCCCGGCCGGTCTGCTCGATCCAGTCCAAGGTCCGCTGCAACCCCGCACCATCGCGTACCACGCCGCAGTCCGCGCTCATGCGGGTGCGCAGCGCATCCAGCGTGGCCACCTCCAACCGCGGCGGCAGCGGCGCGCTGCCGTGACGGCGCGGTGGCGATGGGCCGTCGCGCAGACGGTCGGCGATGCGCGCGGCGAACACCACGGACTCGAGCAGGGAGTTCGAGGCGAGACGGTTCGCGCCGTGGGCACCGGTCGAGGCGCACTCGCCCACCGCCGACAGACCGGGCAGCGAAGTCGCACCGTCACGGTCGGTGGCGATGCCGCCCATGTGGTAATGGGCGGCCGGCGCGACCGGGATCGGCTGCACGCGCGGGTCGATGCCCATCGACATGCAGGCGCTGAACACCGTCGGGAATCGCTGCGGGAAGTCGGCACCCACCGCGGCGCGACAATCGAGCCGCACGCGGCGCCCCGCGGCGTTCTCCGCGTGGACGGCGCGCGCCACGACATCGCGCGGCGCGAGATCGGCATCGGCGTGGTGACGGACCATCAACGGCTCGCCGTCGGCATCGATGAGCCGCGCGCCGGCGCCGCGCAGGGCCTCGGTGGCGAGCGGGGCCGGATCGGCGCCGATGTCGATGGCCGTGGGATGGAACTGCACGAACTCCGGATCGGCGATCGCCGCGCCTGCGGAGAACGCCATCGCCAAAGCAGCGCCGCGCGCCTCGCGCGGATTGGTGGTGACGCGGTACAGGCCGCCGATGCCGCCTGCCGCCAGCACCGTATGGCGCGCCGCGATGACGCCATCGCCCGCCGGACCGCGCGTCAGCGCACCGGTCACGACACCCGAGGCCTCGGCGAGCGCCACCGCGCGGACGCCCTCCAGCACCGTCACCGAGGGGGCATCGCGCACCGCGACGGCGAGGGCACGCATGATGGCCCGACCGGAGAGATCGCCGGCGACATGTGCCACCCGCGGCCGCGAATGCGCCGCCTCCAACGAGACCGCCAGACGACCATCCGCATCGCGGTCGAACGGGACGCCGAGGGCGCAGAGATCGTCGATGCGCGCGGCAGCGGAGTCGGCGATGAGCCGCGCGACCGCAGGGTCGACCAACCCGGCGCCCACCGCCACCGTGTCCGCCGCGTGCAACGCCGCGCTGTCGTCGGCGCGCAGCGCCGCCGCGATGCCGCCCTGGGCCCATGCGCTCGCCGCGGCCTGACCGAGCGGCGCCGGCGAGAGCACGACGCAGCGGCGGGGCGCCAACCGGAGCGCGAGGAAGAGCCCCGCAAGACCGGCGCCGACGATCAGGACATCGGCATCTTCCGCGGCGCTCACGCCCGCGACATCACGGCCACTTCGACCGGGGCCATGCCGGTCGCGAACCCCGGCGGCCGGTCCGCGCGCGGCAGCGCGAGCATGCGCTCGATGGCGGTGCGCGCCCGGACCGCGACATCCGCGGGGACATGCACCTCGTGGCGCATCTCGCGCAGCGAGTCGTAGATGTTCTCCAAGGTGATGCGCTTCATGTGCGGACAAAGATTGCAGGGCCGCACGAAGTCGGTGGCGGGGCTCGCCAGCGCCACGTTGTCGGACATCGAGCACTCGGTCAGCAGCACGACCTTGGCCGGGGCGTGCGTGCCGACCCAATCCGCCAATGCGGAGGTCGACCCGGCGAAATCCGCCGCGGCGAGGACCTCCGGCGGGCACTCCGGATGGGCGAGCACCACCGCGCCCGGGAACGATCGGCGCAGCTCCGCGATGTCGGCGGCGGTGAAGCGCTCGTGGACTTCGCAGCGCCCCTGCCATGTCACGATGCGCAGACGGGTCTGCCCGGCGATGTTGCGCGCGAGGTACTCGTCCGGGATCACGATGACCGTGTCGCTGCCCCACTCGGCGGCGGCCCACTCGGCGACCTGCACCGCGTTCGAGGAGGTGCAGCACACATCGCTCTCCGCCTTGACCTCGGCCGACGAGTTCACATAGGTGACCACCGGGACCCCGGGATGGGCGGCCCGCATCAAGCGCACATCACGACCGGTGATGGAGGCGGCGAGCGAACAACCCGCACGCTGGTCGGGGATCAGCACCGTCTTGTCCGGGCAGAGGATCTTCGAGGTCTCGGCCATGAAGTGCACGCCCGCCTGCACGATCACCCGGGCCTCGGTGCGCGCCGCCTCGCGTGCGAGCTGCAGGGAGTCGCCGCGGATGTCCCCCACGCAGGCGAAGATGTCGGGGGTCATGTAGTTGTGGGCGAGCACCACCGCATCGCGCTCGACCTTCAGGCGCTCGATGGCGTGGATGAAGGGCGCGAGCAGCGGCCACTCCCAGGACGGCACCACCTCGCGCACCCGGTCGTAGAGGTGCGCGGTGGCGGCCTCGACCTGCGGCGTGAACGGCAGTCCGCGGGCGGCGGGCGAAGCGGCGTCGGCCCCATGCCCGGGGATCTCGCACTTCTCCTCGCCGCCGGTCAGTGCATCGATGATCTTGCTCATGATTCGGCGATGGTAGCGGAACCGGAAGCCCGGGAGCGCCGGCTGTCACACGGCGCGCCGGCGTCCGATGTCAGGACATCAGGTGGCGGATACGCCCGTGCAGCGGGCTGCTGCGCGGGAAGTGCGCGAGCAGGTACTGCATCTGGTCGGCGAGCACACGCCGGCCCTTCAGGAAGATGTATTCGGCGTAGGTGGGCGTGAACGGCACGGCGAGCAGCTGCATCTTGGCCTGTTCCGGGGTGCGCCAGGCCTTGAAGTTGTTGCAGCGGCGGCAGGCGGTGACGACATTGTTCCAGACATCGCGGCCGCCCTGGCTGAACGGGCGCACATGGTCGCGCGACAGGTCGCGGTGCGCGAAGCGGTCGCCGCAGTACAGGCAAAGATAGGCGTCGCGGCGGAACAGCGTCTCGTTGTTGAGCGGCGGCACATAGTCGGCGCGCAGGTGGCCGGGGTTGCCGCTCTGACCGACGGTGGCGACGATCGAGTTGACCTCGAGCACGGTGCGCCGGCCGGTGGACGCGTTGGTGCCGCCGTAGAGCCGGAAGATGGGCGTGCCGCAGGCGTAGGCGACCTGGTCCTGATGGTAGAGCCGCGCCGCCTCGCGGTAGTCGATCCATTCGAGCGGCATGCCCGCGACATCGGTGCGCAGCACCGGCTGCTGCAGGGTCACGCCCTCGACGGGGTGCGCGAGGGCCGGGAACTCGTCGCGGCTTTCTTGGGTCATCAGCATCGTAAGATAAGGCCGGACATGACCACATTCAACGCCACCCGCATGACGCTGCTCGCCGCCTTCGCCACCACGCTGGTCGGCGCCGCCGCGGCGCAGCCCGTCGCGGCCCCGCCGCCGGAGGCGGTCAAAGATGCGGTCGAGGAGACCGTCGAGGAGGTGTTGGTCGCCGGCGAGCGCGCGGGACCCGGACTCTGGAAGGTCCGCAAGGGCGACAACACGCTGTATCTGCTCGCCACCATCACGCCTGCGCCCAAGAAGATGGAATGGCGCTCGCGCGAGGTGGAATCGGTGCTGGCGCGAGCGCAGGCCTTCGTGCCGGCGCGGCCCGAGGTGGATACCGACATCGGCCCCATCAAGGCGGTGCAGCTCTACATGCAGTACCGCAAGCTGCGGGGCAACGCCGAGGGCGAACGCCTCGAGGCCGTGCTGCCGCCGCCGCTGTTCGAGCGCTTCGAGAGGCTGCGCACCAAGTACGCGCCCCGCGACCGCAGCATGCTGGAGCGACGGCCGATGCTCGCGGTGCTCGAACTGCAGAGCGCGGCGGTCGAGCGCAGCGGGCTCACCTTCCGCAACGATGTGGCGAACAAGGTCGAGAAGCTGGCCCGCGAGCGCAAGGTCGGGGTGCTGCGCGCGGAGGTCCGGGTCGACGACTCGCGCGGCACCCTGGCGGAGCTCGGTCAGATCCCGCAGGCGGCGGAGATCGCCTGCATGGAGGTGATCCTGGGGCGCATCGAGGCCGATCTGGCGAACTCGCGGCAGCGCGCCGAGGCCTGGGCGGTGGGCGATGTGGGCAGGCTACGCTCGGGCGCGGCCTCGCAGGCGTCCGCGACCTGCCTCGACTCGCTGCGCAACAGCGCGCGCATGACCAAGCTGCTGCGCGACTTCGAGACCGCCTGGCTCGGCGTCGTCACGCGCTCGCTCGAGCGCAATCCGGTGACGCTCGCGGTCGCCGACATCGACGGGCTGCTGCGCCCGGGCGGCATCCTCGCGCAGCTGCGGGCCCGCGGCTACGAGATCGACGAGCCCTGAGCGGCGGCGCCCGGAGGGCTGGACCCGGGGGCGGCCGAGGGACTCAGCGCTTGATCAGGGACTCGAGCCGCCCTCGATCGAGGAAAGCGTCCAAGCTCGACATCGAGCGGATCACCTCGGGGTTGCCCACCACCTCCAGCATCGCCATCTGGCCCAGCGCCGCGAAACCGGTCTGGAACGCCACCGGATTGCGGTCGGCGACGGCCTTCAGCGCTGCATCGCGGCAGGTCTCGGTCACGAGACGCGTGGCCGACGCACCGGCGGCGCGCGCCGCCTCCTCGCGCGACGCGGCGACCGTCGGTCGCATCAAGTCCGCATAGTCCGGATGCGAAGCCATCGACAGGAAGGCCCAGCGTGCGAAATCCTTGCGGTCCTGTGCCGACGCCTTCTGCGTCAGACACAGCGCGAGGTCGGTCCCGGCGTCCTGGGCCCGGGCAGGTTGAACGATGCAGGCGGCGATGACCGACACGAAGATGGACAGCGATCTGCGCATGGCGGTGCTCCTCGGGGGGCGTGGCAGGGGGGACAAAAAAAGGGCGCGACGGTGGCCCGGCGCGCCCTTCTGCGGACCGGGATCCCGGTCCGGCTTACTTCGCCATCGACTTCTTGATGAAGCCGACGACCAGCATCAGGATGATGCCGCCGACGCCGCCGCTGCCCACGCTGGCCAGCGCGCCGCCACCGCCCATGCAGAGCTGGCTGAGGAGCGCCGCACCGCGCGGGCCGCCGATGCTGCCGGCGATCGAGTTGCCGACCGGGCCCAGGCTGATGTGCTTCCGCAGGGGGCGGCCGAGGTTGCC
>DHLY01000141.1:0-2250 GCA_002405525.1 Proteobacteria bacterium UBA4656
TCCGGGACGTCGCGACTGGGTGTGGTTCAATCAGAGCACAACTCTAGTGACTTGTTCAGAGGTTCCCTAGATTTGTTGACGGGTCCTTGGATGCTTGCAACGTTCCAACGCCACGGAGTGCCGCAGGCGCAAGCTCTGGCGGGCACCCGATCGGGCGCCTTGGGGTACCGCCGAATTGGCCGTTCAGATAAGCAGAGCGAGTCGCGAGCGGTGAGGTAGTTCGTTCTCGGACGCGAAGGAGCGCAGCGAGAAGCGGAATAAGTGAACGAACTTTGCCTCCACTGTTCAGTCGCGCCCATGCCCTTTGGGTTAGGCTTGTCGTCTTTACGAGACCGCGCCAGGAAAGCAGAGTCGAAGTCTTGCCTCGGGCCAAGTCGGACAGAGTCAGCGCAGGAAACGAACGCCAGAACTCAGCGTCGCAGCTTGCTACCTGTAGAGGCAGGAGCGCCGAGGCGGGCAATCTTGAGAAGGAATTCGTGCACCGGATAGTGCGCGCGATTCTCCGGAGGTTGTCTGCAAACCGAGTCTGAAGGACTGCTTGCAGCGGCTTAGGCACTAGTGTCGCGGCATCGCGCGACTCACCATTGCGGAGGGTTCCGAAGACCGGAATCAGTCCTTGGCGCGTTAGGTGATGGCGTACTGGCCTGTCCATGGCTGCTATTCTAGACTCAACAGACGTCCATATGGTCCTGACGATTGCGCTGGGTGACTGTGAACTGGTTCTCCGAACCGGAGTAGCTGGAACGCGATCGATGGTCAGGATCCAGTTGACGTCCCCCGATCTCGGGTAGCACTGCGATAAGGGCCCAATCCCCCAGCGAGACGAGGTGTTGCGTGAAGAAGCGCCCTCCTCAGGACAGGATCATCGGGCTCCTTCGCGAGGTGGAGGCCAGAATGCCGGTCAAGAGCCTGTGCCAGAGGAACGCGTTTAGCAATGCCTGCATCTGACCGCGGCGCATCATGTTCGGCGGCATCGGCGCATCGGATGCCAAACGCCCCAAGGAGCTAGAGGCGGAGAGAGCCGTGCTAAAGAAGCTGCGCGCGGAGCCGTTCTTTGGGGACGAGGTTGTTGATAGCGTGCTTTGAATAGGGCCGTAGCTTCACGAGCAGGGCGGAAAGACCCGCTGTTGCATCACAGGTTGCGACACGACCCTCCGTAAGCGTCCGGTGCCCACACCTTGCCCACCCACCCTGCGCGATTCTGGCCGTCGCCTTACCCCGCCGCCGGCCGCGACGCGTTCGGCAGCAGCGTTCCGATCTCGCTGTCCTTAGTCGTCGGCAGCCGCGTAAGCACATCGCTGCCCCCCAAAACGACTGCGGCCCCGTTTCCGGGGCCGCAGGTGTTGCGTGACGCGTTGAACGTCGAGCGCTCGATCAGAACTTCTGGCTGTACTGCACGTACCAGAAGCGACCCGGGACTTCGTACTGCGGGTCGAACGAGTTGGCGAAGACCGAGAACGAGAGCGGGGGATCCTCGTCCAGCAGGTTGCGGATACCGCCGGTGATGCGCCCGTCCCAGGGGGCGTCCCAGGTCGCCTGCACGTCGAAGTACCAGGTGTCGTCCAGCTGGTTCTCGGCGATCGGGAACTGCGCCGAGCCGTTCGGACCCGGGTTCGAGCACAGTTGGTTGACCAGCTCAGGCTGGCCGATCGAGTTCGCCGTGCTGCGGACGATCGCGCAGTTCTCGTCCACCGCCGACACGTAGCGGGCGGTCAGGGTCGCGCCCCAGTCGCCGGACTGCCAGTTGGTCGCGATGTTGCTGCGAATGCGCCAGTTCGGGCTGCGGTCGAAATACACGCCCGCCTGGTTGCCGAACGCGGTCAGGCCCGGACCCAGCACCGTGCCACGATCAGGCTGTCCGATCTCTCCGAGGTACGACACATAGGTCGAATCCCAGTTGATGCGGAACTTGCCGAAGTCGGTGTCGAAGCGGTAGTCGACCGTGAAGTCGTAGCCTTCGATTTCCGTGCCGCCCGACAGGTTCTGGGTGGTGGCGCGAACGTCGAGGATGGTGCCGTCCGCCGCGCGGCGGATGAGGGCGCAGGAGTTGACGTTACCCGTCTGGTAGCAGTCGTTGACCAGGAACTGACCGCTGCGCAGGCCGATCGCGTTGGTGATCTCGATGTTGTACCAGTCGAGGTACAGATCCAGGCCCTCGACGAACGACGGGCTGTAGACCAGGCCGAGGGTCTTGGTGCGCGCGCTTTCCGCGCCCAGGTCGACGTTGCCGCCCTGGGTGATGCGGATCTG
>DHLY01000141.1:2535-7067 GCA_002405525.1 Proteobacteria bacterium UBA4656
GGCGCGCGGAAGCCTTCCGAGTAGTTGCCGCGGACCAGCAGGTCGGCGTACGGCTTCCAGCGGAAACCGAACTTCGGGTTGGTGGTGTCGCCGAAATTCGAGTAATCCGAGTAGCGCGCCGCGATGCCGAACTCGAGCACTTCGGCCAGCGCCACGTCCTTGAGGACCGGGATGTTGAACTCGGCGTAGAACTCGTCCAGCGCGAAGCCACCGCGGGTCGGCTGGCGGATGTTGCCGGTCGAGGCACCCGAGGCGGTCAGCGCGTCCGGCTGGTCGAAGCCCTCGTTGCGGCGATATTCATAGCCGGCGGCGAAGGACAGCGGACCGGCCGGCAGTTCGAACAGGTCGCCGGTGACGTTTGCGGTGTAGGACACGATCTCGTAATAGAAGGTCGACTGCTCGGTGAACGAGGCGTAGTTGACCATGTCCTGGGTGAAGCCCGCCGGGCCGCCGAAGATGTTGATCGGCACGCAGCCGGCGATCGGGGCGGTCGGGGTGCCGCAGCGCGGGGTGCCCGAGGCGTCGCGGAACGACGGGCCGAGGCCGGTGGCGAGGCGGTTGAGGTCGAACTGGCCGAACGTCAGGTCACGGCGCTCGTTGTCGCTGTAGATGTAGTTGACGTCCCACGACAGCGAACGATCCAACAGGTCGAAGGTGCCATCGAGGCCGCCGCCGAAGTAGAAGGTATCCACGTCCTGGTTGAACGAACGCAGGGCCGCGGTGTTGCGGTACTGCGCACGCACCACGTCGGCGCCGAACGGGTTGTAGATGTTGTTCGCCGACACCGAGAAGCGGCCGAGACCCGAACCCACCGTGCCGAACACGAACGGGATCGCCGCCAGCAGCTGCTCCGACCGGCGCTCGTTGTACACGAGGCTCGAGCGGAAGGACACGGTATCGGTGATGTTGTAGCGGACCTGCGCGTAGACGCCGGTGCGCTCCTGCGGGGTCAGCAAGTAGTTGTCCGGCGCAAAGTTGAAGCCGTCGGTGGCGTTGCTGAACGGACGGAAGTCGGCGGCCGTCGTGCCCGGGCGGCCCGGAATCAGGGTCAGCAGCGGCTGGCCGCTGCCGGCGCGCTGGAAGATGCCGAACGGAGTGGTGGAGGACGCGCCCGCGAACACGTTATTCGGGTTGAATCCGAAGCGCGGCACCGCCGAGATCTCACGGTCCCCGGCGCTGATCGGCTCCTGCTTGGCGTAGGAGACGTTCACCACCGCCGACGCGCGGTCGGTCGACGAACCGACGGTGAAGTCGTACAGCTCGGTACGGCCGTCGCCTTCCTGGTTTTCACCGAGGTAGGCCGAGGCTTCCGCGCCGTCGTAGTTGTCGCGCGTGGTGATGTTGATCACGCCCGCAATGGCGTCGGAGCCGTAGATCGCCGACGCGCCGTCCTTGAGGACTTCGACGCGCTCGACGATGGTGATCGGAATCGTGTTGAGGTCGACCTGGCCGCCGAGGCCGGTGACCCAGCGCCGGCCGTTGACCAGCACCAGGGTGCGGTTCGAGCCGAGGTTGCGCAGGTTGATGCGCGTCTCGCCGTTGCCGCCGTTGTTGAAGGTGGTGTTCAGGGTGGCGCCGTTGGTGGACAGATCCTGCAGGATGTCGCCGACCGAGGTCAGGCCGGTGCGCTGCAGGTCCTGACGCTCCAGCACGAACACCGGCTGGGAGGTCTCGATGTCGGTGCGCTTGATGCGCGAACCGACCACGGTGATGGTTTCGAGCTGTTCGGCGTCCTGGTCCTGGGCGATCGCCGGGGCCGACACCGCGCCGACCGCGGTTCCCCCATAGATGGCCGCCAGGATCGAGCGGCGGAGCACGTTCTGCGACATGATGGAAACTCTCCCTTGATGCATTGATTATGCCGCCCCGCCCTGATGGCGGGTTCGGCGCGGTGCTGAGCGGAGCCGATGACCCGGGCGGGCGCCCGGGTGACCGAAGCCGGAGTTCCGGGCGCCCGTCGGGCCTCCGGATCGCCAGAGTGGCCGGAGACTCGCAATTTTTTAACCTCATGTCAAACCGGCCCGGTCCCTGCGGGGGAGGGACCGGGGGCCGGGGCGTGGCGCGGGAACCGGAGCGTGTGGCGCTGCGACGTCGGCGGCATCGGGCCATCGCCCGGCTAAGCTTGCGGTTTCCCCGCGCCGGTCTCCGCCCATGCGCCTGCCCGCCCTGCTGGCCCTCCTCGGTCTGTCCATGACCCTCCACGCCAACGACCTGCCGCTTGCCCGCCTGTTCGCCGATCCGCCACTGTCCGGCCCGACCCCCCGCGTCCTCAAGGTCTCGCCCGACGCCAGCCGGGTCACCTTTCTGCGCGGCCGGCCCGACGACCAGAACCGGCTCGACCTGTGGGAGTACCGCATCCGCGGCGGGCAGACCCGCCGTCTGGTCGACGCCGACTGGCTGGGCCCGCGCGAGGAAACCCTGTCCGACGCGGAGAAGGCGCGCCGCGAGCGGGCCCGCATCGCCGCCTTCAGCGGCATCGTCGATTACCAGTTCGCCCCGGACGGACGCTCCATCCTGTTCCCGCTCAACGGGGCACTGTATCTGTATGACTTGCGTGGCAACGGGCGCGAGGCGGTGCGTGCGGTGACCCGCGCCGAGGAAGGTTTCGCCACCGACCCCAAGGTGTCGCCGCGCGGCCGTTACGTGTCCTTCGTGCGCGACGGCGCGCTGTGGGCGGTGGAGGTCGCAACCGGCCGGGCGCGCCGCCTGAGCCCGGCGGCCGAAGGCACTGTCAGCTGGGCGATGGCCGAGTTCGTGGCGCAGGAGGAGATGGACCGGCTGACCGGCTACTGGTGGGCGCCCGACGATTCGGCCGTGGCCTTCACCCGGGTCGACGAGGCTCCGGTGACGCTGGCGCGCCGCTTCGAGATCTACGCCGACCGCACCGAGGTGATCGAGCAGCGCTACCCGGCGGCCGGCGAACCCAATGTCGAGATCGGCCTGTTCGTCGCCCGCCTCGACGCGGGCGAGGACGCGACGAACCCGCCGCCGCGGGCGATCGACCTCGGCCCGGAGAAGGACATCTACCTCGCGCGCGTGCACTGGGTCGACTCCGGGCGCCTCACCTTCCAGCGCCAGTCGCGCGACCAGCGCCGACTGGACCTCGTGCTGCACGACCTCGGCGACGACACGCAGCGCGTGCTGGTCAGCGAGACCAGCCCCACCTGGGTCAACCTGCACGACGACCTGCGCTTCCTGCCCGGCGGGCGCTTCCTGTGGTCGTCGGAGCGCAGCGGGCGCAAGCAGCTCTACCTATACGCGTTCGACGGCAGCCTGGTGCGCCAGGCCAGCGACACGCCGTGGGCGGTCGAGAACGTGCTCGCGGTGGATGCCGAGCGCGGCCTGGTCTACGTCCACGCAGCGGGGCCCGATGCGCTGGAAAAGCACGTCTGGGCGCAGCCGCTGCGCGGTGGCGAACCGAAGCGCCTGAGCGCCGAGGCGGGCTGGCACGAGGCGGTGTTCGCCGGCAACGCGCAGGTCTTCGGGGCCACCCACAGCGCCCCCGATGCGCCGCCGCGGGTGCGATTGTTCGACCGCACCGGCCGCGAGCGCGCGGTGCTGGAAGCCAACACGCTCGACGCAGCGCACCCCTACGCGCCATTCTCGGGCGGCCACGTGCTTCCCGAATTCGGCACGCTCGCGGCAGCCGACGGCCAGACGCTGCATTACGCGCTGTTCAAGCCGCCGGGCTTCGATCCCGCCCGGCGCTATCCCGCCATCGTGCGCTACTACGGCGGCCCCGGCCGCCAGTTCGTGCGCCGCGACTGGACCGCAGGCGTCAACACCGGGATCACCGACCTGCTCAGCCAGTACTGGGCGCGCCAAGGCTACGTGGTGTTCGCGATCGACAACCGCGGCACGCCGCGGCGCGGCAAGGTGTTCGAGGACCCGCTGTACCGGAAGATGGGCACGGTCGACGTGGCCGACCAGAAGGTCGGCATCGCGTGGCTGGCCGCACAGCCGTGGATCGACCGCGCGCGCATCGGCGCCTTCGGCTGGAGCTACGGCGGTTATCTGACCCTGATGCTGCTGGCCAAGGCCCCGGACCTCGTGCATGCGGGCGCGGCGGTGGCCCCGGTCAGCGACTGGGCGCTGTACGACACGCACTACACCGAGCGCTACATGGACCACCCCCGCGCCAACGTCGACGGCTACCGCGAAGGCAACGTGCTGACCTATGCCGACGCGATCCGCGGCCGCCTGCTGCTGGTCCACGGGATGGCCGACGACAACGTGCTGTTCACCCACACGACCGCGCTGATGGCGCCGCTGCAGGCACGCGCCTTCCCGTTCGAACTCATGACCTATCCCGGCGGCAAGCACGGCCTGGTCGGCACGCCGATCCGCACCCACGTCTACGAGGCGATCGACCGCTTCTTCGCGCGCGAACTGCGCCCGAAAGGTGCGGATTGAGGAATGTTGGAGCGGCGCGCGCGCCGCGAGTTCTTCAACCTCGCCTCGGTCCCCGTGTGGGAGCCGCTGCAGCGGCGACCGCATCTCGCGGTACCTGTGGGAGCCGCTGCAGCGGCGAC
>DHLY01000141.1:7185-10471 GCA_002405525.1 Proteobacteria bacterium UBA4656
GGGAGCCGCTGCAGCGGCGACTGCAACACTCCCAATCGCCGCAGTCGCCGCTGCAGCAGCTCCCACGATCCACCCGCTCCGCCACAGTCACCGCTGCAGCGGCTCCCTGCACTCCGCGACGCACCTGTCGGGCACGACCCGACGCACGACGCCCGGAAGCGTGAACCCGGTCACGCGCCGCACCGGGATGCCCCCCGCGCGGCCGACAGCTTGCCTGCAGCCGGTCGATACGACCGGCCACGTGCTGGTACTGCCCGCGCAGGCGGCAAGCTGCCCGGCGGCGCTGTTCGCCGAGGTTTCGAGTAGGGACGCGCGGCGGCGGCACTTCGGCTAGCATCCGGGCTCTGCAGGCGGCCTGGAGGCGCCCCCATGCAAGGGAATGCAGGCTGCGGTTTTCGGGCCTTGCTGCGCATCGGCCTCGCCGTCGCGCTGTGGCCCTTTGCCGCCACGGCGCAGGTCCCGACGCGCGCGATCGACCTCGCGGTCCCGGTGGCCAGCCCCTGGAGCCGCTTCGCCGTCGCCGACCTCGATCCCCTGCCGGGCAACGAAGTCGCGGTCGCCGGCCTGGTGCAGTACCGCGACCCCGCTGGCACGTTGCGCGACAGCGGCTACGTGGTGGTGGCGGCGCTGCAGGAAGGCGCGCTGCGCGCACGCGCCCTGCTGCGGCCCGATGGCGCCGCGGTGGCGGGCCTCGCGCGCATCCCGACGCCCGCGGGTCGCGATGGCTTGGCGGTGCTGCTGGCCGACGGCACCCTGGTCGAATACGCAGGCGAGCCGCTCCGTGAATCGCGCCGGCGGCTGCTGCCGGGCATCAACGGGTCGGTGGCGCCGCTGCTGCCGGGCTCGCTGTGGATCGGCGACCTGTCGGGCGACGGCAGCCTCGACGCCGTGGTGACGCGGCAACGCAGCTTCGCGATCCGGCTCGGCGACGGCAGCGAACGCTGGGACGCCGGCGCGGGCGCGCTCCCGCTGGTGGTCCGCAACGGCCCGCAAACGGCCGCGCGCGTGGTGCTCGACGGCGCGCCGGGCCGCCTGATCGACGCGGCGACCGGCGCGCCCGCCGGCATCCTCGATGGCTTGGTCGTCCAGCCGATGGCGGCACTCGCCCGCGCCGGCGAACGCGCGCAGGCGTTCGTCAGCCGGGAAGCGACCGACACCGATGGCATCCGGTTTGTGCTGCGCCGGGGGCTGGACGGTTCGCGCGCCTGGTCGCTGTCGCTCGACCCCCGCGGCGCGGCGGCCGCGGACGCCGACGGCGACGGCACCGACGAGATCGTCGCGCTCGCGGAGGCCCTCCCGGCGCTGGTCCTCGATGCGCGCGACGGGCGCACGATCCGCACGCTCGACGTGGCCGGGATCGGCCCGGCGGTGGCGGGCGCGGTCGGGCCGGCGGCGCTGCCGATGGTGGTGCTCGATGGCACCATCACCGGCAGTTCCGGGCCCCTGCTCAACAACGTGGTTGCCGCGGGTCTCGACGGCAGCGCGCCGGTCCGGTTGCGGCCGCAACCGGGCCCGTTCGCCGTGCCCGCGATCACCGATGTCGACAGCGACGGCGCCGACGACCTGCTGGTGGTGCTGCCGGGCCATCGCGACCGCGGCGGCATCGAGTGGCGCTCACCCGCCGATGGCCTGCTGCGGGGCAGCCGCGGTTTCGACGCCATCGACGGCGGCTTCGATGCGACTTCGCCGATGGTGGTAGGCCGGGCCGATGCCGACACCAGCCCGAAGCTTTTCGGCATCTGGATCAGCACTTCGGCGATCGGCGTGTCGACGATCGATCTGGGCGAATGGCGGCGCGAGGCATCCAGCGCCGCCTTGCCGGCCTCGATCTGCGAGGCGCGCGCGGCGCTCGCGCTCGGCGGACCGGCCGCGCAGCGGCGGCTCGCGCTCGGGACCCGCCTGTCCTGCCCGGCCGGTTCCGCGACGGTGCGCGTCCTGCGCGTGCCGGAACTGACGCTCGACTGGGCCACGCCGCTACCGGCCGCGCTGGGCGACGCGGTCGTGGACCTGGTCTCGGCCGACACCGATGCCGACCCGGGGACCGAGTGGCTCGTCGCCGGCAACCTGGGCTTCGGGCTGCTGGACGACGACGGCAGCCTGCGCTGGTCCGTCGCGCTGCCGCTGCGCGGCCTCGCCGCGTCCGGCGAAGGCGCCGACGAGCTGCGCATCGCCGGGATCGACGCCGACGGTGCCCTGCGGCGATGGTCCGCCGCGGGCGTCGCGCAAGGCACGCCGGTCGCGATCTCGCCGCAGGCGCATCGCCTCGCCGCCGCCGACCCGGAAGGTCACTGGTACCTCGCCTGCGAGGCGCGCTCGCTGGCCATGCTGCGGGTGGCGGACGGCCGGCTGCTGCGCTCGGCGGCGTTCGGCGACGCCGCCTGCTCGGCCGGTCCGCCCGCGCTGGCCGCGGGCGCCGACGGCGTGATCGCGGCCGCTGGCAGCGGCACCGCAATCGGCATCGCGCGCTTCGTGCTGGACGGCCTGTTCGCCGACGGCTTCGAGTAGGGACCCGCCCGACGCGCCGTGCAACGAAGCGTGACGCCGTTCACGGGCGCGGCCGGGAGCGGGGGCGCGGTGGTCCACGGCTTGCCTGCAGGACGCCGGAACGGCGCGCACAGGGGCGGCAGCGTGGGCGACATCGACTTGAAGCACGTGATCGACTTCAGCCGCGGCGCGGGCGGCCGGCTGGTGCTGTCCGGCGACCTCACCGAGACGACGGTGGCGAAACTGACCGAAAAGCTCGACCTGGTCGGCGCACGGCCGCAGTGGGCCGATGTCGCCGAGGTTCGCTTCGCCGATGCAGCGGCGGTGGCGGCGCTGGCGCGCTGGGTGCGGCGCTCGGGCATCATCACCTTGCGCCTGTGCAACACGCCGCGGCCGCTGGCGATGCTGGTCGCGCGCTACGGGCTCGAAGCCACGCTCGCCGCGGCGGAGCCATCGCCGCGTCGCGGCAGCATCGCGGCGTGAGGCCATTCAGGCGACTGCCGAAGCATCCCTGTGGGAGCCGCTTCAGCGGCGACTTCGGCGGCCGGTCGTGCTGCCTTCGCCGCTGAAGCGGCTCCCACAGGATGCATCGCGTTCGCAGCGATCGTTGATGCGGCGTGCACCGCCGCAGCGTATCGAGTCTCGAACCTGAGGCCTCACGGCTCGAACAGCGGCGCCTCCTGCGCCAGCGCATCGTGCGAGCCGCCGATCACGCGCAGGGCGTGCTGGTAGCCGAGGTCGATCGCGCGGTCGAAGCGGCGCCAGTCGAGCAGTTCGATCTCGGCCAGCGGCGGCATGATCA
>DHLY01000141.1:10797-21831 GCA_002405525.1 Proteobacteria bacterium UBA4656
GCCGTCGGCGCGCAGGGTCGGCACCGGCAGGTTGTCGATCACGCCGCCGTCGACGTAGACCCGTCCGCCGTGGAACACCGGCGGCAGCACGCCGGGGATCGCCACCGACGCACGCAGCCAGCGCCACAGCACGCCGTGGCGCATCACCGCGGCCTCGCCGCGCGTGAGGTCGGCGGCGACGCAGAAGAACGGCAGCGGCAGGTCCTCGATCTCGCGCTCGCCGTAGGCTTCGCGCAGCAATCGGCTGACCTTGCGCCCGGACACCAGCGACACGAACGGGATGGTGCGGTCCGACAGCGGGTTGGTGGTGACGAAAGAGCGCCGGTAAACGTCGGTCATCTCCGCCACCGACCAGTCCGCGGCCACGCCGGCGCCGATGATGGCGCCGATGCTGGTGCCGCCGACCGCGTCGATGGTGATCCCGGCCTCGCGCAGGGCGCGCACCACGCCGATGTGGGCGAAGCCGCGCGCGCCGCCGCCCGACAGCACCAGGCCCACTGCGCGGCCGGTGGCCAGGCGTGCGACCCGCGGCCAGTCGGATGCATCGCGCACGTGGTGCAGGCGGGCGCCGGGCCGGCGCAGGCGCCAGCGGCGGCCGGCGCCGAGGCGCGGCTTGCCTTCGTGCAGCAGCACCAGGTGCTCGGGGCGCGCCAGCAGGGCGGCGCCCCCGGAGCGCAGTTCGGTGTCGGGCGCGGGTTCGCCGCCGGCAGCAGCGAGGAACAGCAGGGCATCGGCCTGGCGCAGGCACAGCGCGCGCCATTCGGTGTCGTGCGCATCGCCGACGTACAGCACGGTGCGGTGCGCCGCCTCGAGCTGGTTCAGGCCGGCCGGATCGCGCGCGCCGCCACTGGCGGCATCCAGCACCGCGACCGGCCCGTAGCGGCCGAGCGCGGCAGCCAGGTGGCGTGCCGCCTCGCGCGCGTCGAGCCCCGGCGTCTGTGGCAGCAGGGCGAGCGTGCGCGGTCCCGACGGCACGCGCGCGCGGCCGCCGCCCGCGACCCGGTCGATCGCCAGCCGCGCGATCGCACGCAGCGCCTCGGGCTCACGCTCGACGAGGTGGTCGAAGTCGACGCGCGAGAGGCGCAGCACTTCGGAATCGCGCAGCGCGCGGACCGTGGCCCCGCGCGGGCGCCCGGTGATCAAGCCGGTTTCGCCGGCCGTCTCGCCGGCCACCACTTGGCCGAGGAAACGCGCCCCCGGGCCCGCCTCGAAGGCGCCCAGCGAGCCCGCGACCAGCACGTACAGTGCATCCGGCGCGCTGCCGGCCTCGAACAGCACCTCGCCACCGCGCAGGCGCAGGGCCTCGAAGCGCTGCATCAGCCACGCCCGTGCATCGGCCGACAGCCGGGCGAACCACGGCACGGCGTCGACGAGGGCGGTCCAGTCGGGGGCGGCCATGGCCGAAGCTTACGCGGCGGGCGCGGATTTGGGTCGGCGGTCGCTTGAAGGACCCGCGGCGCGCACCCATCCTTGCAGGCCCCCGCCCACGCGCCCCGCCATGTCCAATCCCCTGCTCGACGACACCGACCTGCCGCGCTTCGACGCGATCGAACCCGACCACGTGGTGCCGGCGGTGGATGCGCTGCTGGCGCAGCAGCGCGCCGCCATCGACGCGCTGGTGTCCGGCGCGGTCCCGCGCACCTGGGACGGCGTCATGCAGCCGCAGGAGGATCTCGACGACCGCCTTTCGCGCGCCTGGGCGCCGGTCTCGCATTTGCACTCGGTGCGCGACACGCCGGCGCTGCGCGAGGCCTACGGCGAGGCGCTGGAGAAGATCACCGACTGGGAGACCGAGCTCGGGCAGAACCGGGACCTGTACGAGGCCGTGCGCGCGGTGCGCGACGGCGCCGGCTTCGCCGCGCTGACGCCGGTGCAGCAGCGTATCGTCACCGAATCGATCCGCGACTTCGAGCTGTCCGGGGTGGCGCTGGAGGAACCTGCGCGCAGCCGCTACCGCGAGATCGCCAACGAACTGTCGAAACTGTCCACCGAGTTCGAGCAGGCCCTGCTGGACGCCACCGATGCCTGGCACCTCGACGTCGCCGACGCGGGCGCGCTGGCCGGCCTGCCCGATTCGGCGCTGGCGCTGCTGCGCCAGTCCGCGCAGGCGGCCGGCGTCGAGGGCTGGCGCATCACGCTGCAGCACCCGTCCTACGTTGCGGTGCTGACCCACGCCGACGACCGCGCGCTGCGCCACACGGTGTACGAGGCCTACGCCACCCGCGCGTCCGACCAGGGCCCGCACGCCGGGCGCTTCGACAACGCGCCGCGCATCGAGCGCATCATGGCCCTGCGCCACGAGGCCGCCGGGCTGCTGGGGTTTCCCAACGCGGCCGAGGAGTCGCTGGCGACCAAGATGGCGGCGGAGTCGACGCGCGTGCTCGGCTTCCTGCGCGATCTCGCCGCGCGCGCCCGGCCGGTGGCGGAGCGCGAGCTGGCCGACCTCGCCGCGTTCGCACGCGACACGCTCGGCCTCGATGCGCTCGCGCCGTGGGACGTGGCCTATGCGTCGGAGAAACTGCGCATCGCGCGCTACGCGCTGGCCGAGGAGGAACTCAAGCCCTACTTCCCCGCCGAGCGCGCGATCGAGGGCGTGTTCGCGGTCAGCGAGCGGCTGTTCGGGGTGCGCTTCGCGGCGCGCGGCGGCGTGCCCTCGTGGCATCCGGACGTGCGCTACTACGACGTGCTGGACGCCGGCGGCGCGGTGCTGGCCGGTGTGTACCTCGACCTGTATGCGCGCAGCGGCAAGCGCGGCGGCGCGTGGATGGACGTCTGCCGCACGCGGCGGCGGCACGCCGGCGGCGTGCAGCAGCCGGTGGCCTTCCTCACCTGCAACTTCGCGCCGCCCGCGGGCGAGCTGCCGTCGCTGCTCACCCACGACGACGTGGTCACCCTGTTCCACGAGTTCGGCCACGGCCTGCACCACCTGCTGACCGAGGTCGATTTCCCGAGCGCGGCCGGGATCGCCGGCGTCGAATGGGACGCGGTGGAACTGCCCAGCCAGTTCATGGAGAACTTCTGCTGGCACCGCGGCACGCTGGATTTGTTCGCGCGCCACTGGCGCACCGGCGAGCCGCTGCCCGACGACCTGTTCCGCCGCATGACCGCCGCGCGGCATTTCCACGCCGGGCTGTTCCTGGTGCGGCAACTGGAGTTCGCGCTGTTCGACTTCCGCCTGCACCTGGAGTACGACCCCACGCAGGGCGCGCGCGCCCTGCCGCTGCTGGAAGAAGTGCGGCGCGAGGTCGCGGTGGTGCACCCGCCGTCCTGGCACCGGTTTCCGCATTCGTTCTCGCACATCTTCGCCGGCGGCTACGGTGCCGGCTACTACTCCTACCTGTGGGCCGAGGTGCTGTCGGCCGATGCCTTCGCCCGCTTCGAGGAGGCCGGCGTGCTCGACCGCGGTACCGGCGAGGCCTTCCGCCGCGCGGTGCTGGCGGTCGGCGGCTCGCGTCCGGCGCTGGAAAGCTTCATCGCATTCCGCGGCCGCGAACCGGACCCCACGGCACTGCTGCGCAGTTACGGGCTCGCCGCCTAGGGATGGCGCACCCTGCGCGCGAGGCAACAGCCTCGCCGCAGGGCCACGCCCGCGCGGCTGTCTGTCGGAGCGCTGCGTGCAGCGCGACCGGGCTGCCGCAAGACCGAAAAGCATCGCGGCGCACGCGCCGCTCCTACAACGCATCGGCCTCGCTGCAGCGCTGCACCCGCGCAGCTCTCCTGTAGGAGCGCTGCGTGCAGCGCGACTGGGCTGCCGCAAGCTCGAAAAGCTCGCGGCGAACGCACCGCTCCCACCAGCCACCGGCTGCGCCGCGGTGCCTAGCCGAACCCGCTGACGCTGGCCAAGGCCGGGCGCGGCGTGGACGGGATCGGGGCGCCGCCGCTCCACACCGGCACCGCGCCGCCGTCGTAGTCGGCGTGGCGGTCGCCGGCCAGCCAGCGGCGCACGGCGACGCGATCGGCCTGCGGGGCGAGCGCGGCCACCAGCGCGTCGATCGGCGCGCTGAGCGCGCGATCGGTGCGCAGCGACAGCCACGTCGTGCACGGCGGCAGCAGGTGGTCCAGCGGCAGCACCACGAGGTCGGTGTCGCCGGCCTCCAGCGCCATCTCCGACAGCAGGCCCACGCCGAGCCCGGCGCGCACCCAGGCCTTGATCGAGGCCGCATCGTGCGCGCTGCCGGCAATCCGCGGCGACAGCCCGTTGGCGGCGAACAGCCGCGGCAGGCTGGCGCCCTCGCGCAGCGCCGAGGTATGGCCCACCAGCGGCTGCGCGGCGAGGCCGGCCAAGGTCGGGCGCGCGCCGCGCGCCAGCGCATGCCCGCGCGGCACCACCGCCAGCCGGCGCCAGCGCCAACAGGGCACCGCCAGCGGCGTCGGTCGGGTGGTGCCGGAGGTGCTGACCACCGCGGCGTCCGCCTCGCCGCGCGAGAGCCGCGCCAGCGCCTCCTCGCGTTCGGCCGGCTGCACCTGGATCGCCACCTCCGGCAGCCCGGCGCGCAGTTGCGCCAGCACCGCCGGCAGGGCGTAGCGCGCCGGCGTGGCGGCCGCGGCCAGCGCCAGCCGGCCGCCGTTGTCGCGCTTGAGGCCGCGCGACAGGGCGCGGATCGCATCGGCCTGGTCGAGCATGGCGCGCGCGCGATCCACCACCTGCCGGCCTTCCGGCGTCAGGCGCTCGAAACTGCGCCCGCGGCGCTGGAACAGGCGGAAACCCAGTTCGTCCTCCAGCTGCCGCAGCTGCTTGGAGAGACCCGGTTGCGTGGCGTGGATGCGGCAGGCCGCGAGGGTGACGTTGAGGCCGGCGTCAACGATGGCGACGAGGGCGCGGAGCTGGATCAGGGTCATGGCACGGACTCGGACGAAGGGCGGGCAGGGACGACGGCGACACCGGCTGGATCCGGCACCGACACATCGCCATGGCCCCGCACATCGAACGAACGCGCACGTGCATGTCCCCGCCCGGGACGCATGGCCCGGGCATGGTTCCGAAGGTAACCGCGGGCGGGCCGCCGGTCCAGTGCGCGACGGCCCTGATAACCGCCCGTCATGAGCAGGCGCCGATCGATCATTTCCCGCCATGCCGGCGATCGCCCACTGTGCCGGTCCACGCGCCGCCCCGGCGCCCCGACCGGAGACCTGCCATGAGCCTCACCCGCCGCACCCTGCTGCGCGCCCTCGGCGCGCTGGCCCTGATCGCCGCCCCCGCCCTGCACGCCGCCGAGCCACCGGCCGAAGTGCGCCTCGACTGGGCCACCTACAACCCCGTCTCGCTGGTGCTGCGCGAGCAGGGCACGCTGGAACGGCGACTGGCCGAGCGCGGCATCGGTGTGCGCTGGGTGCAGTCGCTGGGCTCGAACAAGGCGCTGGAGTTCCTCAACGCGGGCTCGCTGGACTTCGGCTCCACCGCCGGCGGCGCGGCCCTGCTCGGGCGCGTCAACGGCAACCCGATCCGCACCGTGCACGTGTATTCCCAGCCGGAGTGGGCGACCCTGGTGGTGCGCGGCGACAGCCCGCTGAAGTCGCTGGCCGAACTGCGCGGCAAGCGCATCGCGGTGACCCGCGGCACCGACCCGCACATCTTCCTGCTGCGCGCGCTGGCCACGGTGGGTCTCACCGAGCGCGACGTGCAGCTGGTGCTGCTGCAGCACGCCGACGGCCGCACCGCCCTGCTGCGCGGCGACGTCGACGCCTGGGCCGGCCTCGACCCGCTGACCGCCGGCGCCGAACTCGAGCACGGCGCGCGCCTGCTGTACCGCAACCCCGCGTTCAACAGCGGCGGCGTGCTCAACGTGCGCGAAGCCTTCGCCGCCGCGCACCCGGACGTGGTGCGCGAGGTGCTCGCCGCCTATGCCGAGGCGCGCGACTGGGCGCTGGCCCACCCGGCCGAACTGACGGCCCTGCTGGCGCGCGAGGCCAAGCTGCCGGAAGCGGTGGTGGCGCGACAGCTCGAGCGCACGCGGCTCGACACCGGCGCGGTCGACGCCGCGCTGCAGGCGCAGGTCGCCGCCGCCGGCGAGGCGCTGCAGGCCGCCGGCGTGATCGGTGCCGAAGCCGACATCGACGCCAGCCTCGCGCGCCTGTTCGCCGGCGCCGACGCGCGCGCCGTCGCGCAGGCCCGCTGACCCCCGCCCGCGACGGAGACCGGTGATGGACGGCGGCAGCATCGCCCTCGACGCGGCGGCGGCGCCGGCCGGCATGCCGCGCGCGCGACGCCGTCGTGGATTCGCGCGCGCGGCCCTGCCCTGGCTGGTGCCGGCCACGCTCGCGCTGGGCTGGGAGATCGCGGTGCGCAGCGGCGCGGCCGAAGGCCGGCTGCTGCCGCCGCCCTCGCAGGTGTTCGACACCCTGTACGCGCTGGCCGCGAGCGGCGAGCTCGCGCACCACGCCGGCGCGTCGCTGGCGCGCGTCGGCAGCGGCTTCGCGCTGGGCGCGATCGCCGGCAGCCTGCTGGGTGCGCTGTGCGCGGCCGCGCCGCTGCTGCGCCGCGCGCTCGATCCCTCGCTGCAGGCGCTGCGCGCGATCCCGTCGATCGCCTGGGTGCCGCTGTTCATCCTCTGGTTCGGCATCTTCGAAGGCTCGAAGGTGGCGCTGATCGCGCTCGGCGTGTTCTTCCCGGTGTACCTCGGCGTGCTGGGCGCGGTGCTGGCGGTGGATCGCCGGCTGGTCGAGGTGGGCCGCGTGTTCCGCCTCGGCCGCGCGGCGCTGGCGCGGCGCATCCTGCTGCCGGCGGTGCTGCCGGCGTGGCTGCTCGCGCTGCGCGCCGGACTCGGGCTCGGCTGGATGTTCGTGGTCGCGGCCGAACTGATGGGCGCCTCCGAGGGCCTGGGCTATCTCCTGCTGGATGGCCAGCAGACCGGGCGTGCAGCGCAGATCGTGGCCGCGATCGTCGCCTTCGGCCTGCTCGGGCGCGCCACCGATCTCGCGCTCGCCGCCGCCGGCGCACCGCTGCTGCGCTGGCAGGACGACTACGCGCGCACCCAGGAGGCGCCATGAGCGCGCTGCCCGCGGTGCTGTCGCTGCGCGGCGTGGCGCACCGCTACGCCGGTGCGCCGACCGCCACGCTGGAGGGCCTCGACCTCGACCTGCGCGCCGGCGAGATCGTGGCCGTGGTCGGCGCATCGGGCTGCGGCAAAACCACGCTCGTTCGCTTGCTGGCCGGGCTCGATCGGCCGCAGGCCGGCCGCATCGCGCTCGACGGCGTGCCGCTCGACGGCCCGCATCCGCGGATCGGCGTGGTGTTCCAGGAGCCGCGCCTGCTGCCGTGGCTGACCGTCGCCGGCAACGTCGGCTTCGGGCTCGACCACCTGCCGCGCGGTGCGCGCGCGGCGCGCGTGCAGGCCGCGCTGGAGCGCGTGCAGCTGCCGGGCTTCGGCGCGCGCTGGCCGCGCGAGCTGTCGGGCGGCCAGGCGCAGCGGGTGGCGATCGCCCGCGCGCTGGCGGTGGAGCCCGAACTGATCCTGATGGACGAGCCGTTCTCCGCCCTCGATCCCGCCACCCGCGGCGCGCTGCAGGACCATGTCGCCGCGCTGTGGGGCGGCAGCGCCGGCGCCCTGCTGCTGGTCACCCACGACGTCGACGAAGCCCTCGTGCTGGCCGACCGCGTGGTCGTGCTGGCCCCGCAGCCCGGCCGCATCGCGGCCACGCTGGCGATCGACCTGCCGCGGCCGCGCCGCCGCGCCGCCGCCGCGTTCGCCGACCACCGCCGCGCCCTGCTCGACGCGCTGGCCCGCGCCGACCGGCGCTGTTGACCGTCGCACCGTCCGTCCATCCCGCGGCCATGTCCCGCGGTCCGTCCTTCGTTCGCCCGAGGAAACCCGATGCACCGCACGTCCCGACTCAAGCCCCTCGCCGCCGCGCTCGCGCTCTCGCTCGCGCCCCCCCTGCATGCCGCCGACGACAGCGCGCGGCTCGAAGCGCGCATCGCCGAACTGGAACGCCAGATCGCGGTACTACTCGCCGAGCGCGCGCCGCCGAAGCCCGCCGCGCCGGCGGCCCCGGGCGCACCGCCGCCGCCACCGCCGATCCAGGCCACCAGCATCCTGCCCAATGCCGCGCCCGGCACGCGTTTCTCGCTGACCGGCTTCCTGCGCACCGACGCGCTCGCCACGCGCACCGACAGCGGCGAGATCCCGGATGGCTCGGTCGGCCGCGACCTCTACGTGCCCGGCCAGATCCCGGTCGGCGGCCTCGACGAGGGCACCGACCTCGACGCGCTGGTGAAGTGGACGCGCTTCAACCTCGGCATCGACCACGCCACCGATGCCGGCGACGTGGTCAGCGGACGGCTGGAGTTCGACCTGTTCGGCGGCGCGCTCGGCAACGAGCAGTCGACCAACACCTACGGGCTGACCGTCCGCCACGCGTGGTTTTCCTGGAACCGCTGGCTCATCGGCCAGACCTGGACCAACGCGGCCGAGATCGGCGCGCTGGTCGACGGCGTGGACATCGTCGGCGCCACCGACGCGCAGGTGTTCGTGCGCCAGGCGCAGGTCCGGTACACGAACGGCCCGTGGTCGTTCAGCCTCGAGAACCCCGAGACCACCATCGCGCCTGCCGCCGGCGGCGCGCGCATCGCCTCCGACGACAACAGCCTGCCCGACCTCACCGCGCGCTACACCCACCGTGCGCCGTGGGGCTTCCTCTCCGGCGCGCTGCTGCTGCGCCAGCTGGCCTACGAGACCACCGGCACCAACGCCGTCGACGACAACTCGGTCGCGATGGCGGGCAACCTCAGCGGCAAGCTGCAGTTGGGCGCGACCGACGACCTGCGCTTCTCGCTCACCGGCGGCGAGGCGATCGGCCGCTACATCGGCCTCGGCGTCGCCAGCGATGCCGAGCTCGATCGCGACGGCACGCTGGAGGCGGTCTCCGGTGTGGCCGGCTTCGTCGGCTGGCGCCACGTGTTCTCACCACAGTGGCGGGCGAACCTGTACGCGGCGGCCTCGCGCTACGACCACGACCCGGCGGTGGTCGGCGGCGCGGTGACGGAGTCGGTGCGCTCGGTCAGCGCCAACGTGTTCTGGACCCCGCTGCCCAAGCTCGACCTCGGCGCTGAACTGCGCTTTGCCCGGCGCAAACTGGAAAGCGGCGCCGACGGCGACCTGCGCCGGCTGCACTTGGTGGCGCGCTATTCGTTCTAGCGACGGGCGGCGGGCAAGGTGGGAGCGCTGCGTGCAGCGCGATGGGGCTTCGGCAAGATTGAAAAGCATCGCGGCGCACGCGCCGCTCCCACAACCACCCTGCACCGCGGTGTCGCGCCGCCGCGCGGGATGGCTAAAATGCCGGGATGAGAATCGCGTCCTGGAACGTCAATTCGCTCAGGGTGCGGCTGCCGCACCTCGAGGAGTGGGTGAAGCTCGCCAAGCCCGACGTGCTCGCCCTGCAGGAGACCAAGCTCGAGGACCCCGCCTTCCCGCACGCCGAGATCGCCGCTCTCGGCTATGCGCATCGCGCGGTCAGTGGCCAGAAGACCTACAACGGGGTGGCGCTGCTGTCGCGCGCGCCGATCACCGACGTGCAGGTCGGCATCCCCGGCTTCGACGACCCGCAGCGGCGCGTCATCGCCGGCACCATCGACGACGTCCGCGTGGTGGACCTCTACGTGGTCAACGGGCAGGCGGTCGGCTCCGAGAGATTCGCCTACAAGCTCGACTGGCTGGCGCGCCTGCGCGACTGGCTCGCGCAGGAGATCGCGCGCCACCCGCGGCTGGTGGTGCTCGGCGACTTCAACATCGCGCCCGCCGACATCGACGTGCACGACCCGGCCGCGTGGCATGAAGCGGTGCTCTGCTCCACGCCGGAGCGCGACGCCCTGCGCGCGATCCAGGCCCTGGGCTTGGTCGATTCGTTCCGCGAACTGCACCCGCAGGCCGGCGAATTCTCGTGGTGGGACTACCGGCAGGGCGCGTTCCGGCGCAACATCGGCCTGCGCATCGACCTGGTGCTGGTGTCCGACGCGCTGCGGCCGCGGCTGGCGGCAGCGGGCATCGACCGCGTGCCGCGCACCTGGGAGCGGCCCTCCGACCACGCCCCCGCCTGGATCGACCTCGCGTGAAGGTCGACCTCGGCGAGGACTTCGACGAGCCGATCGAGCAGGACGACCTCGAATCCCTGCAGTCGATCCTGCTCGCGCGCGAAAACGGCAGCGACGGCCTGCTGGTGGACGCGATCCAGGGCCTGCTGGTGGCGATCGTGATCGGGCCCGAGGCGGTGCCGGTCGAATCCTGGATGCCGTTGATCGTCGACGACGGACGCGCCTTCGAGTCGGAGCAGGCCGCCGCCGAGGCGGTGCGCCTGATCCTGCGCCTGCACCGCACGGTGGTGGCGGCGATCGAGGCCGACGAGTTCCACTCGATCCTCACCGAGGTCGAACGCGACGACGAGCCCGCGCGACTGTCCGCGCGCGGCTGGTGCGAGGGCTTCAGCCTTGGTGTCGACCTCGCCGCCGAGGCGTGGGAGTCGCGCATGGCGGCCGATCCGCGCCTGCTCGAACTGCTCGGCCCGATCATCGCGCTGGCCGCCGACGAGGACCTGTTCGAGCCGCCGGAAGGCGGGCCGCTGCCGCCGCTGTCGGACGCCGAGTACGAGGCCGCGCTGCGCGAGCTGCCGGCTGCCGCGGTGGCGGTGTACCGCTACTGGGCCGAGCATCCGGCCGGCGTCGCCCTGCCGAGCATCGACGCCCCGCACCCGGTGCCGCGCCGGCGGGGCGGGCGATCGGTGCACTGACACGCACTGCTCCGGGCCTTTGTGAGCGAAGCGTGCCGCGCAGGGGGCGGCAGGCGCGAAAAGCTCGCGGCACACGCGTCGCATCCTACCGGGATGCGGCGTCGTAGGAGCCCGCGTGCGGGCGACCGCAACATCGGGGCCTTGCGACGATGTGTGAGGACGCGGTCGCGCGCAAGCGCGCTCCTTCTATGTGGGTCTGTTGAGATTCAAGTGGGTTATGCCGGGCGCGCGACATGCGGGTTGACCGAGTAGAAGTCGAGCTTTCCGGCGATCAGGAAAATGACGGTTCGGATCGAGGACAGGCGGGTGAATCAA
>DHLY01000052.1 GCA_002405525.1 Proteobacteria bacterium UBA4656
CGGTCAAGCGATTTTCCTACAAGGATCAACGGCATCTTCCTAGCCCTCGCGCCACGATTGACGCATAACGTGTCCCCACCGCCCGATGGCGGTCCGCACAGGAGGCGCGGGGCACATGGATCGTGCGATGCAGGGACGCGGGACCGGCAGCGATGCGGCCGGGCCGACGGATGCGGCCACGACCGGCGACGGAACGCCGGTCCGCCGCGGGCTGTTCCAGGTGGTGCGGGAGCGCATGCGCCGCCTCGGCCTGAGCCTGCGCACGGAGCGCGCGTACCTGGCGTGGATCCGCCGTTTCGTCGCCGCGAATGGGCGGCGGCATCCGCGCGAACTCGGTGCGCCCGAGGTCGAGGCCTTTCTCACCATGCTCGCCGTGCGCGACCAGGTCGCGCCGGCGACCCAGAACCAGGCGCTGAGCGCGCTGCTGTTCCTGTACCGCGAAGTGCTGGCCATCCAATTGCCGTGGATGGAGGACATCCAACGCGCCAAGTCCACGCGGCGACTTCCCGTCGTGCTGACCTCGGACGAAGTCGCGCGCGTGCTCGACGCGATGATCGGGCGCGCGTGGTTGATGGCCGCGCTGCTGTACGGCACGGGCATGCGGTTGATGGAATGCCTGCGCCTTCGGATCAAGGACATCGACTTTGCGTCACGCGCGATCATCGTGCGCGACGGCAAGGGCGGCAAGGACCGGGTGACGATGCTGCCCGATGCGCTGACCGACGCATTGCGCAGGCAGGTCGAGGACGCCTTGCGCCTGCACGAGGCGGACCTGCGCGACGGCGGCGGCGAGGTCTGGCTGCCCGCCGCGCTGGCACGCAAGTACCGCAATGCGGCGTGCGAACCTGGCTGGCAGTATGTCTTTCCGGCGGCGGACCGGTCGCGCGACCCACGCAGCGGGGCGGTCCGCCGCCACCATGTGGACGAACAATTGCTGCAGCGCGCGGTGCGCCGCGCGGTGCAGCGCGCGCGCATTCTCAAGCCCGCCACCTGCCACACGCTGCGCCACTCGTTCGCGACGCACCTGCTGGAGGCGGGCTACGACATCCGCACCGTGCAGGAACTGCTGGGGCACTCGGACGTGTCGACCACGCAGATCTACACCCATGTGCTCAATCGCGGACCCGGAGGCGTGGTCAGCCCGGTGGACCGGGCGGCGCGGCTGTTGCCCGGCCTGCCGCGCGCCGGCGCTGTGGCACGGAAATGACCGGCGGGCGTCCTGCCCGGCTACGCTTTTCATCGCGGGTGGGCATGGCATTCGCCGCGCTGATTCCACCCTGCGTGTCATCCGACGTGTCGCGGAGGACCGGGTTGCGCTCTCTCCACCCCGTCACATCCACCCTCCGGCATGCCCGAATCGGCGCGGATGTCGGCCTTGACGGGGTCGCGCCTGCGCCGGAGACTGTCCCAATGGAGCGCTTGCCCACCCGTCGCCCTAGCGCCGGCGCGCGCCACGCCGGACCCGGGATCGCCGCGCGAGCGCCTGTTCCGCGCGCTCGGGTTGGGCCGGCGCGCCCAGTATCTGCGCCAGTTGGGCGAACATGCTCGATCCCGCGCGATCGATCGCCCTCGCTGAACGGGTCGCCGAGATCGCGCGGCAACTCGGCTTCGAGTCGGCACTGATCGGCGCGGGTGCGCTGGCGGTGCACCGCTACACGCGAGGAACCGAGGACATCGACCTTGCGGGCGTCCACGACCCTGGCGTGGAACTCGCCGCACTGGCACGGGAACTGCGCGAACGGGCGCTGCGCGCGACCTTGCGGCTGCCGGATGACCAGGACCCTCTGGGCGGCGTCATCACGATCCACCCGGCACGGGACGACCATGGCGGGTCGGACGACCGGGTCGAGGTCGTGAACTTCCGGAATCCCGGCGATCCCGCCGGCAACCCCGGCCCGGGCGCGCTGACGCGTGCGCGGCCGCTGCCGGAGAGCGCGCTCCGCTGCGTCACGGTCGAGGACCTGGTGGCCCTGAAACTGCACGCGGGCGGGCTCGCCGATCGATCACGCCGACATCGTCGAGTTGCTGGCGCGCAATCCCGACGTCGATCCGGCGCAACGGCACGCCATCGCATCGCCATTCGATGCAACGGGCATCCTCGAAGGATTGATGGACCGGGCCGCTCAGCGCCGCGCGACGCCGCGATAGCGCGTCGCGGACGCGGCGTCGCGACCCGCGGCCCGCTCCAGGCGGATCGGGTGCAAGGCGTCCAAGCGTGCCGCGAGATCGAAGTGCTCGCGGCGCACGCGCCGCTCCCCAAGGGCCGTGGTCTCGCCACGGCGCATCGGGGAAGACGGCGGGCTCAGTGCCCGCCGCCGGAATCCACCGCCTTGAGCTCGGCGATCAGCTTGTTCGCCGCTTCCTGGCCGTCGGCGTACAGCATGCTGCAGTTGTCGGCGTAGAACAGGGCGTTCTCGATGCCGGCGAAGCCCGTTCCCTTGCCGCGCTTGATGGCGATGCCCTTCTTCGCGTTGCCCACGTCGAGGGTCGGCATGCCGTAGATCGGGCTCGACTTGTCGGTCTTGGCCCCCGGGTTCGCGACGTCGTTGGCGCCGGTGAGGGTCGC
>DHLY01000041.1:0-891 GCA_002405525.1 Proteobacteria bacterium UBA4656
TACGAGATCGAATGCATGCGCGCCGCGAGCCGCATCGCCGCGCGCGCCCACCGTGCGGCTGCGGCGGCGTTTCGTGAGCGGCGATCGGAGCATGCCATTCACCGCGCCTACTGCGAGGCTGCGGGACAGGACGCCGACGCGCTTCCCTACGGCAACATCGTCGCGCTGAACGAGCACGCAGCCACCCTGCACTACCAGCACCAGGAGCGCGAAGTGCCCGCCACACATCGCGCGCTGCTGATCGACGCCGGTGCGCAGTTCCACGGCTATGCTGCCGACATCACGCGTACCTACGGCGACGGCGGCACCGAGTTCACGGAATTGCTGGAGGCGGTGAACCGAGTGCAGCTGGCGCTGTGTGAGCGGGTTCGGCCCGGGCAGGACTACACCGCACTGCACCTCGAGGCGCACCGGCTGCTGGCGGAGGTGTTGGCCAGGCACGGGCTGGTCCGCATGGCGGCGGACTCGATCGTCGACAGCGGCATCAGCCGCGCTTTCTTCCCGCACGGTCTCGGCCATTTCCTCGGCCTGCAGGTGCATGACGTGGCCGGGCTGCAACGCGACGAGGACGGCGGCACCATCGCGCGCCCGGCGGATCACCCGTACCTGCGGCTGACCCGGGTTCTGCAGGAGGGCAACGTGCTGACGATCGAGCCCGGGATCTATTTCATCGAACTGTTGCTCGCGCCGCTGCGATCCGGGCCGTGTGCGGCAGCGATCGACTGGGCGAAGGTCGCGCGGCTGGCCCCCTATGGCGGCATCCGGATCGAAGACAACGTGGCGGTCACCGAAGGCGGGCCGGAGAACCTCACCCGGGATGCGTTCCGGCGGCTCGCCGCCTGACCGTGCACGGCCCGGCGGGTCGCGCAAAGAAGAAGGCCGGGGGGGGAG
>DHLY01000041.1:1034-26344 GCA_002405525.1 Proteobacteria bacterium UBA4656
CCTTCACGGTGCCCGACACTCCGGGGAGGGAGAGGAATGCCGGGGCCGGTGCCGCGAGATCACTTCGACTTGCGAGTTGCCGCTTTGTCCGCTGCGGTCGCGGTCTCGAAGCCCGTCTTGAGCAGATCACCGATGGCTTCGCTGGTCTTGACCGTGAGGCCCATCAGTTCCTGCGAGGCGGCATAAGTCTTCTCGGCGCTGTCCTTGAACAGGGCGAAGGACTTGGGCAACAGGGCGCGCGCACCCTCGACGTCACGGGCTTCAGCGGCCTCGTTGAGGAAATCGACCGCGGCATTGACCTGGCCTTCGAGGTGCTTGAGTTGAAGCTCAACCGTGCGCTCGAAGCCGGCGATGGCGAGGCCATGCGCCTTGAAGGCGGTGTCGGTCCACTGCTTGCCGAACGCGACGAACTGCTTGCTGTTGAACTGCTCGATCATGGCTGCTCCGTCCGCGGGGACTGCCGGTTGTTGGAGCGCGCAGCGTAGCGCCGATCTTTGTGCAATGCAACATTGATCCTCGCGGGCACATTTCCGAGCATTGTTGCGGATTTTTTGCCCATGCATGCCCGCACAAGGAGGACGCTATTGCACTGCAGCAGCCGGTCCCGGCGAGCTGGGACCCTGCCGTCGCAAGGCCGCGTGCCGCGAGCAAACATCGCCACCCCGCGAGGCGCGGGCCGCGCTCGCACGCTCCGTTCATGGGCCGCTGTAGGTGCATCCGCTGGTGCAGGTTTCGTGTACCACGATGCGCGCCAGCCCGGGCAGGGCCGGCTTCAGGCGGTCCCAGATCCAGACCGCAAGTCGCTCGCTGGTCGGATTCTCCAGGCCCTCGACCTCATTCAAACAGTGATGGTCGAGGCGGTCGAAGAGCGGCTGGAACGCTGCCTTGATGTCGGCAAAATCCATCACCCAGCCGAGCCGGGGGTCGAGTCCACCTTCGACGTGGACCTCGATGCGGAACGAGTGCCCGTGCAACCTCGCGCACTTGTGTCCGGGCGGGACATTGGGCAACCGATGGGCCGCCTCGACCTGGAACACCTTGTGGATGAGCATGGTGGCTACGGGTGGGCTCGAACCACCGACCTCAGCATTATGAGTGCCGCGCTCTGACCGGCTGAGCTACGTAGCCACAGGACCTGAGATTGTTTCGGCGAAGAACGCGGATGTCAAGGCGTCGCGGTTGCCGGCGACGCGACGCGTGTGGAAGAATCCGGGAAAGTCTGGGGCAGCACATCGTGATCGATCCCGATGGCTACCGGCCCAACGTGGGCATCATCATCGCCCGGCAAGGCGGCGAGTTGTTCTGGGGCCGGCGAATCAACCGCGATGGCTGGCAGTTCCCGCAGGGCGGCATGCGCAGCGACGAAACCCCGCTGGAGGCCATGTACCGCGAACTGCACGAGGAAACCGGCCTCCTGCAGTCGCACGTCGAGGTGCTGGGCTCGACCCCCGGGTGGCTGCGGTACCGCCTGCCGGACCGCTATCTGCGCCGCGACGAAAGGCCAATGTGCATCGGACAGAAGCAGGTCTGGTTCCTGCTGCAGCTCACCGGCAGCGAGGCTGACGTGCGTCTCGATGCCAGTGCGCGTCCCGAGTTCGACCACTGGCGCTGGGTCGATTTCTGGTACCCGCCGCAGCATGTCGTGGCGTTCAAGCGACGGGTCTATGAACGCGCGCTGCGGCAGTTGCAGCCGGTGGCCGTACGCCACCGGGGTCTGGTCACCCAGCCGCCTGCGACCGCGCCTGCCCCAGAGGGTTGACAATCATTCGCATTCGCAGTGCAATGAGTTCGTCGCTTCCGGGCTACTACATGTTCGTCTGCCTCTGCCACGGGGTCACAGATCGCGCGATCCGCGAGGCCGCGGCGCGTGGCGTCCGTTGCCTCGACGTGCTCGCGACAGAGACCGGACTCGGCACCTGCTGCGGCGCCTGTCGCCCGCTGGCATTGCAGGTCCTGGGCGAGGCGCCGGAACTGCCGCAGTCCTTACCGGCCGCACACGCGACGGCCTGACCGCGCCGCCCGAAGCGAGCGATTCGCATTGCGCCGGGCGATGCTGCGCACCGCTATAGTGGTCGTGCAGACCCACCAGCCACGGAGAAGATGCATGCGCGGCGACGCGAAGGTGATCGAGCACCTCAACAAGGTGCTGTTCAACGAATTGACTGCGATCAACCAGTACTTCCTGCACGCCCGCATGTTCGCGAACTGGGGCTTCAAGGAACTGGCCGACCATGAGAAAAAGGAATCGATCGACGAGATGAAGCACGCCGATCGCCTGATCGAACGCATCCTGTTCCTCGATGGCCTGCCCAACCTGCAAGCGCTCGGCAAGCTGATGATCGGGGAGACGCCGAAAGAGGCGCTCGCATGCGACCTTAAGCTCGAGCTGCTGGCCGTGCCGGACCTCAAGGCCGCCATTGCGCACTGCGAGACAGCCGGGGACTACGTGAGCCGCGAGCTCTTCGAGTCGATCCTCGAGTCCGAGGAAGAGCACATCGACTGGATCGAAACCCAGCTCGCGCTCATCGAGCGGCTCGGCGAGACCCCTTACTTGCAGACCAAAGTCGGAGGCTGAGGGGCGGCGCCGGGCCTCACTTCACACCCGGCAATCGGCCCAGTTCCTCGGCGACCCGGCGAAACTCGGACTGCGCCTCGGCGACCAGTACCGCCGGCTCCGCCATGAGACGGCCCTGGCGGGCACCCTGCTCGATGCCCTTGGCCATTTCGGAAAGCGCCAGCGCGCCGAGGTTGGCCGATGTCGACTTCAGCGAGTGCGCCGGCCCGACCAGTCCCTCGACGCGGCCGCTGGCAGCGGCGCGCGCGAGCGCGGCGAGGCTCTTCGGCGTGTCCTCGAGATAGACACGCACGAGATCGGAGAACTCCGATCCCATCATCTCCATCAGGTCCCGGACCACTTCGCCGTCGATGGCCGGAGCAGCATCACGGCGGATCGCCGGTGGCACGCTCCGCACCGTAGAGGCGACGGCGGCCAGCACACCGGACAACGCCTGCGGCCGGGACGCCGCGGCCGGGCCTGTCACCGCTCGCGCCGGGCTGCCGATCGCGGTCGCGGTCGCGGTCGTGGCAGGCAGCCATTTGCGCAGCGTCTGTTCCAGCAGCGCGCGATTGAGCGGCTTGGACATGTAGTCATCCATGCCCGCCGCGAGGCACTTCTCGCGGTCCCCCGCCATCGCGTTCGCGGTCATCGCGATCACCGGCATGCGGCCGGCTCGCAAGCCTTCGGACTCCATCTTGCGGATCGCCCGCGTGGCCGCGTATCCGTCCATGACCGGCATCTGACAGTCCATCAGGATCGCATCGAAGCGATCCGAAGCCAGACGGTCCAGCGCCTGCTGGCCGTGCTCGGCGACCACGCAAGCGACTCCGACCAGCCCCAGCAGGCGCTGCGCCACCTGACGATTGACGGGATTGTCCTCCACCAGCAGCACGGTGCCACCGATCGGGCCCGCTGCCATCGCCGAGGCGGGCATCGGCGGAACCGTGGCCGCTGCGGTTCCGGCCCGCAGCGGCGCGGACGGCGGAGCCGCCACAGCGCCGGGTGCCTGCAGCAGTTGTTCCACCGGCTGTGCGAGGCCTGAGCCAGCATCGACCTCGATCAGCCGCTGCAGGACGGCGCGCAGCTCGACGTCTCCGAACTGGCGACCGAGCGCGACGAAGCGCGCGGTGCCGCGCATTTCCTGCGGCACCTCCTCGTCGCCGCTGATCGCGACCACCCGTAGTCGCGCGAGAGCAGGGTCGCGCAGTACGTTGCGCGCCAAGGACAGCGCCGAATTCCGTAACGCGCCCCAGTCCACCACCAGGAAATCGTGCGCCCAGCTGTCGCCCATGGCGGCCGCGCCGCGCAGCTTCGCGAGGCCGTCGGCAGGCAGCGTGGTCTGGGCGAAGTTGACGCCCCATGCGGACAGACAGGCGCCGACCTTGCGCAGCATCGCGGCGTCTGTGCCGACGATCAGGGCCCGCGAACCGGAAACGTCGGTGCGCGCCGGCGCGGTGTCGCCGATCGCCTTGAGCAGAGGCACGCTGAACCAGAACGTCGATCCGCGCCCAGGCTCGCTCTTCACCCCGATCTGGCCACCCATCAGTTCGACGATGCGGCGACAGATCACGAGACCGAGGCCAGTGCCGCCATGGACGCGCGTGGTCGAAGCATCGGCCTGGGCGAAAGGCTTGAACAGCTTCTCCTGCACTTCCGGGGCTAGCCCGATGCCGGTGTCGCGCACGCTGAACAGCAGCTCCGAGTGGGTGCGCGTCTCGCCGCGCTTCTTGACCTCGATCGACACCGATCCACGCTCGGTGAACTTGATCGCGTTGCTGACCAGATTGGTCAGCACCTGCCGCAGGCGCACCGGGTCGCCGCGCATCGCAAGCCTGACGTTGGGCTCGATTGCGGCCGCGAAGCGAAGTCCCTTCGACTCGGCATTCTTGGCCAGCAGGCGGGTGACGGAATCGACGATCTCCCTGAGGTTCAGCCCGACCGATTCCAGTTCCAGCTTGTTGGCCTCGATCTTGGAGTAGTCGAGGATGTCGTCGACGATCGACAGCAGTTGCTGTCCGGACTGGTAAGCGGTCGCGAGGTAGTCGCGCTGGTCGTCCGATAGCGGCGTCGACAGCAGGATGTCGAGCAGCGGGATGATGCCGTTGAGCGGGGTGCGGATCTCGTGGCTCATGGTGGCGAGAAACTCGCCTTTCGCCATGGTCGCCGCGTCAGCTTCCTGCTTGGCGCGGGTCAGCTGGCGCTCGACCTCGCGCAGCCGCTCGAGCTCACGACGCATGGACAGCGACTGCGCCGCGGTCGGGGGGTCGGCATCGGCGTCGGCAGGCGACTCGGACGGCCGCGCCGACGCGGCCGGCGCAGGCTGCGCGGTCAGTGCGGGTGCCGACCGCAGACTGCGCCACGCCGGGACTGCCGCCGCCGCGGCCATCACCACCAGGGGCAGCAGCCACGGCGAGAGCGCGGGCACGAGCACGGCCGCGGCGACCGCGCCCAACGAGGGCAGACCGAACGCCAGCACGAGCGCTATGCGCGCATCGCGCAGGTGCCGGAGCAGCGGATCGAACCTGGCCTTTCGTGCGTCGTTCATTCCCATTCCGGTATGCACGGCGGCGCTCAGAGCGCCGACGCGCGGAAGTCGAACTCGAGATCCTGCGTGGCCCGCTGCACGAAGTCGCCCTGCACGAAGTCGACGCCGGTCGACCACAGCCCGGCCGCAGTCCGCGCGTCCTCGACCTGCGGCGCGATGACGCGTATGTCGCGCGCATGCGCCAGCGAGACGACGGACTCCAGCTCGCGCCGCGCCTCGGGCGTACCCGCCACCAGGCGCGCAGCGACCTTGATGTAGTCGACCGTCACATGCTGCAGCAGTTGCTGCATCGAAGGTCCCGCCTCGCAACCGGCAATGGCGATGCGGAAACCGGCCTCGCGCGCCGCGGCGAACAGCACGCCGACCCCGCGCACGTGCTGCATGACGTCCTCGACCCTGAACTCCAGCACCAGCCGATCCGCGCCGATCCCCCGCTCGGCCAGCAGGCGAGCGAGGTCCGGGATCCACCGCGCATCGGCGGCCGAGGCAGCCGACTGGCTGACGAACAGGCGCACCGGCCGGTCGATGCGATCGCGCTCCTGCAGCACCACCAGGCACCGTGCCAGCACCCATCGGTCGACCTGGCCGATGAGGCCCTCGCGCTCGGCCACTGGCACCACTTCGGCGGCGGTGTGAAGTCGCCCGCGATCGCCGCGCAGGCGCAACAGCACCTTGAACTGCTCCTCACCGCTGCCGTGCAGCGCCGCGATCGGCTGGAACACCAGCTGGAAGCGGTCGAAGCGCAGCGCGTCATGAATCGAGGCGAGTAGCGAGTCGCCCGCGGGCGCTGCGCGCGGCGGCGCGACGCGCTCGAACACTCGGACCTTTCGATCCGCGGCCGTGCGGGCGAGCGCGCAAGCGCGCTCGGCGGCATTCACCACCGATCCGGCGTCCTCCCAGCCCCCGGCGAAGCCCGCGATACCGATGCTGACCGCCAGAGTCAGCGTGCGGTCGCCGACCTCGAACAGGTGGTGTTCGAAGCGCGCGCGGATCTCGTCGCCGACCGCAACCAGTTCCTGCTCGCTGCGACCCGGCGCCAGAACGAGGAAACTGGTGTCACCGAAGCGCGAAGCCTGGTCCTTGCCCGTCAACGGGCCCACCAGCAGCTTGCCGGCCTGTCCCAGCAAGGCGTCGAACGCCGAAAGCCCGATCCGTTCCCGGATCGCCTGCGCGCCGTCGATGATCATGAACAGCACCCCGCCGACGCTCGACGCCCCGCCTCCCTGCAGCAGAGCGGTGATGCGCGCGAGGAGGTGGGCGCGGCCATGAAGACCCGTCACAGCGTCGATGTCGCTCGCGGACGCCACTCGGCGCTTCTGGGTGCGGGCCCGGCGCACGCGGTTGGTGACCGCGGAGATCAGATACTTCGGCCGGATCGGCTTTTCGAGATAGTCGTCACCGCCGGCCGACAGCGCATCGAAGCGCTTTTCCGCGTCGTGCTCACCGGAGAGGAACACGATCGGGGTGCTGATGAAGCGCTCGCGCTCACGGATCAGCGCGGTCAGCTCCATGCCGTCGCAGTTCGGCATGTAGAGGTCCATCAGGATCAGCTCCGGGTCGAAGCGCTCCAGCGAATCCAGCGCCTCCAGCGGGTCGATCACGGCGCAGGTCTCCATCCCGGCCTTGCGCAGGATCGACTCCGCGAACAGCGCCTGCGAGCGATCGTCCTCGATGATCATCACCCGGAACGGGACGCCCTCGCCGACATCCAGCAGCCCGCCGATGCGCTCCAGCAGGTCCGCGGCGGAAACCGGCAGCGCCACGAAGGAGTCGGCACCGGCGCGCATCGCCTTGAGCCGCGTCGCGACATCGGTGTCGGTGGCCAGCGCCATCAGGCCGAGCCGGCCACTGGCGCGAGGACGCATCAGCCTCACGACCTGGCCGATCTCTTCCAGCCGATCGATGAAGACGGCATCGACGATGACCAGATTCGGGGTGATCGACTGCACCAGGTCGCGCAAATCGTCGACCGAATCAACCAGATGCAGTTCGCAGCCGGCATTCTCGAGACGCTGGGCGAGTTCGTTGGTCAGCGCGTTGCCGTCGGACAACAGGTAGACGCGGCGGCCGTCCGCGCCTTGCAAGACCGCGCGCTGCGGTGGCCCGGCATCCGGCGCCCCGGGCGCGGGCGGGTCGGCGGCGCCGGCCGCCACCGACGTGGCAATCTGGTCAGTTGCGGGCGCCCGGGCGGATGCGGGCGGAATCGGCAGGGCGGGCCGTGGCAGGAGCGAGTCCGCTGCGGCGGGTGCGGCAGCGCCAGGCGCCGCCGGCAGCGGCGACGTGGAAAGCACGATTTCGGCCGGAGAGTCGAGGCCGGAGATCGCCGTTTCCTCGCCGGCGCCAGGGGGCGCGGGCGCCCTTGCCACCGCACGATGGGCGAACCGATCGATGAAGGACCGGGGCGGCGCGACGGCCAGAGGGATGCCCTGCGGCGAGACCGGCACGTTCCCGGGGGGCGCAGGGCTGGCCGACTCCGGCGCGCGGTCGGATGCGCCGGATACCGAGATCGCCGCCAGTGCCTCGAACAGACTCTCGAATTCAGCTGTAGACGGATTGGCGAGCGACTCAAGCAGTGGCTCGACCACCGCGAGCACACCATCGATCTGATCGCCGAGTGCGGGCATGCCGAAGCGTCGCGAATCGCGCGCGAGCGCGGCGGCGTCGTCCACCGCCAGCGCGAGCAGGTTGACGTCCCAGGCGCGCTCGAGCATGGCCGATCGGCGCCGCAGAGCGTCCAGCCGCTTGGGCAGCACGCGACAGTACGCCTGCCGGTCCACGCCGTTCAACTCCGTATCGTCCGTCGCCAGCATGCCCGCGCGATCCCAAGCCCCGCCGAATATAGCAAGCAGTTGATGGAGCGCCAATTTCCGATGTCGAACCCGCCGTGCGGAAATCGCCCCGGTTGCCGGCGTCGAACCGCTGCCCGCAGCCGGTCGCCCTCCCCGGATGCGGCGCGCAGCCGGCGGATCGCGTGGAAGCTCGGGAAACGCGCTCGCACGCGGACTTGCGGGCACGCCGGGGCGGGGGTAACGTGCGCGGCCCGACGCCCACTGCATCCGCCGCGTCGATCCAGGTTCCCCGGATTCCCGATGCCCTCCGTCGCGCAGCCTGCCGCCGAAGCACGCGTTCCGCCGGTCGAAGGCACCGCTCCGCCGCAGCCTGCCCTGCGCGAGGCCGTGGCGTACGCGGTGCGCCGCTACCTCGTCGATCTGGGCAACCAGCGCCGCGACGATCTGTATCGACTGGTGGTCAGCGAGATCGAGGGGCCCCTGCTCGACGAGGTGCTGATCCACTGTCGCGGCAACCAGACCCGTGCCGCCGAACTGCTGGGAATCACGCGGGCCACGCTGCGCAAGAAACTCGCTGCGCTCGGCCGACACTGAGCCGGCGCGGCAGGCGGGCGATCCGGCAGTTCGCCGACGGCCTGCACGCAGGCCAAGCCCGCCCACGCTTCGATCGCGAGACACTCGAACCTGCGCGCCGGGTCGATAGCCGCGATGGCCGGGGGACGCAATCTCCCGAACCGGCCCGGGGCGCGCCGGGCGGCCTATAATCGCCGCCCCCAGTCGCAGGTTCACCTCCATGGTCGAAGCACGGATCGCCATCCGCCGCGCACTGCTTTCGGTCTCGGACAAGGCGGGGCTGGTCGAACTGGCGTCGCTGCTCGCGGACTCCGGAGTTGAACTGCTGTCCACCGGCGGCACGGCGCGCGCGCTGCGCGCCGCGGGTCTCGAGGTGCGCGATGTCGGCGCGGCCACCGGCTTCCCGGAGATCATGGACGGGCGGGTCAAGACGCTGCACCCACGGGTCCACGGCGGGCTGCTGGGGCGCACCGGGACCGACGACGCGGTGATGGCAGAGCACGGCATCGCGCCGATCGATCTGCTGGTCGTGAACCTGTATCCGTTCGAAGCAACGACGGCCGACCCGGCGGTGTCGATGCAGGACGCGATCGAGAACATCGACGTCGGCGGCCCGGCGATGCTGCGCGCGGCGGCCAAGAACCACGAGCGCGTCACAGTGGTCGTCGATCCCGGCGACTACGGTGCGCTGCGCGAAGCGATCGTCGCCGGCGGCAGCACGCTGGCACAGCGCCGCGCGTGGGCGGCGAAGACCTTCGCGCACACCGCGCGCTACGACGGGATCGTGGCGGCATGGCTCGGCGCGCGCGTCGCGTCGACGCCGCAACGCTTCGCACCGACCCTGCACCTGTTTTTCGAGCGCGGCAAGCCGCTGCGCTACGGCGAGAACCCGCACCAGGCCGGCGCGCTGTACGTGGAGCGCGACCCGCCGGCGGGCAGCGTCGCGGCAGCGACCGTACTGGCCGGCAAGGAACTGTCCTACAACAACTACGCCGACGCCGACGCCGCGCTGGCCTGCGTGCAGCAGTTGCCGGAGCGCCCAGCCTGCGTGATCGTCAAGCACGCCAATCCCTGCGGTGTCGCCGTCGCCGGTTCCATCGCGGCCGCCTACGACCGCGCCTACGCCACCGACCCGACCTCGGCCTTCGGCGGCATCATCGCCTTCAACCGCCCGCTCGACGCCAGCACCGCGCGGGCGATCGTCGAGCGGCAGTTCGTCGAGGTGGTGATCGCACCCGCAGTGGACGAAGCCGCGCGCGCAGCGTTCGCCGCCAAGCCCAACGTGCGCGTTCTGGCGGCAGGCGATCCGACGCCCACCGCGGGCGCCAGGCTCGACTTCAAGCGCATCGGCGGCGGTTTGCTGGTGCAGGACGCCGACCACGATGCGCTCACCACGTCCGACCTCTCGGTGGTCACTCGGCGCGCGCCGACCGCGGCGGAGCTGGACGACCTGCTGTTCGCGTGGCGGGTGGCGTTGTTCGTGAAGTCGAACGCCATCGTCTACGCACGCGACGGCGCCACCATCGGCATCGGCGCCGGCCAGATGAGCCGCGTGGTCAGCGCGAAGATCGCGGCGCTCAAGGCCGCGGAGGCGGGGCTGGCGGTGCCGGGCAGCGTGATGGCTTCGGACGCCTTCTTTCCGTTCCGCGACGGCATCGACGCTGCGGTCGCCGCCGGGATCCGCGCGGTGGTGCAGCCGGGCGGATCGATGCGCGACCGGGAGGTCATCGCGGCGGCCGACGCGCATGGCATCGCGATGGTGTTCACGGGCATCCGCCACTTCCGCCATTGAGGGCGCCACGATGAAGGTGATGGTGATCGGCGGCGGCGGTCGCGAGCACGCGATGGCGTGGAAGCTGGCGCAGTCGCCGCGGGTGTCGGAGGTGATGGTTGCGCCCGGCAACGCCGGCACCGCGCGCGAGCCGCGGATGCGCAATGTGGCAGCGGATGTCGGCGACGTCCCCGGGCTGCTGGCGATCGCGCGCGCCGAAGCCGTCGACCTGACCGTGGTCGGCCCCGAGGTGCCGCTGGTGGCCGGCGTGGTGGACGCCTTCCGAGCGGCCGGCCGGCGCATCTTCGGTCCGACCGCGGCCGCCGCGCGGCTCGAGGGCTCCAAGGCATTCGCCAAGGACTTCCTGCGCCGCCACCGCATCCCCACCGCGGCGTATGCGGTATTCACCGATCTGACCCTGGCGCTGGCCTACGTACGCGAACGCGGCGCGCCGATCGTGGTCAAGGCCGACGGGCTGGCCGCCGGCAAGGGCGTGGTGGTGGCAATGACGCTCGCCGAGGCCGAGGCCGCGTTGGCCGACATGCTCGGGAGCGCGGAGCGCGGCGCGGCCGGCGCGCGGGTGGTGGTGGAGGAATTCATGGCCGGCGAGGAGGCGAGCTACATCGTGATGAGCGACGGCAGCCACTACCTGCCGATGGCCACCAGCCAGGACCACAAGCGGCGTGACGACGGCGACCGCGGGCCGAACACCGGCGGCATGGGCGCCTACTCGCCGGCACCGGTGGTCACGCCGGAGGTCGATCGGCGTGTGCAGCGCGAGATCATCGAACCCACGCTGGCCGGCATGGCTGCCGACGGGCATCCATTCACCGGCTTCCTCTACGCCGGGCTGATGATCGACGCCCTCGGCGCTCCGCGCGTGGTCGAGTTCAACGTCCGCTTCGGCGACCCGGAAACGCAGCCGGTGATGCTGCGCCTGCGGTCCGACCTCGTGGACCTGGTCGAGGCGGCGCTCGATGGCCGGATCGGCGATGCGCGTGCCGCCTGGGACCCACGTCCAGCGCTCGGCGTGGTGCTGGCAGCCGGCGGCTATCCCGGCAAGGTGCGCAGCGGCGACCCGATCGAGGGACTCGATGCGCCGCTGCCGGCGGACGCCTGGCTGTTCCACGCCGGCACGCGGCTCGACGACGGGCGCGTGGTGTCCGCCGGCGGACGCGTGCTCGCCGCCTGCGCGATCGGCGACAGCATCGCCGCGGCGCGCGAGCGCGCCTACGCCGCGCTGGCGCCGATCCGGCTCGCGGGCTCATTCTTCCGTCGCGACATCGGCCACCGCGCGCTGGCGCGGGACTGAGAGGCTGCGAAAAGACGGCTTCTCGGGCAGGCCATGTTTGGCCCGCGCGCGGGTCATGCACGCCAGTGCTGATTCGCGGGAGCGAGTCCACACCGGTGCCGGACTCGCGGCTGGAAGAACGCGCGGGATGTGGGTCTTTTCAAAACCTCCGAGCGACCGGCTGTCCGGGATCGCTCAATCCGCAGAAGGCCCGGGCAACTGCGCCAGGTATTGCGCAACCGCCTCCACTTCGTCCGCACCGAGCCTGAACATGCGTGCCCCGGTCCCGGTCGGCGGGTGGTAGCGGTCGCCACCCGAAAACGCACGCAACTGTCGCGCGAGATAGATCGGGTTCTGCCCCGCGGTGCGCGGGATCACCTCCGTGCCCGCGAAGTCCGCGCCGTGACAGGCGCCGCACTGGAAGCGTTCGACCAGGGCCGCGCCGGCAACGACCCGCGCGGGATCCGCGTCGAGGCGCCACGCGCCCCACGGCCGGGTGGAAAACCACCCGGCGAGGGCGGCAATCCCGGCATCGTCGAGATCCTGCGCCACCTGGTCCATCGGGAACACCCTGCGGTGCCGCTCGCGGAAATGGGTCAGCTCCATCCGCAGATAGGCCGCGTGCTGGCCCTCCAGTTGCGGCACCGAGCTGCGGTGCTCCTCGCGGGCGTGACACTCGATGCAGGCCGCGGCGGCCGGCGGCGGGTCCGCTTCGGCGGCGGCTACCGAGGCGCCGGCCAGGACGGCGAACAGGATCAAGGCGGTGCGGGACATGGCGGCTCCTGGGCGCGCGCGCGGCGGCCGGGCAGTGGACGGGATCATCACGGCGCGGCGACCGCGCGGAGCGCGCGCGAAACGAGCCGCGCTTCGATTCGCTCGGCCAGCGTGCGCGGCTCAGCGAGCGAAAGCCGCGCCAGCAGGGACCGATGCGCAGGATCGGGGGCTGGCCCGGCGAGCGCCGCGGCGACCGCGCGCAGCTTGCCGCTGCGGGTGGACGTCTCGGCGCGCAGCCGCTTCAGGGCCGGCAGCAGCTTGAGTTCGTCGGCGTCGAAGTCGCTTCCGAAAGGGAACACCGGAAAGTCGCCGCGCAGGCGATGCACGCGCAGTGCGTCCTCGAGCATCGCCGGCGTGTTGCGGCGCCACGCGTCGGGCACCACGAAACCGCGCGCCAGCTTGCCGGCGGACCGGGCCTTCGCCGCCAGCGCGTCGACGAACCGCGCGTCGGCCACCGCCAGCGTTCGCTGGACGACCTCCTCGTCGGTGCAACCGCGCAGGTCGGCCACGCCGTACTCGGTGACCAGCAGATCGCGCAGATGGCGCGGGATCGTGGCGTGGCCGTAGTTCCAGACGATGTTGGACATCGCCGTGCCGCCGCTGTCGCGGGTCGCGCGGAGCATCATCGCCGAACGACCGTCGGCCAGCGCATGGGCCATGGCGACGAAGTTGTACTGCCCGCCGACGCCGCTGACCACCTGGCCGTCGGCCAGCGCGTCGGAGACCGCGGCGCCCAGCAAGGTGTGGATCATGCAGGTGTTGAAGAACCTCGCCTGGTGGCGCTGGGCGACGTCCAGCGCCTCGCGTCCGCCGTAGAGCTCGTTGATCCACGACACCCGCGTCATGCACAGGCCGTCCCAGTCGTCCCCAGCGAGGCTCGACAGCCAGTCCTGCAGGTCGCGGGTGCCGAGCCAGAACGCGCCGTGCAGGTAGCGGCCGCCGCGCAGCCGGCGGCCGGCAATCCGCGAGGACAGCAGCGCGCGGTGTCCGCGGTCGAGCAGGTCGGCGCCGACCGCCGTGCCATCGGGCAGGCGCAGCACGCCGTCGTGCAGACTGGCTGCCTCGTCCACCAGGCCGAAGCGCTGCAGCCAGGCCAGCGACGGGGCGTCCAGCGGCACCGCCACCACGCCCGCCTCGATCAGGCGATCGAGGGTCGCGCCGTCGGCCGACTCGCCGACCGCCCCGGCGTTGAGCAGACGCTGCAGGGCGAGGTCGTCGTACACCCGGCGCCCGAGGATGCCGGCGCGGCGCAGGTGCATGAAGCCGTCCATCACCATTTCGCTGGCGCCGTACAGGCCGCGAGCGAAGGGTTCCTCGCCACCGATCGCGGCGAGGTTCGGCGGCTGCGCACCCCCGCGCAGGCGATCCAGGGCATCGCGCCAGCGATCGTTGTGACGGTGGCGCAGCAGCAGGCCGTGGACCAGTGCGTCCGACAGCGCACCGATGCCGATCTGCAGGGTGCCGCCGTCGCGCACCAGGGTGGACGCGTGCAGGCCGAGCGCGAACTCCGCCAGTTGCACCGGCTCGTGCGGCAGGCCGAACAGGCGGTGGTCGTTGCCGGGCTCGTCGAGCACCGCGTCGAAGAAGTCCTCGCCGACCTCGGCGTCGTGGCCGAGGAAAGGCATCCGCGGATGCACCGCGGCCACCCGGTACGGGGTCGGCGCGCCGGCGGCGGCCAGCTGTTCCAGCAGGTCGCGCGTGGTGTCGGTGTTGGACGACAGGCTCAAACGGTCACCGCGGCGCGCGACCTGCTGCAGCAGCACGGTCGGCCCGCGCGCCGCGACCTCGCGCGCGACGTGGGTGTAGTTGATCGACGCGTAATGGCGCTGCGCGTGGTCGTTGCCCAGCATCGACGCCGACTGCAGGTAGAACTCGACGATCCGGATGTTCGGCGGCACGCGGTCGGCGCGCAGGTCGGCGACGTAGGCGAGATCCGGGTAGTCGGCGCCGAAGTGCCGTTCGACGAAGGGGCCGGCGAACCGCCCTTCCAGGCCCGGCCGCTTCGGCGGCCGCGCCAGCGTCAGCGCGGTGTACAGCGTCAGCGACAGCGAGGGATCGACCGCCACCCGCCGGTACAGCGCGTTGAGCAGGCGGTTCGGCTTGCCGAGGCCCAGCGGCGCACAGGCCACGATCGCGGGCCCCGCGCGCGCCACGATGCGATCGACGCAGGTCTCGAGGTCATTGAAGCGTTCGGCGAGGTGCATCGGCGGTCCTCCGTAGGCCGATGCTAGGGAACCTCTGCACAACTATCCACACCCGCGCCGGAGGTCGTGCGACCGGCGGACGAGGTGCGCGTCGCAGGGCATGATGATTCCACGGCCAACGCGCGCAGCGCGGCAGCACGGTCGCCCGATGCCGTCCCGAAGGGTCGCCTCTGCCGACATCGCTGGCCGGAGGTCGAACGCCGCGCGCAGGCGCGATCTTTCAGGGCTCGACCCGGATCAGGTCGAAACGCTGGCCGGGCGCGATCTCGGCGTCGATTTCGGCCTCCAGCCGATCCATGGCCGCCAACCGTGAGCAAAACGCCTCCGCGCGCGCCTTCAGCGCCTTCGCGCGGCGCGCCACGCGGGACTCGATCTCGCGCTCCATGCGCGCCGCGCGCGCCTCCAGCTCCCCGGCCAGCTGTTCGTCGCCGGAGAGCGCGGCCTTCACCGCGCTGGCGGCGATGCTGCCGACCAGCGCCGGCATCAACTGCACGACCGCATCCTCGACCAGCCGCTCCAGCTCGGCATCGCTCCAATCGCGGCCGGCGAAAGCCTCCTCGACCTGCCTCCGGGCCACGATGCGCGCGGTGGCGATCTTCTCGGCGGTGGCCGCATGAACGACCTCGTCTGCCGAGAGGAACAGGCGCGCCACCTCGTTGACCGCGACGAAAGCGATCTCGATACCTTCCAGTGCGACCGCCTTCGCCTCCGGAAGCAGGTCACGCACCGTGGCCTCGTAGTCGCGCAGACGCCGGCGATCGTCGGCCGACAGCGCGACGTCGCGGCCGTCGGCGCGCAGGCTGCCATCGTCGAGCGCGAGCCGCGCCGGAACGCCATCGTCGCGGGTGAACGCCAGCTCTGCGCCCGCGAGCGACAGGGCCCAGCCGGTGGCGAGATCGCATTGGTCGAACGACACGCGGTCCTCGCCCGCGGCGACGCTGCCGGCGGCGGACAGAGCAGCAACAACGACAGCAAGGCGGCGCAGCATGGAGACACTCCGTCGGAATGGGGTCGGGCCTGGCGTTGGATGCGCCTCGGGCCGCCGGGGTTTAGCACATCCCGCGAGGACCGCGACGCCATGACTTCCGGCAGGGCCGCCATCAACGCGCAGGCGATTGCGCCGGTCCGCGAGGCCGTCACGGCGCACGCCGATCCGGGCAGTGGCGCCCAGGGTTTTTTGCGGCAACCGCCGTGGCGCGGTATGGTGGAAAGTCGGGGGATTCAAGACGCACCGCTGATCATCACCAAGGGGGAATCACACCATGCGCCACATCGATCGCCATCGACTCATCGCGGCCGCCGCGGTCGTTGGCATGCTCGCCGCCGCGGCCGCAGCCGCCGGCGAGCCCTACCGCCTGAAGTTCGCCGCGCTCGACATGCAGAAGATCGCCGCCGAGGACCTCGCAGGCGGCGGCAAGCCGCGGCCGATGCGCTTCGCGATCCCGCACGACGTGGCGGTCGTGCCGGGCAAGCAGGGCACCTGGACCGATTGGGCCGACGGCAGCAGCGAGTGGCGACTCGAAGTCGCCACGCCCGACGCGGTGCACCTGAACTTCGGCTTCAGCCGCTTCCGCCTGCCGCCATCGGCGGAACTGACCATCGCGTCGGCCGACGGCAAGCACCGCCAGGGCCCATGGACCCACGCCGACAATCCGGTCACCGGCCAATTGTGGACGCAGGTGCTGCACGACACGGGCGCCGTGCTCGTGCTGCGCGTCGCCAGCGCCGAGAAGGCGCTGGTCGACGTGGCGCTGACCCGGGTCGGCCACGGCTACACCGGCTTCGGTGCGGTCGCCAAGCACTGCAAGTCGGGCGCCTGCAACACCGACGTCGCCTGCCTCGGTGACACCGACCCGTGGAACGAGAACCGCCGCTCGGTGGCCGCGATCACGGTCGGCGGCACCGACACCTGCACCGGCTCGCTGGTCAACAACACCGCCGGCAACCGCCGCCTGCTGTTCGCCACCGCCACGCATTGCGGCATCACCGGCGGCAACGTGGCCTCGATGCTGGCCTACTTCAACTACGAGAACCCGACCTGCCGCACGCCGGGCTCGGCGGCCAGTGGCGCGGCGCCGGCGCCGAAGCCCAACACCACGCTGGCCGGGCTGGCCCTGCTGGCGGCCACCAACAATCCATTCGCCGGCAGCACGCCGGCAGGCACGCGCTCGGACTTCACGCTGCTGGAACTGGCCAGCAGCCCCGGCCAGAACGCCCTCAACCTGTTCTGGGCCGGCTGGGACCGCCGCCCGCCGCCGACCACCTGCGCTGCGCCCGGCGCGCCGTCCGGTACCGCAGGCCTGTGCGCCTCGATCCACCATCCCGGCGTCGACGAAAAGCGCATCACCTTCGTGGAAGTCCCGATGACGCTGGACAACATCTCCGGCGCCAGCGGCGTGCACTGGCAGGCGAACTGGGACCCGACGCCGCCGATCCTGCCGAACGTGCCCGCCCCGCAGCCGACATCGCTGCCACCGAGCGTGACCGAGCCGGGCTCGTCCGGTTCGCCGCTGTACAACGCCGATCGCCGCCTGGTCGGCGTGCTGTCCGGCGGTCCGTCCGCCTGCGGCGCCACCGGCGCCAACCTGCGCGACCAATACGGCGGCCTGTTCCACGCCTGGGAAGGCGTCGGCACGCCGACCACCCGCATGCGCGACCACCTCGATCCGCTGGGTACCAACGCCCAGTTCATCGACGGCGTCGGGCAGTGCACTCCGCCCTCCGCGCCGGACGGCGTCACCGCGGCATCCAACGGCGCCAACCGCATCGACCTGTCGTGGACCGCGGTCGGCGGCGCCGAGCGCTACCGCGTGTTCCGCGGCACCGGAACGTGCCCAGGCGCCGGCTTCACCCAGCTCGCCGAAGTCACCGGCACCAGCTACAGCGACACCACGGTCAGCGGCGGCTCGGTCTACGCCTACCGGGTGGCCGCGTTCGACGACGCCGAGGCCTGCCTGTCGCAGCAGAGCACCTGCACGAACGCGACCGCCACCGGCGTCTGCACGCTGGCGCCGACCTTCGCCGGCATCGGCAGCGCGCAGAACGCCGGCACGCCGACGTGCGGCATCAACCTGGCGTGGAGCGCGGGCGCGGGCAACTGCGGCGCCAGCAGCACGCTGCGCTACAACGTCTACAAGTCCACGGAGGCGGGCTTCGCGCCTGCGCCGGCCAACCGCATCGCGCAGTGCGCGACCGCGACCAGCCTTGCCGACGCCGACGTGCTTTCGGGGACGCGCTACCACTACGTGGTGCGTGCCGAGGACCTGGGCGCCCCCGGCACCGGCGTGTGCGGCGGCGTCGAAGAGGCCAACACGATCGCGCGCAACGCGATCCCCGGCTCGGTGTCGGGCCTGGTGGTGGACGACGTTGAAGCGGACAGCGGCAACTTCGCAGCGGCGGGCAGCGGCGGCGGCGCGAACTTCGCGGTGGTGACCACCCAGGCCAATTCGCCGACGCGGTCCTGGTTCGTCCCTGACCCGGCATCGGTCTCCGACCGCACGCTGACGATGGTCAACGCCATCCCGGTGAGCGCCGGCGGCCCGACGGCGCTGTCCTTCTTTCACCGCTTCGACACCGAGGCGTCGACCGACACGCCGACGCTCGGTTACGACGGCGGCGTGCTCGAGTACTCGCTCGACGGCGGCACCACCTGGACCGACATCCTGGCCGCGCAGGGCGCGGTCCCGGCCAACGGCAACCGGATTTCGGCCGGCGGCTACAACCGGACCATTTCCACCGGGTTCGGCAGCCCGATCGCAGGCCGGCAGGCGTGGGCCGGGGTCAGCGGGGGCGGCACGACGCCGGTCTGGATCCAGACCGCGGTGTCGCTGGCCGACTTCACGGGAAGGTCCGTGCAGTTCCGTTTCCGCTTCGGCAGCGACAGCACGGTAGGGGACGTGGGCTGGTGGATCGACGACATCCAGGTCCCCGCGGCATCGGCCTGCGTCAATCTCCCCCCGGACCTTTTTTTCCGCAACGGCTTTGAGCCAGCTCCTCTGGCACGTTGACGCTAGCGCGGCGCGCGAGCCCTCCATGGCCCGCCTGAGAGGCTGTTTTTGCACAGCCTCTCAGGCTTCGAGCAGACCCTGGAACACGAAGTGTTCCAGCACCAGGCGGTCGTTGGCCGGCAGTTCGTCGAACTCCAGCCCGTAATGGACGCTGCCGGATGGCGCACCGGACGTGGACAGACTGCGGACCTGTGCGGGGATCGACAGCGTCCGCTCCTCGCCGACCGCGGGCAGTCGCAGGCCGAGGCGCAGCCGGGTGCCCCGGTCGAACAAGCCCTTCGCCGCCTCAAGACGCAGCCCGCTGGCGGACAGATTGATCGCCAGCCCGGCGAGCGGGCCGTGGGCCTCGACGCCTTCGCGCGCGATCGCGACGATCAGCCGCGTTTCGACGCGCGCGTGCCGGCGCAGCACTTTCATGTACACCGCGTCCGGATAGGCGAGATGGATGTACGGAAAGGGCGCGAAGCAGACTTTCTGCACCGTGGTGTTGAACAGTCCGAGGTCGTTGCCCGCGACCACCTTGGCCAGCACCACCTCGCCCTCGCGGAACGGCACCACCGCGCCGCGGTCGTTGACCGACGAGAGCAGGACGCCACCACCCTCCAGATGGCCGATGAGGCGCAATGCAATGCGCGGCCGATCCGTGGCTTCGCTCGGGAAGTCGAGATGGATCACCGTGCCGGGCAGCAGCCTCAGCGTGGCGAACGGCTTGCCGACGCCGGCCGACGGCGCGGGTCCCGGCCGGGCGACCGGGGCGCTCGCGGGTTCGGGGACGTTGACCAGGGCGGAGCCGGATTTGTCGAAGTACAGTCCGCGCTGGCGCAGGATGTCGAGTGCGTACTCGCTTTCGACCTGCTCGCCTGCGCTGAGCAACAGGCGCCCGTTGGCGTCGAAAATCGCGTAGGGCACCGGAACGCCGGGCCGGATGTCGCCCCGCGGCACCGGCATCAGCGAAGGCCCGCGTCGTCCCTTGCGGGCGTCGGCAAGTTCGATCGGGGGATTCGTTCCTGCGACGCCCATGGGTCGAACATCGGCACGACACGCGCAGACTTGAGGCCCCGCGGGGTCCACGCGACGCCCGGGCCGCGCCGCGTCGCCGACCCTTACGCACCCACCCGGGACCGCTGCAGCGGCTGACGCGGTTCCCGGACCGCGCTGGCGCCGCGGGATTGGCCCGTGCGGCTCGCCCGGGCGCCACCTGGCCGTGGAATCAGTCCGCGACGACCACGAAGGTGGCCACCAGCACGTCACGGAACGCGGGCAGCGCGGGATCGACCGGCACGACTGGCGTGACACCATGCAGGCACCGATGGTCGTCCACCAGTGCCGCGTCGAACGGCTCGGAAAGCGTGAATGCGCCGATCTCGCGGCGATCCGGGCCGTGGATCGTGGTGGTGCCGGCGGCGATGTTGTGACGGCGCACCATCAGCACCAGCACCCAGTCGACGCCGTCGCGATGCACACCCTCGGGAGTCGGCCGCCCGGGCGCATCGACGCCAGCTTCGATGCGGAACTGGTGCACCTCCACCCGCCAGCCCGGCACCGGGCCGGACAGCGCGGTGAACAGTCCATGCGCGGCCCCGAGCACGGTCCGCATCGTGCCGCCGTCGAGGACCGCCGGCGTGACCGGCTCGAACCAGCGCTCGATACCGCCGTGCAGCGGGTTGTACTGCAGCGCCTGCACATGGGGCTGACGCGGCTGCGGCGCGATCGCGCCGCCGCGGTCGACCGCCAGCACGGCGTGACGCCGGCGGCGATAGCGGCCGCAATCGGCCATGTAGCCGTCCAGCGGCAGGTCTTCCCACGATGCGACGAACGCCGGCCAGTCGTCCAGCCCCCCCAGGTCGGCGAGCGCGGCGCGCACGGCGGGCCCGGGCGCAAAGGCGAATCCGGCATCGCGCAGCGCGCCGCGCCAGACATCGAAACCGGACGCGGCGTCGGCGATCATCCGTGCAGGGTAGCGAACGACCGCCCGACCTGCCATGCGAGAATCGCGGCTTCCGTAAGGAGGCGCCAGCCCATGAGCACCAACCACGAGCTGTTCATCCGCGCCCGCGACGTGCTGCCCGGCGGGGTCAATTCGCCGGTGCGCGCCTTCAGGTCGGTCGGCGGCGAGCCGTTCTTCACCTCGCGCGCCGAAGGTCCCTACCTGTGGGACGTCGAGGGCCGCCGCTACATCGACTACATCGGGTCCTGGGGGCCGATGATCGCGGGGCACGCGCACCCGAAGGTGCTCGCCGCCGTGATCGACGTCGCGCGACACGGCCTGTCGTTCGGCACGCCCAACCCGCTGGAAGTGACCATGGCCGAGCGCCTGACCCGCATCGTGCCGGGACTGGAGATGGTGCGCATGGTCAACTCCGGCACCGAGGCCACGATGGCCGCGATCCGCGTCGCGCGCGGCTTCACCGGCCGCGACCGCATCGTCAAGTTCGAAGGCTGTTACCACGGCCACGGCGACGCCTTCCTGGTCAAGGCGGGCTCGGGCGTGATGACGCTCGGCCTGCCCGATTCGCCTGGTGTACCCAAGGTGCTGGCCGACCTCACCGCCACCCTGCCGTACAACGACTTCGAGGCGGCGGACGAACTGTTCGAAGCGATCGGGTCCGAAGTCGCGGCGGTGATCGTCGAACCGGTGGTCGGCAACGCCAACTGCATCCTGCCGCGGCCCGGCTATCTGCAGCACCTGCGCAAACTGTGCACGCGCCACGGCGCGCTGCTGATCTTCGACGAGGTCATGACCGGCTTCCGCGTAGCCCTCGGCGGCGCGCAGGCGCTGTACGGCGTGCGCGCGGATCTGGCCACCTTCGGCAAGGTGATCGGCGGCGGCATGCCGGTCGGCGCTTATGGCGGCCGGCGCGACGTCATGTCGCAGGTCGCACCGGCCGGGCCGATCTATCAGGCCGGCACGCTGTCGGGCAACCCGGTGGCGATGGCGGCGGGGATGGCGCAGCTGGACCTGATCGAGCAGCCCGGCTTCCACGCCGACCTCGAACGCCGTACGCACGCGCTGTGCGACGGACTGGAGGCCGCGGCCGCGCGCGCCGGTGTGGCCTTCACCACCAATCGCGTGTGCGGCATGTTCGGCCTGTTCTTCCGCAGCGGCAGGGTCGAATCCTTCGCCGATGCCACGCAGTGCGACGTGGTGCTGTTCCGCCGATTCTTCCACGCGATGCTGGAGCGCGGCGTGTATCTGGCGCCCAGCGCCTACGAGGCGGGCTTCATCTCGGCCGCGCACTCGGAATACGACATCGCGGACACCGTCGCGGCGGCGGAGGAATCGTTCCTCGTCGCGAAGGCAGGCTGAGATGGGCGCGCGCGAGGGCCTGCACCCGCACACGCTCGCCGTCCACGCCGGGGGCGAGTCCGATCCCGCGACCGGCGCGATCGCCGCACCGATCCACCTCTCGACCACCTTCCGCCATGGCCCGGCCGGCGAGCTGGAGGCCGGCTACGAGTACGTGCGCGGCCCGAACCCCACGCAGGACCGGCTGGAAGCCGCGCTGGCTGCCATCGAGGGCGCGCAAGCCGCGCTCGCCTTCGCCAGCGGCATGGCGGCGATCGACCATCTGTTCGCCGACCTGCCGCCGGGCTCGCACGTCGTCCTTCCGAACGACTTTTACCACGGCGTGCGCGCGTTGGCGCGCGAGTTCCTGCCCGCGCGCGGCATCAGCGTCTCGATGGTGGACCAGACCGACGTGATGGCGCTGATGGCGGCGCTCACGCCCGCCACAAGATTGATCTGGGCCGAGACGCCGTCCAACCCGCAGTGCCGGGTCGTCGACCTCGAGGCGCTGGCCGCGCTGGCGCATGCGCACGACGCGATCCTCGGCGTGGATTCGACCTTCGCCAGTCCCGCGCTGCAGAACCCGATCGCGCTGGGCGCCGACGTGGTGATGCACTCCACCACCAAGTACATCGGCGGCCACGGCGACGTGCTCGGCGGCGCGCTGTGCTTCGCACGCCGCGACGAACGCTTCGAGCGCATCGCGCGGCGGCGCTACATCCAAGGCGCGGTGATGGCTCCATTCAACGCCTGGCTGACCCTGCGCGGCATCCGCTCGTTGCCGGCGCGCATGGCCTGGCACTGCCGCAACGCGCGAGCGGTCGCGGAATCTCTGGCCGCCCACCCGGCAGTCGAGGCCGTGCACTGGCCGGGCCTCGCCTCGCACCCGCAGCACGCGCTGGCGGCGAAACAGATGCGCGACTTCGGCGGCATGCTTTCGGTGCGCATCCGCGGCGGGCGAGAGGCCGCACTGGCCTTCGCCGGCCGGTTGCGCCTGTTCACCAACGCCACCAGCCTGGGCGGCGTGGAGAGCCTGGTGGAGCACCGCGCCTCGGTCGAGGGCGCAAACCGCGTCTCGCCGGAGAACCTGCTGCGTCTATCGGTCGGGCTGGAGGACACCCGGGACCTGCTGGCGGACCTGTCGCAGGCGCTGGACTGAAACCGAAAGGGAGTGGAGCACGGCCTCGCGGGCAGGCATGGGTTGCGCGACCGCGGAGGATGCACGCCAGAGCATGCCCTGCGCGCGCGGGTCGGGACCGGCGCCGGGCTCGCGACGGCAACAACGCACGCATGACGGCTTTCCCCGCCGGCTCGGGGCCGCCGCGCGACGGTCGCACTGCTCACGGACGCCCTTGCCGTCCGCAAACGCGATCCTGCAGCGAACCCACCGCGGCCGCTGCCCGCGCCGTCGCCGCCGCTAAGGCGCTGCCGGCGGTCCGCCCAGCTGCTCGGGATCGTGCAGAACCCCGTTGCGCTGCAGGATCATGAGGCCGTTCCAGAAGGTCGGATGGCCGTTGCCTGCGGTGCGGCAGTCGAGCAGCACTTCGAAGAACGGATGGTTTTCGCGCAGGAAGTCCAGCGTAGCCTTGCGCGGTTCCGGCCAGTTGGTGTCGTCGACCAGGATCACGGCCTTGTCCGACAGGAACGGCAGGATGAGGTCGAGTCCTTTCTTCTGGTTGGCGTAGGAATGCTCGCCATCGTAGAAGTAAAATCCGACCTTGCGGTCGAGCCGGCTGCGGAGGTAAGCCTCGTAGTCCATCTCGTGGAACTCCGAGCGATCGTGGGCCAGCGCGCTGTAGTTGCGCAGAAAACGCGCGCGCGGACCGCCGAACTGCGAGAAGTTGTCCACTCCGACGCTGCGCCGGTCGCGCTCGATGACGCCGGCGCACAGCGAATAGCCCTGCCAGCAGCCGACGTTGAGGTAGATTTCGTCGTCGTCCATGGCGGCGACGATCCGGTTGATCAGATGCGCGTTCGCGATGGTCGACATCGACTCGATCTGCAGCAGCGGGGCGAGCCGCGAACGCGCCGCGGCATCGCCCCCTGCGAAGTAGGTGTTCGAAACGTCCACCCCGAAGGCGCCGCCGCCGCGCCAGCCGATGTGGGCTGAGCGGTCCATCGGCTGGATGAAGCGGAACTCGATTTCGTCGAACAGGCGGATGATGTCGCGGCGGAGCAGGCGCATCGGCGGTCCCCGGCGGGTCGTCAGAGGAACAGATCAGGCAGCAGTGGTTGCGCGGGGTCGACCGCGTAGCGGGTGAAATCCGTGACGCCGGACTCGCGCAGCACATCCTCGTCGATCAGGAACCTGCCGCTGCGCGAACGCGCGGGCGCGCCGAAGACAGCATGCGCGGCGTCGGCCATGATCTCCGGCGTGCGGCAGCGCGCGGGATCGACGCCGGGGATCATCGCCAGCGCGGCGGTCCGGATCACGGTTCGTGGCCACAGGGCATTGACCGCCACGCCGTGGCCACGGAACTCCTCGGCCATCCCCAGCACGCACTGGCTCATCCCGTACTTGGCCATCGTGTAGGCGAGGTGCGGAGCGAACCACCGCGGGTCCATGTTCAGTGGCGGCGAAAGCACGAGGATGTGCGGATTGTCGGCGCGCAGCAGATGCGGCAGGCAGACCTGCGAGCACAGGAAAGTGCCGCGAACGTTGACCCCGAACATCAGGTCGAAGCGCTTCATCGGCGTGTCCAGGGTGCCGCTCAGCGAGATCGCGCTGGCGTTGTTCACCAGGATGTCGATGCCGCCGAACCGCTCGACCGCGGCATCCACTGCGGCGCGCACCTCGGATTCGTCGCGGACGTCGCACTTCACCGCCAGTGCGCGGCCACCGGCGGCCTCGACTTGCGCCGCAGCGGAGTGGATCGTGCCCGGCAACTTCGGATTGGGCACGTGGCTCTTGGCCGCGATGGCGATGTTCGCGCCATCGCGCGCCGCACGCAGCGCGATCGCCAGCCCGATGCCGCGCGAGGCGCCAGTGATGAAAAGGGTCTTGCCGGCCAACGTGGCGGTCATGGAAGGCATCCCTGAGGACCCCCGGATTCTAGCCGAGGCCAGAGCGGCGGCGGCGCGCGAGGCGGAGCCTGTGGGCGGAGCGCCTTGGGAGCCTCTGAACCAGTCCCCGTCACCGCGCCGGAGGTTGTGCGGCTGGCCAGCAAGGCGCGCGTCGCGGGGCATGGTGGTTCAGTGTCCGAGACGCGCAACGCGGCTGGACGGCCGCGCAATCCCGGCCCGAAGGCTTGTCTGTGCGCGCTACCGCGCTGCATTGGACGCCATGTTGCGACGGCGCACAGAAACAACGCGGGCGNNGAATGGCGCCAGCGCGGCGACCGCACGGGGCGCGGCGACGCCGCCCGGCTGCCGTTCCGCGGAACGCTCAATCGCGTGGGCGCGCAGGGTGCAAGGATCACTGCCGATGCCGGCCAGGGTCTCCGCCCCCGGGAGCCTCCCGCTCGGCATCCAGCCTCGCCCTCGGACGCCGCGGCCTGCCCTTCAAGGCAGGCC
>DHLY01000041.1:26515-26714 GCA_002405525.1 Proteobacteria bacterium UBA4656
CCCTCGTTGTCTTCCCAGCCGAGGATGCGGCGGGCGATGAGGATGTACAGACGCTTGCCGGTCGTGCGCCACGCGCGTGAGATCCAGGATCGGCGCGCCAGCACGCGGCGCTCGACCGGGGTTAGCGCGTCAGGGCAATAGGTGCGCTTGTGCTTGAGCAGATGGCGCAGGTTCTCGCGGGACAGCAGGCGGAACAGTC
>DHLY01000041.1:27021-49305 GCA_002405525.1 Proteobacteria bacterium UBA4656
CCCGCCGCCCCCCCCGCCCCGCGCCCCCCCCGCCCGCGCTTCGCGCGCGGCGGCGCGCCGCGCCAGCCAGCGCAATCCGAGGGAAGCCGCGCCGGCGTCGCGCTCGATCACGGACCGCCCATCGGCGCCGTCCACCACCGCGATCGCGCCGAGATGATCGCGCTTGAGGCGCCGCGGCCGGCCGTTCATCGCGCTACAGGCCTTCGGCGAGCGCCCCGGCGAAGGCCAGCGCGGTTCCGCGCTCGAGCCCCTCGAAGGACAGCACCAGCACACGCTCGCCCCGCCGGACGGCCACCTGCGGCGGATCCGCACCGGCGCCGAAGCCCGCGACCACGGCCTCGTCGCCGAGGCCGGGCAGCGATTCCGGCACCGCCTTGAACTCGTACTCCAGCCCGATCGCCACGCTGCGGAAGTACGCGGCGGCGTCCATCGGCACGCCGCCGGCAGCGAGCGAGTCAGGCGTGAACAAGTGCCCGGTGGCACGGCCGCCGAAGTAGATCCAGCCGCAGGCCGAAGCGGCGGGCACGCCCGTGCCCGGCGCCCGCGCGCGCGCCTCCACCGCCACGCGTCCGATCCGCTCGGCAAGCAGGGGGGCGGGCGCCAGCGCGCAGGTCGCGCGGGCCGCCTCGCCGCGCAGCGACGCGGTCGAGGCAGGCCCATGACGCCAGGCGAACCACGCCGCGACGACCGCGCCGGCGAGCAGCGCGCACAGGGCGAGAACGCGGGTCGGGCGCGAGCGGCGTCGTGCCATGAATCGAATCCTGGACCGGGTAGCCTCCGATTATGCGGCGGGCCGGCGCGGGCGTCACGGTGCCTCCATGGTTCCGACGGGCCCGCCGACGAACCGCGTCCGTCGGTCCGTCCCTGCGCCGGAGCCTCGGGCCGGACCCGGCACCACGGATCGGCGGCCCGCGCGGCGACTGCCGGACGTTCGACGGCTGCAAGCGTCGCACTTGACGCGCCGACGCAAGGCCTGCAGGGTGCCCGGTGCGGCGCCGCGGCAAACGGAGGCGGCGGTCGCGCCCGGTTCGCCATCCCTGCCGTAGGTCACGCTGGAACCATGCCGGCGCGACCCCATTCCGGACGCGGCGAGCCAATACAAAGGAGACGTTGATGTCGGCGCAGGTGCTCTACGCGGTGGCCGGGCTGATGATCGTTCTCGGGCTGGCCGGCACCGTGCTGCCGGCTTTGCCCGGCGTGCCGCTGGTGTTCGCCGGCATGCTGCTGGCGGCATGGGTGGGCGATTTCGTGCACATCGGGATGCTGACCGTCGCGACACTCGCCGTGCTGACCGCGATCGCGGTCGCGATCGACCTCGTGGCCAGCGCCTTCGGCACCCGGATCGCCGGCGCGAGTCGGTGGGCGTTCGCCGGAGCAGCCATCGGCGCTCTGCTGGGGCTTTTTTTCGGCCTGGCCGGCCTGCTGATCGGTCCGTTCGCCGGCGCGGTGGCCGCCGAGGCGCTGGCGACCCACAATCTTCAGCAGGCCGCGCGCGCCGGCATCGGCGCCAGCATCGGGCTGCTGTTCGGCGCGATCGGCAAGATCGCACTGGCGTTCACCATGCTCGGCGTGTTCGGTCTCGCGCTGTTGCTCTGAGCGCCGCGCGCGGAACGGGCGGCCGCATCCGCAGGCCTGCTGCACGCTGGCGAGCCGCCGGCATCGCGCGTCGAATCGCGGTCCGCGGGGGCCGGAACGTCGCAGATGGCGTGAATCCCTACCGTTACCGCGCCCTGGTGGCTGCGGACGCTACAATACGAGGCTGTCCGAGCGGAGTCCTTGATGAACGTGTTCCTGCTGCCCCTCGGGGTCGGCCTTCTGCTTCTGGCGACCGCCGCGGTCGGTCGCTTGGCCCAGGACCGGCGGCGCGCCGCGGGCGAGGCGCAGGCCGGCCTCGACCTGTTGCGCATGCTGCGATGGAAGGAGTTCGCGCACTTCGTGGCGCAGTCGTTCGAGTCGCGCGGCTGGTCGGTCACCACCTCGCAGCGCGCGCCCGGCGAGGAAGGCGCCGACCTGGTGCTGGCCCGCGGCGATGACCGCCTGCTGCTGCAGGTCAAGCACGGCGGGTCCTACCAGGTCGGTGCGGGCGCGGTGCGCTCGCTGGCGGCCATGCTGCCGCGCCAGCACGCGCAGGCGGGGGCGATCGTCACCTCCGGCGCATTCGACGCGGAGGCGATCGCAGCGGCGAAGGGCCTGCCGGTCACGCTGCTCGCGGGGGCCGAACTGTGGGCCGCCCTGCGCGGACTGCTGCCCGCCGCGCTGGTCGCCGAGGCCGACGCGCGCGCGAGCGCGCTGCAACGACGGCTGCGCTCGAGACTCGGCGTGCTTGCGATCGCGGGCGCCGGGATTTCCCTGCTCGGCGCCGGGCTGTGGACCCTCGAGCGGCTGGAACGGGACGCAGAGCCCGCGCCGACGCCGACAGCGCAGCCTGCTCCACCGGCGCCGGCGCCGGCGCCCGCGCCCACGCCCGCCGCGGAAACCGCGGTGGCGACGCAAGCCGCCGGCACCACGGCGCAGGCGCCTGCCGCCGATGGCACGCCTGCCGCGCCGACGGAGATGGAGCCGTCGCCGGAACGGCTCGCCCAGCAGCGCGACCTCGCCGCCGCCGAGGCGCTGCTCGTCGCCGGCGTCGCGACCGCCTCGTGGTCCTCGGCCTCGACCCTGGTGGTGGGGCTGCGTGCGCCGATGGACGAACAGCAGCGCGCGAGCGCGCTGCGCGAAGTCTGCGCTCGCATCACCACCCGCGAAGCGCTGCTGTTCACGCGCCTGCAGGTCGAGATGCTGGGCGAGACCGGCACGCCGACGCCGACCCGCTGGTTCCCCTGCCGCTGAACGGACCGCGGCCGCACGGCAGGCCTTCGCTTATCGCTGCCCCGCGTGTGTGCTAGAAACGCGTCCACGGGATTCCCGGATCCAGCGACCCATCCGGCGCGACCTCCATGCCCCGCGTCAACCGCGACCCCAGGACCTCGCCGCTGCCCGGCGACGCGCTGCGCACCGCGAACGGGCTGGTGTACCGCGTGCTCGACCGCTTCGTCTCCGTGGGCGGGAAGTCCGGCGAACAGCCCGGTGTGTTCTGCGCGGTGGAGACCGACGACGGCGATGAGCGTCCCGCGCTGTTCGCGCTGGGCGTGTTCGGGGCCAAGATGCGCGACGCCGAAGTGGTGGACGTCGCCGGCGCCGACGATCATTCCTGGGACGGCGTGCCGCGCCACCCGCAGGACAAGCTCGACCGTATCCTGCGCCGCGAGCACGGCTTCGACTGATCGACCGTCGCTCGCGGGCGCGTCCGCGCCGCGCGCATCACCTCAGCCACGCCGGCAGGTGGGCCGCGATCCACTCCGTGATCCCGCTGCCGAAGCGCCAGAACGCCCAGACGATGATCGCGAAGTAGGCCAGGGTCACCACGGCCCAGAAAACGGCGACGGCGTACATCAGCCCGTCGCGCTCGATCACCGCGATCGCGGCACTGACGATGATCAGCGAGGGCAGCATGTTGTTGAACGGGATACCGCCCATCGGAATCGCCAGCAGCAGCCCGCCGGCGACCGCGAACCAGCCGGCGATGCGGTGGCCGCGCTCGCCGTCGGTCCATCGCGTGCAGCGGGTGCGCGTGATCTTCGAGAACAGCCTGACCAGCCAGCGGAACACGCCCAGCAGGCGCTCCCAGCCTGCGGCTTCGAGCGCCGCATCGCGCACCTTCGGCGGCAGCCAGAGTTCGGTCCGTCCGCGCGCCATCTGCCAGCCGATCCCGGCCAGCACCAGACCGCCCGCGCTGGCCAGCGGTCCGAGCGAGATCGGCTGCAGGAAAGGCAGGCAGAGCACCAGCAGCGCCATCGCGATGCCGTCGCGGCCCAGTTCGTGGAACACGGCACCGAACGACAGCGGCGCGGCACGCGCGCGCTCGACGCAGGTTTCCAGGTGGGCCAGCAGGTTGGCGTTGCTCATGCGGACCGGGCGCGGAACGGTTCGCCCATTGTGACGGCGACACCGTGCCGCCGCCAGCGACGCCGCGCGATGCTCGGAGCCTGTGAGGAAACCCACATCCGGTGGGTTTCTCCAGTCGCGAATCGGGCACAGGTCCGGACTCGCTCCGGCGAATCATGCACTGGCGTTCACGACCCGCGCGCGGGCCATCCATGGCCCGCGTGAGAGGCTTTCTTCACAGCCTTTCAGCGCGCGGTCCAGCCGCCGTCGAGCGCCAGCGTGGTGCCGGTGATATTGGCGCCGGCCGGGCCGCAGAGGAACAGCACGGCTTCCGCGATGTCCTCGGGCGCGGTGAAGCGCAGGGTGGGCTCCTTCTCGGCCAGCAGGCCGCGCTGCGCATCGTCCATCGACAGCCCCTGGCGCTCGGCACGCGCGACGATCTGCTTCTCGACCAGCGGCGTGTGCACCCAGCCGGGGCAGATCGCGTTGCAGGTGATGCCGCGCTCGGCATTTTCCAGCGCGATGACCTTGGTCAGGCCCACCAGTCCGTGTTTGGCGGCCACGTAGGCGCTCTTGTCGACCGAGGCGACCAGGCCATGCACCGAGGCGATGTTCACGATGCGCCCGTGGCCACGCGCCTGCATGCCCGGAAGCGCCGCGCGCGCGAGGTGGAAGGCGGCCGAAAGGTTGACGGCGAGAATCGCGTCCCAGCGTTCGGGCGGGAAGTCCTCGACCCGCGCGGTGTGCTGGATGCCGGCGTTGGCGACCAGAATGTCGATGCGGCCATGGCGCGCTTCGACCTCGCGCACCAGACGCGCGATCTGGTCCGGCTCCGACATGTCCGCCGGATCGTGTTCGATCCGCGCGCCGCCGGCGCCGAGTTCCGCCACCAGAGCCGCAATCGCGGCCGGCTCGCCGAAGCCGTTGAGCACCACCGTGTCGCCGCGAGCAGCCAGCGCTCGCGCGATGGCGAGCCCGATACCCGAGGTGGAACCGGTGACGACGGCGACGCGGGGCTGGGACACGGGGCGCTCCGGACGGGAGGAAGGCGCACACGATAGCGACCGAGCGCGACAGCGTCAGCGGGAGGGGCACTGGACCTTCGGGCGTGCCCGCCGCAGGCACGGACGGCGCGGATCGCCCGCCTGGGGCCCGCCGGCGCGCTGCCCGGCCGCGGCACGTCGCGCCGCGGCCGGTCGGGTCAGCGGGTGACGCGGCGCGTCACCGCAGGCAGCGCAGACTTCAGTCCGGGCGCCGGAACGCCGCCGGAATGCCGGCACTGAGGACGCGCAGCGCGTCCAGCAGGGCGACACTCCAGTCGAACAGGGGCCAGAGGACGGCGTTCGGCAAGGTGCAGATCAACATGGCGGTCGTTTCGTCCCTGCATCGGCGCGGGCCGCCCTCGGCCCGCAATCCCACGATGCAGTTGGCGTGCCAGAGCCGGCCGACGCGATCGCGCGGCCGACAGCCTGCCGCCCCGTCCGCGCGGCATCAGGTCCCGGCGGCCACCGCCCTGCCGCCCGTTGGCGCCGCCGCTTCGGGCACGGCGGTCCCGGAGAGGACCAGCAGGCGATGCGCGATCCACCCGTGCAGGCCGCCGACCGCGCGCGCCAGATGGAGGGTGGCGAACAGCAGCACGACCCCGAGGAGCGCGGCCATCGGTATCGCGATGGCGGGCGGCACGGCCGGTTGGCCGTCGTAGACGGCGACCCCCACGTGCGCACCGTCGATGAACAGCGCCGCAATCGGCGCGAACAGCAGGCCCACGGACAGCAACAGTCCCGTGAGCGCGGTCGTGAAGTAGGCCACACCCAGCGGCAGCATCAGGGCGAAGTACAGCAGGGTCGACCAGGTACGCGGGTCGGTGAACATCTGCCCGATCCGCCGCAGCAGCGGTTCACCGCGCGACGGATAAGCCGGCCGACGCGGCATGCGCACGCCGAGCAGGGTCTCCACCAGCCGCCCTTCCAGCAGGCTCAGCGCGCGGGTGGTGCCGACGAAGAACACGATGAAAAACACGCCCACCACCAGCAACGACAGGCCGAGCGAGAGCGACACCCCGGTCACGGCCCAGGTGAAGTAGACGACACCGGTGACCAGGGACAGCAGCATGTAGAACAGCGCGCCCCAGGTGCGCGGGTCCGACGCCACGCCGAAGAAGCGCCCCGCTGCGGTGCGCCGCGGCGGCGGCGCGGGCGTGCGCATCGCGCGGCTGACCGTGACTTCGGTGTCGCGATAGATCGCGGCCACTTCCTCGGGCGATCCATAGGAGGTGGCGATCCGGCGCAGCATCTCGGCCTCGGCCACGCCGGGATTGCCGGCGAGTTCGGCGCGAAGGTGTTCTTCGGCGTCGTAGAGCGCGTCCTGCACCACGGCCGGGTCGGCGCCGGTGAGCGCTTCGCGCACCTGCGCAACGTACTGCGGGATGGTCTGCGGAATCGCGGTCATGGCTTGGCTCCGGCGAGGGCGTCGTCGACGAAGGCGCGGGTGGTCCGCCACGCCTGCGTCCATTCGGCGAGCACCGCGCGGCCCAGCGCGGTAGCCTGGTAGTAGCGGCGCGGCGGACCCGCGACCGAAGGCTCGACATGCGAATCGAGCAGACCGGCGGCGTGCAGGCTACGCAGCACCGGATACAGCGCGCTCTGCTTGCCGGCTACCGGCGATTCGCCGTCGCGTTCGAGCCGCTTGGCGATCTCGTAGCCGTACAGAGGCCGTTCCGAGCGGCCCAGCACCGCCAGCAGCACCAAAGCGACGGTGCCGGCGGCCAGCTCCTTCTGGAACTTGCGCAGATGCAGATCGGTGTCCGCTGACGGAGCGGTATCCATGAGTCCATTCTATTCTGGACCTCACAATACCGCCCCTGCCGGACGTCACAGGGTGAAATCGTCCTCGGGCTCCGGTTGCTCCGGCGCAGCAGGTTCCACGGTGGCGGCCGCGGCGCTGGCCTGCGTTGCAAGCCAATGCACGATCGCGATGTCGTCCGCGAACGGTGCATCGCCGTGCCGCTCGAGTTGCTCCAGCCATCGGCCGGCCACCGTCGCACGGTCGGACGCGGCCAGCCGGCCGGTGAACTCGGATACGTCATGGCAGCGCGCGCAATGGACCCGCCAGGAGTCCTCACCGGGCACGGCCCCGGCGCCCAGGGGGGCTGACAGCGGGCTGACGGGCATCGCCGCTCGCCAGGCGAAGACGACGCAGGCCAGCGCGAAGCCTGCGGCAAGGATCCACACCGTGAGGGTGACGAGGCGGTCGGTCACGGCGTGCCTTCCTTCAGACCATCGCGAAACGTTCGGTGTGCACGCGGTCGGCCGGCAGGCCGCACTGCGGCAGCAGGCGCTCCATCGCGTCCAGCATCGCCGGCGGGCCGCAGACGAAGCACTGCCAGTGTGCGCGCTGCGCGGGCAGGTGGCGCGCGAGCAGCGCTCGGTCGATCCACCCGCGTTCGCCGTTCCAGCCCTCCGCTGGTTGCTCCAGCACCGGCACGTAGGCCAGCGCCAGTTCTTTCGAGAGCGCCTCGAACTCCTCGCGGAAGGTCATGCGATCGAGGCTGCTCGCCGCGTGCAGCAGCAATACGGGCCGGCGGTCGCCGCGGTCGCGCATCGTGCGCAGGATGGCGCGCATCGGCGTGATGCCGACGCCGCCGGCAATCAGCACCAGGCCCACGGCGGGCTCGCGCTCCGGGGTGAATACGCCGTGCGGGCCGTCGATCCACAGGCGCTGGCCCGGCCCCATCGCAGGCACCACCTCGCGCGACCAGTCGCCGAGCGCCTTGATCGTGAACTCGAGGCGCCGCGATGGCCCCTGTTCGGCAGAGCCCGCCATCGTGATCGGATGCTGCAGCGCCGAAAACGGCGTGCGCCCGGTCAGCAGCCAGGCGAACTGGCCCGGCGCGAAGTCGAAGCCGCGATGGCCGACCGGCTCCACCACCAGGGTCCGGCTGTCGCCGCGCTCGATGCGGTGGTCGACCACCCGCCACGGGCGCCGCCAGGCGCGCAGCGGCGCCAGCAGGCGTTGCCAGGCCATCAGCCCGGCCACCAGCAGCGCATAGGCGATCCACAGCCCACGCATCAGCGGCGCGGCGCTGCGGCCCTCGACCGCGAACGCATGCCACAGCGCGCCCGCCAGCAAGGCCAGCGCCGCCCAGCGATGCAGCAACAGCCAGGCCTCGTAGGGCAGCCGCAGCGTGCGCCGCCACAGCGTGGACGCCAGCAGCAGCAGCAGCAGCCAAAACGCCGCCGCGCCGGGCCGCATCGACGGCGGGCCGCCGAACGGATCGAACGCGGTCGCGGGCGTGCCGGCCGCCAGCAGCAGCAGCGGGTGCGCCAGCGCGAAGCCCAGCGCGACGAAGCCGAGGCGGCGATGGAACAACTGCAGCGCATCGATGCCGAACGGCTGCGCCACCGCGCGCAGGCGTGCGACCAGCGCGAACTCCAGCGCCAGCATCGACAGCGCCACGTAGCCTGCCGCCACGCCCAGCTCGTGGACCAAGCCGCGCGGCGCGGCGGCGGGCGTCGACCATGCCGCCGCCAGCAGCGGCAGCAGCACCAGGAAGACGTAAAGTCCGGCCCAGCCGATCGCGCGCAGCAGCAGCTTCACCGGTCCGCCTCCGCAGGCCGTCGGTCAGGGGTCGCGGGCGAACTTCGCGTCGTCATAGCCGCCCACCTCGAACACCGCGGTGAAGGGGCCGCGCGTGGCGTGCCGCAAGTCGATCTCGATCTTCCTCGCCCCGCCGGACAGCCGGGCGATGAAGCCGGCATCGTCGTCGATGAACAGGGCGGGCTCCCCGGTCTCCGGCGAGTGGGCGGCCAGCGCTGCTGCCGCGCCGTCAATGCGCGCGGGCAGCCTGCAGGCGCTGCCGCACACGAAGCCCTTGCGCGTGCGATCCGCGCCGTCGTCGTCGAACAGGTAGACGCTTTGCCCCCAATCGGCGTGGCGGCGCAGGATCAGGCGCACGCGCTCGGTGCCGCTGCCCGGCACACTGGAGTGGATCGACGCCGTGTGCTGGCGCACGCCGCGCAACTCGTTGGTCAGGTACGTCCACAGCGACGCCAGCCGCCTGGCCTCGGCCTTGTCCTTCGCGCGCTGCTCGGCGGCGGGCAGCGCCGCGGCGACCTCGGCGGCCGCCGGGCTGCCGGGGTGCTTGCGCAGCACCTCGCGGCCCATGGTCACCGCGAACTCGTCGCTGCCGGCGGCCACCAGCTGACGGAACGCGTCGAGGTCCTGCTGCGCCTGCGCGCTGCTGGCGGCCGGCGCAGGCGGAGCGGGCGGCGGGCTGCCGCCGCAGGCAGCGAGCGCCAGCGCGAACGCAAACGCGGACGGGGCGGCTGCGAGAGGGGCGGGACGCGGCATGGCGGGCATCCGCGGGGACGGTGCGCCGATCCTCGCTGCTGGCGCGATGACGCGCAAGGCGCGCGTTCAGCGGCCGGCCGCGGCCTCGCGCATCACCAGCGGGATCGCGACCACCATCAGTTCGGCCACGCACTTCGCCATCACGTAGCCGATCGCCCAGACGTGCACGCCGGCGCCGTGCAGCAGGAAGAAGATCGAATACAGCAGCGCGCCGCCCGCCAACGCCAGCGCCAGCATCGCCGCGGCGGCGGGCCAGCGCCCGGCGCGCAGTGCGCCGACCATACGCTCACCCGCCTTCACCGCACCGATGAAGACGCTGAAGATCGGCACCGCGAACGGGATCGCGCCGAAGATCAGCACCAGCATGCGCGACAGCACGTCCATGCCCAGCGCGGGCACGAAGGGCGGCCCGAGCCGGCGGTAGCGATGCCAGTCACCGAACGCGGTACCCAGCCCCAGCAACGCGGTGATGCCGATCGCCCACGACAGGCCGGTCTCGTGCCAGCGCGAGGCGTCGCGGAAGTAGGCGAGGAAAGGTCCCCAGCCTTCGATCATCACCAGGGTGATCGAATAGGCACCGCCGGCCCAGACGGCGAGCACGCCGAGCAGGAACAGCTGCTTGCGCCACGGATCGGGCGGCTCGAACCAGTGCGCATGCGGCACAGGCAGCGCGGCCAGGCGCGCCAGCACCAACAGCAGCACGAACTCCACGACCACCAGCAGGATCAGGCCCGCACCGGGCAGGCGGCCGGTCGCGAGCAGCCACAGCACCAGCCCGTTGCCGGCCAGCACCGCGATCGCATGGAAGGCGATCGCGCCCCAGCCGGGGAAGGGGAAGTGGCGCTGCCAGGCCTGCGCGTCCTCGCGGGTCAGCGTGTCGCCGATCGATGCCTTGCCTGCCATGCCCCGTCCTCCCCGCGTGCCCGATGATGGCGCGTCGCGCGCCGCGCCGCGAGCGCTATCCTGCAGCGCGCCCCCGGAGCCGCCGATGCCACGGATCCACGCCCGCCAGCGCTTCGATGCGCCGCCCGCCGCAGTGTTCGCCGCGCTCTCCGACCATGCCGCCTTCCTGTCCGGCGGCGCCGTGCGCTGCCGCCTGCTGCGCGAGGGCGACGCCGCCCGCGACGGCGTCGGGGCGGTGCGCGAGGTGCGCACCGGCGGCCTGGTGTTCGTCGAGGACATCGTGGCCTTCGAGCCGCCGCGCCACTACGCCTACCTGATCCGCACCCTGTCGACGACGCGCGGGTGGGCGCTGCCGATCCACCACGAGCGCGGCTGGCTCGAGTTCGCGGCCGACGGCGGCGACACCGTCGTCGACTGGCACTCGCGCTTCCAGATCGCGGTGCCGCTACTGGGTCGCGTGTTCGCGCCACTGGTCGCCCTGCGCATCCGACGCGGCTTCGATGCCCTGCTGGCGCGCGCGGCGCGGCGCCTCGCCGCGGGCGTATAGGCACGCGCGCCTCCTCGGCTCCACTGAGGCGCGGCGAGCCGAGCAAGCTCGGCTCTGCCAGCGCATCGCGCCACCGCGGGATGTCGCAGAGCGGAGATTGCTCCGCTGCGCCCCCGCGACGGGCGCTCCGCCCGGGGCGCCGCAAGCGGAGGAGCGCGCGCCTACGAGGGCGGGGTCGGCGCGGCGGGCGGCTCAGGCCGCCGCCACATCCAGACCGCGACCACCAGCATGGTGGCGGTGCCGATTGCCGCCAGCGCCGGGCGCGACGCGACGACGAACATCACCACCGCGCAAACCGTCATCAGGCTCGTCGCCGTCCATTTGGCGCGGCGGCTGATCGCACCCTCGCGCTCCCACGCCGCGATCATCGGGCCGAAAGTGCGGTGTGCGAGCAGTCCGTCGTGCAGCCGCCGCGACCCCCGCGCGGCGGCGAAAGCGGCCAGCAGCACGAACGGCGTGGTCGGCAGGCCCGGCAGCGCGAGGCCCACCACACCGAGCGCCAGTGCGACATAGGCGAGGAGCAGCCACGCCCAGCGCCAGCGGGGCGGCGCCAGCGTCGCGTGCGGCATCTCCGGCGGTCTTTCCACGCACGATCCTCGCGGCTGGGAGCAGGCGGCGCAAGGCGGTCGCCGGGACGCCGGTGGCGCCCTCCGCGCCGGCCTGGCCCACAGCCTTGCGCGACGGCGCCGCGGCGTCCAGCGCGACCACGGCAGCCCGCGCGCGGCCGCAAACCCGCGCATCGATGACCTTCCTCCGGTCGCGGAACCGACGACCGCGGGGACGGGCCCGCCGGACCGGACCGCTGCGCGCTGGCCGACCGCGGGCCGCCCGAACGGCGGACGACCCGCCCCGGCTCAACCGGCGGCACCGGCCTCCCGGGCAACCAGGAAGTCGATGATCTGGAACAGGCGCTCGTAACTGCCGGCGGACGCGCCGGTGATGCGATACTTGCCGGCCACGATGAAGGTCGGCGTCCCGTCCACGCCGTAGCGCGGCAGCACCTGCGCGGCACGACGCAACCGCGCGTTGACGGCAAACGAGCCAGCGGCGGCGACGAAGTCCGCGCGTGCCACCCCGAGGCCCTCGTAGACCGAAGCCACGTCGTCGAGGCTGGTGATGCGACCTTTCTCGCGCACGGCCTCGAACACCCGGGCGTGCGTGCCTTCGGCGACCCCGAGCGCCAGCGCGGCGTAGTAGCCGCGAGCGAGCAGTTCGAAATCCGGCCGGAACGTGGCCGGCAGGTAATCGAAGGCCACCGCCGGCGGCATCCTCCGCCGCCACGCGGACACGAAGGGCTGTACCGCCGCGCAACTGCCGCAGCCATAACTGAAAGCCTCCAGAACCTCGACCCGACCGGGCCCTGCCGCGGTGGGCTGCGCGGGCTCGATGCGGAAGTAGTCGCGACCCTCGGCGAAGGGTTGCGCAACCGCCGCTCCCGCGACAGCGTGGCCGAGGGCGATCGCAGCAAGCAACAACGGACGGAGTGGCAGGCGCATGCAGACGGTCCTGATCGGGCCCCGGCGCGGGGCGTGCCCGTGTGCCGACCACCGATCGCGAGCGGAGTTCCCCACCGCGGGGGACCGGCCGCGGCATGCCGCCATCAATGCGGCCGCGCACGGCGCGAAGGCATCCGCGGCCGGAGCCTCAGAGGCTTGTGAGACAACCCACAGCCTGCGGATTCTTCCCGTCGCGAGTCCGGCACCGGACCGAACTCGCTCCCGCGAATCATGCGTCGGCGTGCATGGCCCGCGCGCGGCCCGTCCATGGCCAGCCTGCGAGGCTGTTCTTCACAGCCTCTCAGGCGTCGTCGTCGTCACCGGCGAGCACCTTCTTCTGCATCTTGTCGAGATAGGCGTCCAGTTCGACAGTCGACCGGAACACGTCGCCGAGCGGCACCGCCTTGACGATGTCGAACACCTTCTTGACCTGCGGCTGTGGGTTCAGCACCAGGACCTTGCCGCCACGCGCGGACAGCGCCTTGCGTGCGCGGAACACCGATCGCACGCCGGCCGAGGAGATGTAGTCCACGCCGCCGAGATCGAGAACGAGATTGTCCAGCCCCGCGTTGCCGAGCAGCGGCGCCAGCCGCTGGTCGAGTTCGAGATGGGTGTAGGTGTCGACGCGACCGGACAGGGCCACGCGCTGCTGCCGCCCATTGGGCGGTTCGATCACGATTTGCAGGGACATCAGGCTTCCACCTCCTCTTGCGCCGCCAGCCGCACCACCAGATGCAGGCGGTTGCGGCCGTCGCTGCGTTCGTACTGCACGGACTCCGAGAGTTCTCTCACCAGCAGCACCCCGAGGCCACCGATCTCGCGGTCGTCGAGGTCGGCGTCGAGGTCCGGCAAGTCGTGTTCCAGCGGGTTCCAGGCCGTGCCGCCATCGTCGAACAGCAGGTGCAGGCGGTCGCCCTCGCGGCGCGCTTCGACGCGGATCGTGTCGCGCCGGCCGTCGGGGTAGCCGTGGCGCACTGTGTTGCTGAGCACCTCCTCCATCAGCAGCGCGACGTCCTTGCGCACCGCCTCGGCCACACCCTCGTCGGCAAGCGCGTCGTCCAGCGCCGCGCCGAGCACGGGCAGCACCGCGATCCGGTTCGGCATCTCGAGCAGCACCGGAGGCCGCTCGACCGGCGCCGGCACCGCGACCGGCTCACGGCGCAGCACCAGCAGGGTCAGATCATCGTGGGGGGCGGCGCCACCGGTGTGCGCCGACACCGCCATGGCGAGCCGGCCCAGCAGGGCCTCGGCGCTGGCCGCGCCGCCGTCCAGCACCGCGTCGACACCATCGTCGCCGAGCGGTCGCCCGGCGGCGTCGGGCGCTTCGGTCAGGCCGTCGGTCCAGCTCAGCAGGGCATCGCCCGGCTTCAGGCGCAGGTGCCACTCGGCGTACTCCACCTCGGACTCGAAGCCGAGCGCGGGTCCGGTATCCATCGACAGCCGCTCGATGCGCCCATCGACATGCAGCACCACCGGCGGGTCGTGCCCGGCGCTGGCCAGGGAGAGCGTGCCGACGTCCACGTCCAACACCCCGCACAGCACGGTGGCGAACATCTCGCTCGGATTGTGGCGCGCCGCCTCGGCGGCGACCACCGACAGCACGTGACCGGGCGACTCGCCCTGCCGCGCGACCACCTCCAGCAGCGTGGCGATCCGCGCCATGAACAGCGCCGCCGCCACGCCTTTGTCCGACACGTCGCCGATGTAGAAACAGGCGTGCCTGTCGTCGATCCTGATCACGTTGAAGAAGTCGCCGCCGACCGCACGCGCAGGCTCCAGCAGACCCGCGATGTCGAGGCGTGGCGAAACCTGCAGCAGCGCTTCGCGGCCCGGAACCATCGACTGCTGGATGCCGGCGGCGATCGACAGTTCGGCGTCGATCGCGCGCCGGCCGGCGATGCTCTGGGCGAGCTCCTCGCGCAGAATCGATTCAGTGGCCAGGTCGTCCTGCAGCCGTCCGCAGGCACTGCCGAAGCGCTGCGCCATGCGCGCGAAGGCCTCTTCCAGCCGAGCCAGTTCGCGGTCGCGCGCGCGGATCGCGGTGGGCTGCGGAACATCGGCCATCGACAGGTGGTCGAGGCGGGCGCCGAGCTCCTGCAGCGGCTTGACCACGCGCCGGCCGTGTATGCGCCCGGCCTGGGCGGCGAGCAGCGCAACGGCGCCCGCGAACAGCAGGAGCAGCGCGAGGTCGAGCAGTCCGCGTCGGACGAGATTCCAGCGCGGCAGCATGGTCAAGACGCGCCAGCCTTGCGGCGTGCCATGCTCAGAAACCAGGGCGCCGCCCAGCGGCGCGTCCGGCAGGCGCAGCGGCACGAAATGCGCCGCGTTGCGCGGCGTCGACGCGAGCCACGCGAGATCGGACAGCGGCTGCGCCACTGCGAACGGCAGACCGGGGCTGGCGTACACCACCCGCCGGTCGGCGTCGAGCACCAGAATCGCCACGTCCGGCTGAGCGGCGCTGGCCAGCAGATTCCCCAGGTCAGCGAGGCGGATCGCGCCCTGCACCACGCCGGCGAATCGCCCGTCCGGGCCCCGGATGGGCGCGCTCACGGCCACCCGCCGGTCCTGCCCGGAATGACGGTCCTCGACCACACCGGACACGTAGCCTGCGCCGGTCGCGCGCGGGATGCGGAAGTAGGCCCGATCATCGATATCGACGCCCGCCCGGTCGAAGGCGCGCCCATCGTCGCGCACCGGCGGGACCGCGCCGACCAGCATGCCCCGGGCGTCGGCGGCCTGCAGGGTCACGAAGCCGGCAACGGCGGCCCGGGTCTCGGCCAGCGCGCGCTGCACGTCGTCGCTGGACGGCGACGCACCGAGGCGGTCGGCCAACTGGCGCATGGCCGCCAGCCGGCCTTCGAGCAGCAGGGCGGTGGCGTTCGATGCGGCCTGGCTCGCAACCTGCAAGGTCTCCGCGCCATGGCGCTGCCGCGCTGCATGGTCGGCCGCCGCGACCAGCACGCCGAAGGCCACCACCGGCAGCGTGCCGAAGGCGATGAACGCACTCACCAGGCGGGCGTGGAGGGTGGGCTGGGAGTCCATGGGCAGGGTCGGCGGCCGGCGCGCGAGCGATCCTGAAAGATCCTGTCCAGCGACGGGCCGGGCTCCCACGCGCGGCACCGCGGCGCGTCCGGTCCGGCGCCGGACCGGGCGCGCGGTCACGGTGCGGCGATGCGCGCGCCGTTATCATCGAACCGCTGACGAAGGTTGACCCCGATGATCCGGACTTGCGCTGCCCTCGCCTGTTGCCTGCTGATGCTGCCGACCGGTGTCGCAGGCGCTTGGCCTGCGCCGAAGCCGGGCGCGGGCCCGAAGACCCTGGTCGACGTGGGCTCGCAGTGCGAGGATCTCTCGGCCGAACCGATCACCTACGGCACGCTGTACGAGATCCCCGGCAGCGGCCTGCCCGGTGGCGCGATCGACATGCACGATGTCTGGTTGGCCGGCGGCTGCGTCGGCTGCCACAACGTCACGGCGATGGGCCAGTTGCGGCTCGACCAGCCGGAGAACGCGGGCTACGAACTGGTCTCCGCGCTCAGCTACCGCAATCCTCAGATCCTGCTGGTCGAGCCGGGTCAGCCGGAAAACAGCCTGCTCTACACCATGCTCAACTGCATGCCGTTCGAGTCCTACCCGGTGATGCCGCCGGCGCTGGATGGCGCGTCGCAGCGCATTGCCCGCCCGCTGCGCGCGCTGGTGTACGACTGGATCCAACAAGGCGCGCGCGGCTTCGACGAGGACGGCAATCCCTACAGCGACATCCTCTTCCGCGACCAGGCGGAAGGCACCCGTCTGCAGCGGCTGTTGACCACCCCGCCGCCGATGGCGACCCGTTGACCGGAGACAGCACCATGTACCGACTGCACCACCTGCCGATGATCGCGCTGCTGTTCGCCGCCGGCACGGCCCACGGCGGGCCGGACGGCCGCGCGCCCTGGGTGTTCGACCTGCCGAAGGGCGGAAGCAACTGCACGCCGTTGGCGACGGTGCCCGACGACACCCGCTACGACGTCGACTTCGAGGCCGACATCCGCCCGCAACTGGACAAGCTGTGCTCCAACTGCCACGTGAACGGCGCCTCGGGCGGGCTGAACATGAACTTCAACAACGCACGCCTGAACCTGATCGGCGCCAGCGAGACCGGCACGCCCGCCAGCGGCAACGGCGCGCGCCTGCGGGTGCGGCCGTTCGTGCCGACCGACAGCGTGCTGTTCGAGAAAATCAACTGCGCCACCCCGCCGTTCGGCGGGGTCATGCCGCCGGGCGGCGGCGCCCCCGTGCTGCTGCAGAAACTGGTCCACGACTGGATCGCGGCCGGCGCGCTGATGCCGGGCTCACCCGGCGGCGACCGGCTGTCGGCCGGCACCTTCGAGCCGATCGTGCGCCCCGGACCCGCACCCTGAGCCGGCGTTCGCCGACACGGCTGCTGCAGCGCCGGGCCGCGCCGCGGACGAGGCTCAGGTCACGCCGGCCAGCATCCCGGGGACGATCCGGCTGTTGTAGGCCATCACGGCCTGGTTCGGATGCGCGCTGGCGAAAGTGCCGATGTTGGGGAAGACCGTCGGCAAGTCGGTATTGCTGACCCCCATCCAGCGCGCCAGCGTTCCGGCGTACTGGTCCACCGCCAGGCTGGGCAGGAACTCGCCGCGGCTGAAGCACTCGCCGAGCGCGTCGGGCGTGGCGCCGAACTGGCGGTTGAGCAACTGCAGCGGATAGCGGCCGAAGACCTGGCCGCCGGCCAGCGGGCCGCCGGCCGACTGCGGCGCGCCCATGATCATGCTCACCGAACCCCAGGCGTGGTCGGTGCCGTTGCCGTTGGAGTTGATGGTGCGCGCGAACTCGCTCTGGGTGAAGGTGAGCACCTCGTTGAGCACGCCGGCGTAGCCCGTCACGGCGTCCAGCGCAGTCAACGCGGCGTTGAAGCCGGCCATCGCCTGCGAGACCTGCTGCAGCAGGCCCTGGTGGCCCGTGTAGACGTAGTTCGGCGGCACCGGGTCCGGGGGCACGGCGGGGATCTGCCCGTCGTGGGTGTCGTAGCCGCCGGTGCGCACGAAGTAGATCTGGCGGTTGGCCTGGATGCTGAAGCCTGGCGCGCCGAATCGGCTGACCGCGATCATCCGCGCGACCTGGCGCAACTGCTGGCCGATGCCGCTGTTCGGGATGTTGTTGACCGCGGTGTTGAAGGCGGCGAACGCCGGATTGGCGGCCAGCGAGGTGATCGTGGCATTGAGCGACACGGACAGGTTCAGCGAGCGCGCCACGATGTCGCCGTACTCGCGGCTGAAGGCCTGCGGATAGGTTTCCGCGAGCAGGGCGTTGAGCACCTCGCGCCGCTTGGCGCCCGCCGGATCGGTCGCGTTGTAGCTGCCGAGCGCGGTCGCGGGGACGGTGGCGCTGGTGGACAGGCGGTAAGGAAACAACGTCTGCCCGCCCGGGTACTGGCCGACCAGGAACCGCGTCTGGCCGGTGATCGAAATGCACGGCGACAGTCCGCTGGCCGGGTTCACGCCCAACACCTGGCCCGCCACGCGCCCGCCCCAGCCGTTGGGATCCGACACCGAAGCGCCGCCGCCGATCTGCCAGAGGTTGGTCTGGTCGTTGTGCGAGTAGAGCTGCGGCGGCCGCTTGAAGCTGGTGAACGTCTGGCGGCGCAGCGGCTCCACCAGGGGGCCGACATTGGCGACGAAGGACAGGCGGCCCTGGCTGTAGAGATCGGCGATGCCCTGGCACGCCGGATTCACGGCGTACTGGCCGCCGTTGAGGCCTATGGCGGGCGGCAGGAAGGCCGGGGAAGGCCGGGTCGACCCGGGCGGCAACAGGCCCAGCGCCGAGGAGTTGCCCTGGAACTGGCCGCCGCGCGAGGTCACATACCAGCCGTAGGGCGTGGGCTGCTGGCCCGTCAGCGGGGTGCGGCCGGCAACCGGAATCTGGGTCGAATTGTCGGCCGGGATCAGCAGGTTCCAGGCGTCGTTGCCGCCGTCGAGGTTGATACACACCAGGGCCCGGTAGCCGGTGGCGCCCTGCGCCAGCGCGGTGCCCATCAGGCTCAGCTGCGGCACGAAGGTGGACGCGGCGCCCGAAGCGGCGAAGCAGGCCGCGCCCTTGAGAAAGTCGCGGCGCTTGTCGAAGTGGATGCGGGACATGGCGGGCTCCTCAGCGCTGCGTGCTGTATTCGGGCGAGATCGCGACGAGGTGCATGAGATACAGCGCCTTGCGCCGCTGGCGCGCCGCCCGGTCGCCGCCGGTGGTGCCGCCGGCCCCGCCGTTGAGTTCCGTGTTGAGGCTGTCGAAGTCGCCGGTCTCGCCGGGCGCCGGCACCCGCGGACAGCGCAGCACGCTCATCAGCCGCCACTTCATGCCCGGCTGCGGGCTGGCGCAGTCGATCGCGGCGAGGTCGGCGCCACCCATCGTGCCGCCCATCATCCGGATGTTGAAGAAGTTGATCAGCGCCATGTCCTCGGCCACCGTGGGCGGTGCGCCGCCGGCGTTGACCGCCACCACCGCGGGGATGGCGTCCACCGCCGCCTGCGGGAAGTAGGCCCGGCTGTTCACATCGGTTGCCGACGGCACGGCCAGCACGCCGTTGCTGCAGTTGCCGCCGTAGCCGTTGCAGATGCGGGCGAACAGCTCGTTGGCGGCGGCGATCGCGCTCACCTCGTGGATGATCTGCAGTTCGGGCGAGAACAGCCCGGCCTGCGCCACCTGGCCGGGCTGCCTGTAGTCCGGCTCGTAGAAGTTGAACACCGACGGCGCACCCAGCGGGCGCTGCTCGAAGAAGTCCTGCGGCGCCCGGTTGCCCCAGCGGCGGACCCCGGCCTGCCCGGCCAGCGGGTTGGCCTCGCCACCCTGCGGGTTGGTGGCGGGGATGACGGCCGTGTTCGGCGACAGCGCGCCGAAGTGGCGCCACAGGGCGACCTGCTTGAGCAGCGGCTCGCGCACCTTGCCGAAGTTCACGCTGGTGGCCGGGTCGTCGAACGGCCGACGCGCCTCGTCGTCGAGCAGGATCGCGCGCACCACCGCCTTGAGGTCACCGCGTACGCCGCTGCCGTTGTTGATGAAGGCCGCCGCCACCCGCTGCACGTAGCCCGAGGTCGGGTTCGACGTGACCAGGCGCTGGATCAGTTGCCGGGCCACCATCGGCGGCGTGTTCGGATGGTTGAACAGCAGGTCCAGCGAGGCATTGACGTTGCCTTCGCAGTAGTCGATGCACGCCTGCTGCTCGGCGGGCGACAGCGAGGTTGCGTTGTCGGGCAGGCCGTTGTTGACCGCAATCTGGTGACAGTTCAGCGGCACCGAATTGAGGAAACTGGGCCCGATGGTGAGGGTCGCGTTTGCGCCACTGGTGCCCAGCACCAGCACCTTGTCCGGCGCCGGCGTGCCGGGCGGCAGGTTGAAGGTGTCGACATCCGTTTCCAGCGGATTACTGGAGTTGTTGTTGCTCTCGCGCCCGTTGTCGTTGTAGCGCGGGTAGCAGACCATCGGCCGATACCAGTCCGGATGCTCCAGCCCGCGGCTGGTCATCACGATGTCCTCCGGCGGGTTGTTGGAGAACAGTCGTCCGGCTGCGGTGAAGCGACAGGCGATGCCGGTGCAGGCGGTCTGGTCGTTGGTGCCGCAGTTGCGGTTGAGGGTGACCCCACCGACCACGCTGGCGCCCTGGGTGCAGCCGTAGGAGAGGCCGGTGTAGATGCGGGCGAGGCCGGCGATGTCGTCTTCGCCGTAGGTGGTGCGCAACGCGCCCGGATTGGGGTTCAGCTCGTCGGGATAGGTGGTGTAGAAGTCCCCGCCGCGCACCAGCAGGCCGATCGAGAACAGCTGCATCACCTCGCGCGCGTAGTTCTCGTCCGGCTGCACGCCGTTGTTGCCGGCAGTGAAGGTGGGCGGAGTCGTGCTCGAACGGACCAACTCGAACTTGCGGTTGCGCAGGGTGGTCAGGTAGCGACCCATCATCGGGCTGAAGGTGGCTTCCTGCATCAGGGTGCGGTAGTTGCCGAGCGCATTGCGCACCAGCAGGTCGTTCCACTCCGCCATCTGGACTTCGCGGTCGACCAGGAAGGCGTCGCGGTCGGAGGTGATGATGATCTGCCCCAGCGCCCACGCCACGCGCTGGCGCACCTGGTCGGGCGCGTTCACCGCGACGTCGAACCAGCGATGCAGGCGGTCGTCCTGGGTGATCGTGCTGCCCGCGGGCAGCGACGCCGCGTAGGCCTCCAGCCACGGGCGCGCCAGCGTCGCGGTGGGGTTGTCGAGCTGGGCGTCCAGCCACCCCGCGAGGCTCTGAGCGCGCACGGCCTGGATGTCGCTGGCGGTGGCGCCGAAGGTGGCGCGGTTCAGGAAGCGGGCAGCCTGCGCGTCGGTCGGGAAGTTGAACGGCAGCTCCAGCGAGTCGTTGAAAATCGCGTCCTGCGCGTGAGCGGGCGCCATCCCGAGGCCGAGGCAGGCCCCGGCGAGCAGTACGGACGAGCGCAGGATCCGCTGGGCGAACATGTGAACCCCCCTGGGTAAGGCTGCCGGCCGGCACTTTGGGCCTGAGCATAGATCCTCCTGCGCAGGCCCGGCGAGACCCGCGTCACAGTACGATCGCGGCCGGGGACGAATCCGGCCCGCGTTGCTCGCTGTCCTGACGGCGCCGCTACAGGGGGACCGGGCGGGCTGCGGGGCGAACGGGACCGGACGGCTTTCCGGACCGGTGGGATGGCGGTCGGCGGCGGCGCGGGTCGCGGCGTGGGCGTGGATTCCGCCTGCAGGGTGTCGGGAAACTCCGGGGCGCGCATGCGGCATCCCTGCCGCACCCTAACCAGGGTGTTTCTCGACACCCTGCTAGGCGTCGGACCAGAGGCGGAACAGGTTGGTGCGCAGGGACTCGATCAGGACCAGTTGCCGCGGGTCCGAGCCGGCCTCGATGGCCAGGCGCCGGGCCTCGTCGGCCTGCAGCAGGAGTTCGCGGCACATCGGATCGGCGACCCAGGACTGGATCCAGGTGATGCCCACCAGCCGCAGGCCTCGGGTCACCGGCGCGACCTTGTGGATCGTGGTCGACGGGTACAGGATCGCGTCGCCGGCCTCGCCTTTCCAGGACAGGTGCTGTTCTCCGAGCTGGATGGTCAGCTCGCCGCCGTCGTAGTCGCCGGGCGCGCTGAGCCATACCGTGCACGAAAGGTCGGATCGCATCGGCGGATTGGACGGGAACAGCGCCTCGTCCACGTGCCAACCGTAGGTCATCCCGGGCTCATAGCGCGCCAGCGTCGGCCGCGCCATCTGCCGAGGCAGCGCAAAGGCGCGGATGTCCGGATGGCGGAACAGCGCATCGCGCAGGATGGTGCCGGGCTCCGCCGCCGCCGGATCGTGGTGCGACACCTGCTGGTTGTTCTTGACCGTGCTGCCGGGGTTGGTCTCCCGGCCGTCGACGAAACGGACCCGCTGCGACAGTTCGACCAGCCACGCGACCTCGTCGTGGGTGAGCACCTGGCGGATCTGGCGGATCATGGACGCGGCCGGCGGGAGATCGTGCCCGGATTGTAGGCGATCGCGGCGATCGCACCGCGTCCGCGACGATCAGGCGTTCGGCGCCAGCGCGGCGGGCGGTGCCGGCGGCACGGCCGCGACCGGGCGCGGCGCCGCGGCGCGCGCAATCAGCCACACCAGCCCGACCAGCGCCAGCACGGGCAACAGCAGTGGCAGGGCCAGCGCGCCCAGCACCAGCAGCACCACGCCGCCGGCGAACACGGCGGCGAAACCGCCGACCAGCAGGCCGACGACGGTGCCGATCGCACCCAGCACCAGGCCCAGCAGGCCGAACACCAGTTCGACGATGCCGCCGACCAGATTCATCGCGAGGCCGAGAATTGACAACACGCCGAGCAGCAGCAGGCCCCCGATCACGAGGGAGATCACCAGCGTCGCGGTCATGGTCGGCTCCTTGGCCCGGCAGGTACCGGCTGCATCGATCCTGCACCGGCCGATCGCCGGCGCCATGTGCCGCAGGTCACTGCAACCCTGCTGCCACGACCCGCATCCGGCGGCCTTGCGTCGGCGGTTCACGCCGCCGCACGTCCGCCGCCGCCG
>DHLY01000041.1:49455-54183 GCA_002405525.1 Proteobacteria bacterium UBA4656
CGCGCCGCGATCAGGGAGGCATCGGGCCGCGGTAGACCGGATCGAGCACGTCCACATGCCAGCGCGCCACGCCGCGCGCGAGGTCCCACGCCGCCAGCCGCGCCGGGTGGCCGGCCGTGCGCCCGTTGGCGTCGATCCAGGCGGCCGGTTCGGTGCGGTACACGAGGGTGCTGCCCGACACCGCGAACGGCAGATAGGCGTAGGGCAGCGCGGGGCCGACGATCGCGCGTCCGGCGCCGCGCACCTGCACCGTCCACTGCCAGCGCGCGCCGAAGGTGGCGTCGGCGACCGGCGCGGACGACATCGCGGACGCGTCGGCGAGGCCGCGGAACTGTCGCTCGCCCAGCGTCGAAAGGCGTTCGCCGGGGGCAAGGTCCGGCGTGGGACCGGCCGCTGGCGCCACCGCGTCGCGCAGCGGGATGGCGAGGCTGCGGCGCGCGTCCAGCACGAGATCGAAAGCGCCTTCGCTGATCCGCGGCTCGTCGCTGCCGTCGCCGTAGACCGCGCCGCGCAGCGGCGCCGCGACCTCGCGCCAGAACAGCCGCGCGCCCTCCGGCGTGGCCTGCGCCTGCACGCTGAATTGCGCCTTCGGCCTCGGCATCACGCTCGCCACCACGTCCTCGGGAACATCGAACGCGATGCGATCCAGCACGCTGCCGTCGGCAGGATCGAGCAGCAGCAGCAGACCGACGCCCCTGGCCTCGATGCGTCCCAGCGCCAGCAGGCGGCCGGGCGTCTCCAGCAGCGGGAATGCCGGCTCGCTGCTGATCCACGCCGAAGCGCCGTCGGCGAGTGACACCGCCTGTGCGTAGCCGGCGGCGTCGGCCACGATCGCGCGGCCGGCGTCGACGTCAACCAGCACGCCGGGGGCAAGTCGCTCGGCAGCCGCCACCGCGGGGCCCGCGACGGCGAGCGCAAGGGCGCCGATCAGGGTCCTGGCGATCATGCTCGTCTCCCGCGCGATCAAGGTTCGAACCCGTTGGCGAACAGCGTCTCGGGCGGCGTCGGACCCAGCGGGTCGCGCTGGATCCACGCTCCGCGGCCCAGCAGGCCCGCGACCAGCACGCCGTCGGAAAGATCGTAGTCGAGTTCCTGCACCGGCGCATTGGGCAGGCCCGTGCCCAGTCGCGACCAGGCGTCGAACGACGGGCCGCGGGCGATGAACACGCCGCGGTCGGCCCCGACCACCAGCGCGTCGACGGCGGCGGTGGGGATGAAGACCATCGCGCGCAGCGCGCCCGGCGACAGGCCGGCGACCAGGTTGCCGGTGATGTCGGAAAGCGGGGCGGCGCCGTTGGCGGTGGTCAGCACCTGCGCGGCGGTGAGGACGAACAGCCGCGTCGGCGCGCCGGAGACGATGCTGTCGCGGTCGACCGCCACGTCGCGCGCCGCGGACGGCAGGGTGGCGAACTGCGCCAGCGCCGCGCCGGCCGCCGTGCGGACGCGCAGCGCGTTGACCGGCGCGGTGGAAGGGTTCTCGGTGACACCGGCCAGGATGTAGTCCGGATTGCCAGGCACGCCGTACACGATCGGTGCGCCCTGGAACTGGTTGACGCGCAGCACCGGCGGTGGAGCGTCGACCGGCGTGAGGAAGGCGATGGTGGCGCCGGCATCGAGCGACTCGTAGATGCCGTTGGCGGCGCCGATCAGCAGACGCGCCGCATTGACGGTGTCGGCCTCGACAACCGCCGCATTGATCACGATCGGGGTGTAGAACTGCGCACTGAGCGCCGGCCCGCCGCCCACCACGGTGCGGGCAGGGAAGGTGGTCGACTGCACGACGTTCGAGGCGTTGACCGTTCGACGGCGCAGGCTCCCCAGGTTCTGGAAGCTCGAGTAGCGCGTCGACAGCGTGGTGGACGCGCGGTCCTCGACCGCGGGATGCCCGCCGTCGCCAGTCGACACCGCGTTGAAGATCCGGGTGGTGTCGCGCTGCTCGGTGGTGCCGTTGTCCTGCGAGCCGCCGATCACCCGGTTCGACACCGTGTCGTAGGACAGGCCGTGATACTCGGTGACCTGCAGGTCGCCGTTGAGCGACAGCCACGCCCCGGTGGTAGTGCGCGGATTGACCCGCTTGTAGAGGCCGCCGTCGTCCGCCTCCAGCAGGTTGCCGGCGGCATCGAAGGCCATGTCGCGCGAATCGGCGTGCGGGGCAGAGGCGTTGCCGGCGCCGGAATGGGTCAGCGACGTCCAGCGCGAGCCGGCGGCGGCCGCCGCGTCGCCGCGGAACAGGCGCCCGCTGAAGTCGATGGCGCCGATCGAGTTGGGGAAGAACTGGGTGCTGCCCGACACGCCCTCGCCGAAGAACGGTTGACGATCGCCGCCGACGTAGACGAGGTTGGCGTCCACCGGGTCGGCGCTGATCGAGAAGTGGATGCCGCCCTGGCCTCCGGGATGCACGCCGAACAGTACGCCGTTCTGTTCGGCCGTGGTCGGCACACCGAGCGCGATCCAGCCGCCGATGCCGTCGCCGGAGCGGAAGACCTCGGCCAGGCGGCCGTTGCTGCCGATCACGCCCACGAACACCTGCCCCGCCGCACCAACCGCGAGCCGGGCGCGCGATGCGCCGGCGTCGAACACCGCGTCCACCGCCGCATCGGAGACCTTGGCCCAGGTCGCACCGGTGTCGGTGCTGCGGTAGACGCCGCGCGCCGAGCCGCTGGTGATCGCCACGTACAGGCGCGCATTCATCGCGGGGTCAGCGGCGAGATCCGGCGTGTTGCCGGCCGGCAGCCCGGAACCGGCTGCGCCCGAAACCAGGCTGAACGCTGTGCCGGTCGTGGTCGACCGGTACACCCCGTTGTCGGTGGCCGCGACGAGGATGGCCCCGCGCGCGGCGATGCCGACCACCGCGCGATTGAGCAGGGCCCCGCCCGGCGCGAGCAGCACCCAGTTGGCGCCGCCGTCAGTGGTGCGCAGCATGCCGGGCTGCGTGCCGCCAAAGCGCGCCAGGCTGGAGGTGCGCGCGACGCCGGCGACGAGGGTCTGCCGGGTCGCATCGGTGGGATCGAACTCGATGCTGCCGATCGACAGCGATTCGAAACCGTCGGTCTGCCGGGTCCAGGCCGGGGCCGCCGCGGTGGCATTGAGCGTGCGCCAGATGCCGCCGTTGACCGAACCGATGTAGACGATGTCGGCATTGGTCGGGTGCGCGGCGATGGCGTTGACCGCGCCGACCACTTCGCGGTTCGTGATGCCTTCGACCTGGCCGTTGTGCGAGGGGCCGGGACCGAGGATCTCCCAGGCCTGCGCGCAGACTGCGCCGGCGTGGGCCAGCAGCAGGGTCAGGATCACGATGCGGGGAAATCCGGAACGACCCATCGTCCATCACCTGCCCGGGGCTTGACACCCTGCCGCGCCCGGCGCGGCGCCGTGTTCGCACTGTTGCCGCACTTCATGCGGGCGCCGGCACGGCGCGAAGCGCACGAGCCGGACTCGCCGGGACTGCGGCGGCCCAGCGGCCGCATTCTCTAAGTCGTCGGCGCGGGGCCCCGAAGCGACCGCGATCGCCGCTGAAGACCTGCCTCGCGCTGGTCGCCGGCCGGCCGATCGCAGCCCCATTGCCCCGTGGACCGGAGAGTACGCGAGTTCCACCTGCCTGGCGAGTCCGGGCCGGATATATTACCCCGGCCCATAACTACCTAAATCTTGACCCCATGCATGCCAAACTTTCCACATGGCTCGTTCCGACCGTCGCAAAGCTGGCTCCGAGACGCGAATCGAACTGCGCAAGCAGGCGTTGATGCTGCGCAAGGAGGGTCGTCCGCTGGCGGAGATTTCGTCGATCACGGGGTATGCGGTGACCTACCTGTCGACGATGCTGGCTCGCTGGGAGCAAGACCCGGACGCTGTGGTGCACGTGGCGCGCGGTGGTCGCCCGGTGGCGTCGGGGAGAGCGTTGACGCTGGTGGACGAGCGTCGCGTGCAGGAATGGATCTGCAAGCGTTGTCCGGACCAGTTGCAGTTGCCGTTCGCGCTGTGGACGCGCAAGGCGGTGCAGCGGCTGATTGGCGAGAAGTGCGGGGTCAAGCTGTCGATCCGAGCGGTGGGTGAGTACCTTGCGAGTTGGGGCTACACGCCGCAGAAGGCGCAGCGGCGCGCGTATGAGCAGAACGACCAGGCCGTGTACGAGTGGCTGGCGAAGCGCTACGTGGAGATCAAGCATCGCGCGAAGCTCGAAAAGGCCGAGATTTACTGGGGCGACGAGACGGGTCTGCGCAGCGACGAATCGCGGCACCGCGGCTACGCGCCCCGCGGCCAGACCCCGGTGATTCGGATACCTGCTCGGCGCAAGAGCCAGTCGCTGATCTCCGCGATCACCAACCAGGGGAAGGTGCGTTTCATGGTGTACGACGGGGCACTGTCGACGACCCTGCTGATCAACTTCATGCAGCGCCTCGTGCGCGACGCAGGTCGCAAGGTGTTTCTGATCCTCGACAATCTCGGCGTGCACAAGGCGCGCATCGTGCGCGCGTGGCTTGACGACAACAAGGAACGGATCGAGGTCTTCTATCTGCCACCGTACGCGCCCGAGTTGAACCCGGATGAATATCTCAGGGTCTGTTGAAGTTCAAGTGGGTTATGCCGGGCGAGCGACATGCGGGTTGACCGAGTAGAAGTCGAGCTTTCCGGCGATCAGGAAAATGACGGTTCGGCTCGTGGACAGGCGGGTGAATCCACGTGCACTGCGTTTGGCGGCCTGAAATAGTCCGTTGCGGGCTTCGAGGA
>DHLY01000175.1:0-7062 GCA_002405525.1 Proteobacteria bacterium UBA4656
CGATGCCGTGCGCGTCGTCGACCATCAAGGCCGCGCCCGCCGCGCCGCAGGCGGCCGCCAGCTCGCGCAGCGGTGCGATCGTGCCATCCATGCTGAACACGCCGTCGGTGGCGAGCAGGGCGCCGGCCTCGGGTTCCAGCGCGAGCTGGCGCGCGGCGGCGTCGACATCCCGATGCGGATAGCGGCGCAACGTCGCCCCGGCGAGCTTCGCGCCGTCGAGCAGGCAGGCGTGGTTCAACTTGTCCTGCACGCAGAGATCGCCGGCTTCGAGCAGGGTCGCCAGCACGCCGAGGTTGGCCATCCAGCCCGACGAGAACAGCAGCGCGCGCGGGCGCTGCGTCCACTCGGCGAGTTCGGCCTCCAGCGCCTCGTGCGGCGCGCGGTGTCCGCCGAGTCCATGCGCGGCGGTCGCGCCCACGCCCCAGCGCAGCGCAGCGCCGGCGAGTGCGTCGGCCAGCGCGGGGTGGCCGGCGAGCCCCAGGTAGTCGTTGCTGGCGAAGTGGACGAGTTCGCGGCCGTCGATCACGACCCGCGCCGCCTCGGCCTGGGTCACCGTGCGCAGGCGGCGCAGCAGGTCGCCGTGCGCGCGTTGTGCGTGGCGGTCGGCGAGGCGCTGCAGCAGGGAGGGGCGGGTCATGACGGGGGCACTACCGCGCCGGCGCCGTGCGAGGGCGCCCTCGATCCGAGTCTATGCCGCGATGTCGGCGTGTACCGTGCGCGGCGCCTCGGCCAGCATCGGCCGGATGCCGAGTTCGGCGAGCAGGGCGAGGTCGCGTTCGGTGTCGGGGTTGCCGGTGGTGAGCAGTTTCTCGCCGTAGAAAATCGAGTTCGCGCCGGCGAGGAAACACAGGGCCTGCAGTTCGTCGCTCATGCCCTCGCGGCCGGCCGACAGGCGCACCATGGAGGCCGGCATCATAATCCGCGCCACCGCCAGCGTGCGCACGAACTCGAAGGGCGGCAGCGCCGGCACCTCGGCCAGCGGCGTGCCCGGCACCTTCACCAGCAGGTTGATCGGCACCGAATCCGGATGCGCGGGCTGGGTGGCGAGCGCCACCATCAGGCCGGCGCGATCGTCGCGCGACTCGCCCATGCCGACGATTCCGCCGCAGCAGGTCTTCATGCCGGCCGCGCGCACGGCGGCGAGCGTGTCGAGCCGGTCCTGGTAGCAGCGGGTGGTGATGATCTCGCCGTAGTGTTCGGGCGAGGTGTCGAGGTTGTGGTTGTAGTAGTCGAGCCCGGCCTCGGCCAGGCGCTGCGCCTGCGGGGGCGTGAGCATGCCGAGCGTGGCGCAGGTCTCCATGCCGAGTTCGCGCACGCCGCGCACCATCGCTTCGACCTGGGCGAGGTCGCGGTCCTTCGGATTGCGCCAGGCCGCACCCATGCAGAAGCGCGTCGCCCCCGCGGCCTTGGCCTGGCGCGCTGCGTCGAGCACCGCTTCGACCGGCATCAGGCGTTCGGCCTTGAGCCCGGTGTCGAAGCGCGCACTTTGCGGGCAGTAGGCACAGTCCTCGGGGCAGGCGCCGGTCTTGATCGACAGCAGGGTCGACACCTGCACTGCGTTGGCCGGCTGGTGTTCGCGGTGGATCGACTGCGCGCGGTGGACCAGGTCCAGGAAGGGCAGCTCGAACAGGGCGAGTGCCTCGGCGCGGGTCCAGTCGTGGCGGATCGGGGTCATCGGGGCGCTCCGGGCGCGTGCGAAACATCGCACGCGCGGCTGCGGGTTTCGCTGGCGGCGCATGGCGCGCGGCCAGGCCAGGATCAGCGAGTGTTCCGCCGCCCCCGGAGGCTGTCAACTCGATGCGCCGACTGCTGGTTGACGGCTGGGGTCCGCTGTCGCGCCTGCTGCTGGCGCCGACCTGCGTGCTGTGCGGCGCGCGCGGGGCCGACGGCGGCGACCTGTGCGCCGGCTGCGCGTCCGACCTGCCGCACAACTCGATCGCCTGCCCGCGCTGCGCCCTGCCGCTGGCCGCGCCGGCGCCGGCCTGCGCGCACTGCCTGCGGCGGCCCCCGCCGCAAGCCGCAACCCTCGCCGCCCTGCGCTATGAGGGTGCGGCGCGCCACCTGCTGCCGCGCTACAAGTTCGGCGCCGACCTCGCCATCGGGCGCGTGCTCGCCGACCTGCTGCTGGCGGTCGCCGCCGATGCACCACGGCCCGAGCTGGTCGCGCCCGTACCCCTGCACGCCGCGCGCCTGCGGCAACGCGGATTCGACCAGGCGTGGGAACTGGCGCGCGCCGTCGCGGGCCGGCTCGACCTGCCGGCCCGCCCCGATGCCCTGCGCCGGGTTCGCGCCACGCTGGCACAGACCGGTCTCGACGCCGTCGCGCGACGCCGCAACCTGCGCCAGGCCTTCGCGATCGCGGGTGATGTGGCTGGCCGGCGCGTGGCGCTGGTGGACGACGTGATGACCACCGGCGCCACCGTCGAGGCGGCGGTGCGTGCGCTGCGCCGCGCGGGGGCGAACCGGGTGGATGTCTGGGTGGTGGCGCGCGCGCCGCGCTGAGGCCGCCGGGCGGCGGCCGCGCGGCGCGGCCGCGCGACCATCCCGCCGCGATCCCGCCGCGTTCGCGGCGTCCCGCGGACGCGGGCCTTGCTCAGCCCAGACCGTAGTGCATGGCGATGCCGGCGAACAGCGCCATCCCGGCGTAGTGGCTGGCATGGAAGGCGGCGAAACAGCCGTCCCGGTCGCGGCGCCGCGCGCGCCACAGTTGCCAGGCCGACACCAGGCCCGCTGCCGCCAGCCCTGCGTGGTACCACTCGCCCAGCCCCGCGCGTGCGCCGAGCAGGGCCATGGCCAGCAGGAAGCAGCCCTGCACGATGCCGATCGCCGCCAGGTCGAGGTCGCCGAACAGGATCGCGGTCGACTTTGCGCCGGCCCGCAGGTCGTCCTCGCGGTCGACCATCGCGTAGAAGGTGTCGTAGGCCGTGGCCCAGAGGATGTTGGCGCTGAAGACCAGCCAGGCCAGTGGCGGCGGCCAGTCGCCGGTCACCGCCGAGAAGGCCATCGGGATCGACATGCCGAACGCCGCGCCCAGCCACACCTGGGGTACGTAGGTGTGGCGCTTGAGGAACGGGTAGACCACGGCCAGGGTTGCCGCCACGCCGGCCAGCGCGATGGTTTTCGGATTGGTCAGCAGCACCAGGCCCAGTGCGACGGCGATCAGGGCCGCGAACACCGCCAGCGCCTCGTTGGGCGTCACGCGACCCGCGGCCACCGGGCGCAGGCGCGTGCGCTGCACCTGCGGGTCGAGCCAGCGGTCGGCCCAATCGTTGATCGCACAGCCCGCGGACCGCATCACGATCACGCCGAGGGTGAAGATCACCAGCGTGCCCCACGGCGGAAAGCCCTCCGCCGCCAGCCACAGGCCCCACCAGGTCGGCCACAGCAGCAACAGCCAGCCGACCGGTCGGTCCTGGCGGGTGAGCAGGGCGTACTGCCGCAGGCGGTCCCAGGCGCGCGGCGACAGGAAACCGAGCGCGCGCGGTGGTGCAGGCAGGACCGCGGCCCCGGATCGTGTGGCGGCACCCGCGGCCGGTCGGGGCGGTGCGGCGTCAGGCGCCGCCTGGGGGCGTGCCCGGCGTGCCGGACGCCGCGGGGATTTGGGCTGCTTCGGGTCCATGCGGTCATTGTGCCGGGGCGGGGCCATCGGCCGCCACGCAGAAGGTCCTCTGCGGCGCCCCGGAACCGCCGAGGCCCGCGCGGGGCGGGCCTCGGGTTGCTGCGGGCGGAGCGGGCGGATCAGGTGCCGATGATGCCACCGTCGTTCTTGCTGATGATCACCGTGGCCGATCGGGCCAAGGTGCCCGGGCCGTCCGGCCACGCGTTCGCCACGCCGGCGCCACCCTCGTTCGGGTGCTGCATGTTGACGAACATGGTGCGCAGGTCCGGGGTGGTGATCACGCCGGTGACTTCCTGCCCCGGCGGGCCGGACATGAAGCGACGGATCTCGCCGGTGCGGGTGTCCATCGCCAGCATCGAGTTCTCGCCGAACGGGCCCGACGACTGCTGGCTGCCGCTCATGTCGGTCTGGATCCACAAGGTGCCGGCGTAGTCGATCCACAGGCCGTCGGGGCTGGCGTGGATGCTGTTGGCATCAAGCCGCGCGCCCGCGCCCTTGAGCGGGTTGAGGCTGTCAGTCTCGGTGCCCGAGAGCAGCAGGATCTCCCAGCGGAAGGTGAGCGCTTCCTGCACGTCGCCGTCCTCGCGCCAGCGGATGATGTGGCCGAAGGGGTTCGGGCCGCGCGGGTTCATGGCGTCGACCTGTGCCGCGGTGCGCGCGCTGTTGTTGGTCAGGGTGAAGTAGACCCGGCCGTCGCGCGGGTCCACCGTGCCCCACTCCGGGCGGTCCATGCGGGTCGCACCCACCACGTCGGCGGCCAGCCGCGTGTTGATCACCACGTCGCCCTGGTCGGCGAAGGCCACGCCGGCCGCCTGCGCGGCGGCGCGGAACGCCGGGCTGTTGATGTCCAGCGCGATCCACTGGCCGGTGCCGTCGTTGTTGAACTTGGCGACGTACAGCGTGCCTTCGGCCAGCGCTTCGCTGTTGAAGTAACCCGGCACGTGGACCCAGCGGGTCACGAACTTGTAGATGTACTCGTTCTGCGAATCGTCGCCCGAATAGAACACGTACGGGCGACCGGTGCGCGGCGGGGCGAAGATCGCACCTTCGTGCGCGAAGCGGCCCATGCCGGTGCGCTTCTTCGGCACCGAGGTCGGATCATAGGGGTCGATCTCGACGATCCAGCCCTGGTTGTTGACCTCGTTGCGGAAGTCGCCGCTGGCCGACGCGGCCTTGGTCGAACAGTCGAAGCGCTCCTGCGCCGTTTCCCAGCCGTAGCGGCTGTTGGTGCTCGGCACGCCGAAGCGGGTGTGCTCGCGCGGGCGGCTGGTGTCGCGGTTGACGAAGTAGCCGGCCCAGTTCTCCTCGCAGGTCAGGTAGGTACCCCACGGCGTGTAGCCGTTGCCGCAGTTGTTGAGCGTGCCGCGGGTCATGGTGCCGCTGGGGCTGTAGGCCGTGACCATCTTCGGATGGCCGCGCGCCGGACCGGTGATCTCCATCTCGGTGCCGCCGGTGATGCGGCGGTTGTAGGGGCCGCGCACGATCGACCAGTCGCCGTTGGCCTGCTTTTCGATTTCGACGATCGACACGCCGTGGGCGGCGACTTCCTTGCGCACGGCATCGGCCGGACGCGGGTTGGTGAAGGTGGTGCCGGCAGGGAACAGGTAGCGCTGCTCGATGTATTCGTGGTTGATCGCCATGATGCCGCGGCGGTTCGGGTCGAAGCCCGGCAGCGCGAAGTAGTGCATGCCGTCGTGATGCTGGCCGATCTGTTGCTCCTGCTCGGCGCCGGTGTTGCTGCCGTCCGGCTTGTAGGCCGGGTAAGAGCCGGTGATCGGCTCGCCGGCCTTGAGGGCGACGCGCGAGGTGTAGCCGGCCGGCACCGTCACGCCCGGCGTGCGCGCGGTCGAGACGGGCTGGAAGGTCGGGCGGGTCGGCAGTGGCAGGCCGATGTTCTTCGACGCGTTGTCGAGGAAGGCCTTCTCGAGTTCCTCGACTGGCGTCTCCTTCGCCAGCAGCTCGCCGGCGTTGCCGGCCAGCGCCACGCCGACGGCTGCGCCGAGTGCGCCCTTGAGGAAGCCGCGCCGCTCCATGTAGGTCTGCAGCACGTCCGCGAAATGCGGGTTGTGGGTGGTGTTGCTGATTTCGGTCTCGAAGTCGCCCTCGGCGCCGTAGGGCACAGGCGTATTCTGCGGCTCGGTCATGGGACCCGTCTCCTTGCATGGGCTGATGGGACCCCCAAGGTAGGCGGCGAAGATGGAGCGCCGGTTCCGGATTCGTGACCGATCCACGTCAGCCACGCGAAGGCGGCGTGCAGGAACTGTGACGTGTCGGCGCCGAGGGACGCTCAGGCTGGCTCGAGTTTGGCGGCGAAGGTGTAGCGCGGCTGGTAGCAGACGCGGTTGGGCGGCCGGCCCGCGTGGCGGATCGCGCCGTCGAAGACCACCAGCCGGCCCGGGCGTGGGGAGGCGACGAATTGGGCATCGCCGTCGTCGCTGAAGAACAGCGTCTCGCCGCCCCACTCGGTGTCCCACTGCTCGCAGAGGAACCACAGCGCGGTCAGCTCGCGCTGGTCGGGCAGGCAGTCGGTGTGGGTGAACAGCATGTCGCCGAAGGCGGCATGGTTGGTGTAGGCGCGGTAGGGACGGTAGCGCTCGCCGGGCCGCAGCGCGCCCACCGCGCGCTCGGTGGCGGTCCACAGCGGCAGTTTCAGGAACCCCGCCACCGCCATCTCGCTGACCCAGTGCTTGTGGCCCGCGGTGTCGGGGCGCGCGACCTCGGTGCGGGTGAACGGCGCGCGGTTGAGCAGCTCGACGTAGCGCGCCACGTCGGCGGCCGCCAGCAGGCCGTCGAACACCGCCACCTGGCGGCCGCCGACGCTGCCGCTGCGCGTCGGCGTCGCGATGGCGGCTCGGGGGTCGGCTGCGGTGGGTTCCATGGTGTCGTTGCCCGGATCGGTTGCGGAAGCGCCGGCGTCGGTCCTGCCGGTCGCGCGGTGCCCTTACTCGCGCATCTTGAACCAGCAGTTGAAGGCCACCGTGATCCGCGTGCCCTCGCCGTGGAAGGGCAGCACCTCGTGGTTGACCCAGGATGGGAACAGCACCAGCTGCCCGGCGCGGAAGCGGTAGGTCTTGCCGCCCATGCCGTAGGGCGGGCGGATGTGGTGGTTGGCCGCATCCACGTACATGTTGGCCAGCTGCATCGGGTTGAGGAAATGCAGCGCGCCGGAATCGGGATGCCCGCCATCACCGTCGCCCGGATCGACGCAGTACACGCCGGACCACGAGGCCATCGGGTGGTTGTGCAGACCGAACCAGCCGCCCTTGCGGGTCACGTGGAACCAGGTGTGCGACATGATCTCCAGCCGTGCCATCTGCTCGGCGCCGTAGCCGTTCAGCTGCGCGATCGCGCGCGACAGCGCGCTCCAGCAGAACTCGCGCAGCGCCTGGACGCAGGGTTCCGGCGAGGCGAAGAAAGTGAATTCGCTCTCGAACAGGCCCGGG
>DHLY01000175.1:7250-26149 GCA_002405525.1 Proteobacteria bacterium UBA4656
TCGGCGTTGAGCGGCTCGCAGCGTGGCAGCTGGGTCTCCACGAACGGGCAGGCGAAGGCGGGAACGATCTGGAACATGGCACCCCCGATCCGCGCGGATGATAGCGCGCGCCGTGCCGCGGCTCGCGTAGGATCCGATCGGTGGATGCCGTCACCGCCTTCGCGTTCGTCATCGGCATGCTTGCGCTGGGCCGTGTGCTGGGCGCGACGCGCCGCCTGCCGGAATCGGCGCCGGACGTGCTCAACGCGGTGGTTCTGAACGTCTGCCTGCCGGCGTCCGTGCTGCTGCACGCGCCGCGACTCGACCCTTCCGGGGACCTGGCCCGGATCGCCGCCGTACCCTGGATCCTGCTGCTGCTGTCGGCCGCGCTGGTGCTGGCCCTTTCGCGCGCGCTGCACTGGGATCGCGGCACCACGGGCGTGCTGCTGCTGGCGGTGCCGCTGGGAAACACCGCCTTCCTCGGCTATCCGCTGGTCGGCGCCCTGCTGGGCGAGTCCGCGATGGCGCCGGCGGTGGTCTACGATCAGTTCGGCACCTTCCTCGCGCTGTCCACGGTGGGACTGGCCGTGGTCGCGCGCTACGGCAACGGCGAGCGGCCGGTCGCGGCGCAGATGGCGCTGCGCGTGCTGTGCTTTCCGCCCTTCATCGCCCTGCTGCTGGCGCTGTCGGTGGCCCCCGCCGCCTGGCCGGCGCCGGTCGAGGCAGTCCTGCGGCGCCTGGCGGACGCCCTGCTGCCGTTGGTCACGCTGGCGATCGGCATCCAGGTGCGCCTGCGCCTGCCGCGCGCGCAGGTGGTGCCACTGGCCGCGGGGCTGGCGGCGAAACTGCTGCTGCTGCCGGCGCTGGCTCTCGCGCTGGCATCGTGGCTGGACCTCGAGGGCGCCGCGCGCGAGGCGGTGGTGCTGCAGTCGGCGATGCCGACCATGATCACCGCGATGGCGCTGGCCGCCGCGGCGCGGATGGCGCCGGCGCTGGGCGCGGCGCTGGTCGGCTACGGCATCGTGCTCTCGATCGCCGTGCTGCCGGCCTGGGTCTGGCTGCTGCGCTGAACGGCGGCGCAGGCGCGGCACCGTGCGATCCGCGCGGTCCGGCCGGGGCCCGGATGGGGAGCGGCTGCGTCCAGCCCCTCAGTCGCGCCGGCCGGCCGGCCGGCCGCGGCGCGGCCGTGGCAGGGTCAGCGGCAAAAGGTCGAGGATCTGCGTCTGCGGTCCGGTGCTGCGCACCGCCGTGGCGAGACGCTCGATCGCCGCCGGCAGGGTGATGTCGCGGTCTGCAGTGATCACGCCGAGCGCGATCCGCAGGCCCCCGTGCTGCGCGATGCGCGACGGTGCGGCGACCAGGCTCGCAGCGGCCGCGCCATCCACCAGCAGGCCGATGCACCGGTCCGCAACGCGACCGGCCAGTGCGCGGCGCAGTTCGGGCATTGCGCGCACCCGCTGCAGAAGGTCCGCCACCGGCCCGTCGCCGCCGGCGGCCACCGCCAGCACCACATCCTGGCGGTCGCGCTGTGCGCGTCGCAGCCGCGCATGCATCCGCGCCAGCAGCAGGTCGCCGGTGAGAAGGCCGGTTTCCGGATCGAGCCCGGGTCGCGCGGCTGCGCGCGCGGACACGCGTCGCAGTCCGACCTGGGTCGCGCGCAGGCGCTCCTCCTGCCGGTTGCGCATGGCCTCGCTGTGCGCCAGACGCCGCTGCACCAGGGCCAGTTCGATCGCGGTCCCGATCTGGTCGGCCAGGGTGCGCAGCAGCAGGCGGTTGAGTTCGTCGAACGCGGCCGGGTTTTCGGCTTCGAGATTGAGCACGCCGAACACGCGCTCACGGCCGCGGATCGGCACCGCGAGTTCGGCGCGCACGGCAGGGTTCACCGCCAAGTAGTCCGGGTCGCGCGCTATGTCGGCGATCAACTGTGGTTCGCCGGTGCGGAAGCAGCGGCCCACCACGCCGCTCGCCACCGGCCACAGGCGCGGGCCGCTGCCGGCGCTGTCTCCGCCGATGCGCGCGGCGACCTCGAGATGGCCCTTCAGGCCCGACTCGAGAAGCACCGACGCCTCGATCGCGGTGTAGCGCCGCGCGAGCTGCGCGAGTACGCGCTGCAGCAGTACCTCCTGGGTCAGATCGTCGAGCGCCGACCGCGCCACGTCGCCGACCAGCTCCAGCAGCGCGGCGCGGCGCTGCAGTTCAGAATGCCGCCGCGCGCCGTGGATCGCGCCGGCGATCTGGGTGGCGATGGTCTCCAGCAGCGCCTGCTGACCGTCGAAGGCATTCGGCCGCAGGCTCTCGACGTTGAGTACGCCGATCACCTCGCCATGGTGGCGGATGGCGACGGCCAGTTCCGAGCGGGCGCCGGGCAGGGTCTGCACGAACCCTGGGAACTCGGCCGCCTCGGCCACCAGCAGGGTGCGACCGCTGGCCGCGACCTGCCCCACCACGCCGCTGCCGAGGGCGCGCGAGTAGCCGACGGAGGCCAAGGTCGGCAACGAAGTGGTCATCGCCTCCACCACGAAGCGGTCGCGTTCGCGGTCTACGGCGATCAGGGCCACGAACTCCCAGTCGAACTCGCGCGCCAGGGCGTCGGTGATGCGCTGCTGCATCGCGCGCAGGTCGAGATCCTCGCAGGCCATGCGCGCGAGGTCGGCGAGCACCGCGGGCGGCGCGGCGCCAGGCGCGGCCGGTGGAGGCCGCGCGGCGAGGCCGAACGACTTGGCCTGCGGCGGATTCTTGCTGCCCATGGCGCCAATGTACGCACCCATCGTAAAAAGAACGTATTTCAAGCGTGAAAAACCTGTCGATGGTTGGATCGCGGCACGTCGACGATCGCGGCCGGCGTACGTGCCCGGGTCCATCTGGTTGACGTCCGGCGGTCGCATGGCGCGCGATCCGGCTGGCGACGGGCGGAGTGCGCCCCTACGATGCAGGTCCGCTGGACGGAGCCCTCCATGCAGCCGATCATCGCGGCAGCCCTGCTGCTCACGCCAACGCTCGCCATGTCGGTCGACCGCTTCGATGGCAGTCCGTATTCGGCCCGCTCGCCGGCCTACGCGACGAACGGCATGGCCGCAACCTCGCACCCGTTGGCGACCCAAGTCGCGCTCGACGTGCTCAAGGCGGGCGGCAGCGCGGTGGACGCGGCGATCGCGGCCAACGCGGCGCTGGGTCTGATGGAGCCCACGGGCTGCGGCATCGGCGGAGATCTCTTCGCCATCGTGTGGGACCCGAAGACGAAGAATCTGCACGCCTACAACGGCGCCGGCCGCTCCCCGCAGGCGCTGACCTTGCAGCATTTCAAGGACCAGGGCCTCACCGACATCCCGCCCTTCGGCCCGCTGCCGGTCACCGTGCCGGGCGCGGTGGATGGCTGGTTCGCGCTGCACGAAAAGTTCGGCCGCACGCCGATGAAGGACCTGCTGGCGCCGACCATCCGCTACGCGCGCGAAGGCCACCCGGTGGCGCCCTACATCGCCTCGCTGTGGGCGCGCTCGGCGGTGCGCTTCGCCGACTTCGCCAACTTCCGCGACACCTTTACCCTCGACGGCAAGGCGCCGGCCGCCGGCGAGGTCTGGAAGAACCCCTACCTCGCCGACACGCTGGAGAAGATCGCGCGCGAGGGCCGCGACGGCTTCTACCGCGGCGAGCTCCCGGCCACGGTCGAGCGCTTCTTCGCGCAACAGGGCGGCTTCCTCGCCGCCGCCGACTTCGCCGCCCACCGCGGCAACTGGGTCGACCCGGTGTCGACCAACTACCGCGGCTACGACGTGTGGGAGATCCCGCCGCAGGGCCAGGGCATCGCCGCGCTGCAGATCCTGAACCTGCTCGAAGCCTACGACCTCAAGTCCTACGGCTTCGGCAGCGTCGACCACGTGCACCTGTTCGTGGAAGCCAAGAAGCTCGCCTTCGAGGACCGCGCGCGCCATTACGCCGATCCTGAGTTCTCGACGATCCCCACCGCGCAGCTGATCAGCAAGGCCTATGCGGACGAACGCCGCAAGCTGATCGATCCGAACCGCGCCGCCCGCACGGTCGAGGCCGGCAATCCGGCGCTGTCCGACGGCGACACCATCTACCTCACCACCGCCGACAAGGACGGCATGATGGTCTCGCTGATCCAGTCCAACTTCCGCGGCATGGGCTCGGGCATGGTGGCGCCGAAGACCGGCTTCATGTTCCAGGACCGCGGCGAACAGTTCGTGCTGAAGGAAGGCCATCCGAACACCTTCGCGCCCGGCAAGCGGCCCTTCCACACCATCATCCCCGCGTTCATCACCCAGGACGGCGCGCCGCGGGTGAGTTTCGGCCTGATGGGCGGCGCGATGCAGCCGCAGGGCCATGCGCAGATCGTGATCAACCTGATCGACTTCGGCATGGACCTGCAGGAAGCCGGCGACGCGCCGCGCATCCACCACGACGGTTCCACCGAACCGGCGGGCCAGGTGCTGCCGATGAACGACGGCGGCGAGGTGCAGCTCGAGTCGGGCTTTCCCTACCGCACGATCCAAGGCCTGATGGACCGCGGCCACAAGGTCACCTGGGCGAACGGGGTGTTCGGCGGCTACCAGGCCATCCGCCGCAACCCGAAGACCGGGGTCTACGAAGGCGCCAGTGAGTCGCGCAAGGACGGGCATGCGGCGGGGTATTGAGCGTCGGCGCGGGTCGCAGGTCTGACTTCCGTCACCGTTGCGCCCCGGCACTTGCAGTCAACCCGTCAAACGCCGTTGCCGCGCAGCGATCCTGCGCCGGCGCGGCAGCACGGCCGTGGTGCCGGCCACCCTTGCCGCGCAGGTCGATGGCGGCCTGGCCGCAGTGATGCTGGCCTCAGATCCAGATTCGGCGGTGTGCTTCGCGGACAGTGGCGACGCTGGCGCAGCCGCGCATCAGCGCATCGGCGCGCGCAGCCGGGCTGCGCGGCCGCTGCGCGCGCGTGCCGCTTCGCACAGCGTTCCGGCGGCGATGAAGACGGCGGAATCCCCATCGTAATCGCTTGTGTCGGCGATCGCGATCTTGAGCGTATTCGGAACGTTCGGGTTCACCGGCGCGGTGAAGCTGAGTGCCCTCGTCAGGCCGTCGAGCTGGATGTTCCGGGTTGGCGGATCGTTGTTGACGTACAGATTGCAGTTCTTCCCCGGACCTGGCGGCGGCGTGCCGCGCCCGGAGTTCCCGCAGTTGATGTTGTTGATCGCCACCGGCGTGCTCGACCGCGGGATCACTGCCCAATTGACCCCGTTGACGAACAGGCCGAACACGTCATTGATCTCGTTCACGTAGTCGTTGTACTCCTCCGAGCCGAAGACGTAGGAGAACTGGATGGTGCTGACCGCAGGGACGAAGGTGATCGTGAGGACACTGGCATCCCGGGTCAGGGACCCCTCCGGGACCAGTGCGTCGAGGTCGGTGTCCCCGTCCAACCCCAGATCGACTCCTGCCAGGCCATTGTTGTTCGGCCCGAGAACGCTGAGCACCGAGCCGGAGGTCAGAAGGAAGCCGGTTTCGATGCCGATCGTGCCTGTTCCGCCGCCGAAGGTTCCCGTTGCCACGTTGGCACCGACGTAACTGCTGCCGGTGATGGTGATCTGCGAATTCTGCCCCAGGAGACTTTGCGCCAGCGTTGACGGAGTGATCGTCGTTCCGTTGATCGGCGCGACGCTCAACTGCGCGTGCGCCAGTCCGGCCAAAAGCTGGAGACCGACGCCAGCGGCCACTCGGCCGAGAAATGAAATCACGATAGAACGCCCCCTTGTTTTCTGCGGATCCCGCGCGGGACCGGGCGAACCGCCCCGGTCACGTCGCCAGTACCGCAGCCCGGCCCACCGCCTCGTCGGACTCCGACGCCACCCCTGACGAACCACGCAGGCGCGCGCAGACCTCGTGTTCCGAAGGCGATCTCTCCCTCACCCGCCGCATCGATCGGAAAACCAGCGACCCGGGAATTCCGACCGTCCCCGACGCCTTCGGAGTCTGCCCGGCACCCGGCGGGTGCGCAAGCGCCGCTCCCATGGACGGAATGGGCGTCCGCGCTGGGGTTCCGGCATCGTCACGGCCCTGCCGCTCATCACGGCGAAAGCATCAGGCGTGGCGAGCGCGGTGCCGCGTGTTCCCGGAGCCGGGCGCGTGAGACATGGTTGTCGCGCCGCACGCAGTCCGAGCTCACCCTGGCATCCACACGGCCGGGATTGGCGTCTGCACTGCCGGAAGTCATGCGTCCTCCAGCCGCCGGGGACTGACTTCCGCCACTGGGCGGCCCGTTCGCCGTGTCGCATCGTGGCGCCATGGACGACCCCCTGAACCCGTCTCCGACCCGATCCCGCCGGTGGCTCGCCGCCGGCCTCGGCGCGGCACTGCTGCTGGCGTCGCTGGCCACCGCCGCGGCGCCGCCGATCGACCGCGCCGGACTACGTGCCGAACTGGCCGCCGACCTTCTCGCGCGTGACGACGCGCTGTCGAATCTTGCCGGCGCCGCCGTGCTCGCGCAGGACAGGGGGCTCGACGGTCCGGTGAGTCTGCGCCTCGTGCAGGGCGAGAATGCGTTTGCGCGCCTGCGCCACGGCGACCCGGATCCGCGCGTGCTGTGGGTCGCGGCCGCAGCCTGCCCCTTTTCTGCGGAAGTCTGCGAACCCGCTGCCGCGCGCGCCGCCCTGCTGGATGCCGAACCCGACAACGGGGCGAACTGGCTGCTGGCCGGCATCGATGCGATCGAGGCCGGAGATGTCGCCGCACTCGGCGCCGCGCTCGACGGCATGGCCCGCGCGCCGCGCTTCGACCTGCGCACGACCTTGCTGGTGCGGCCGATCCATTTCGCGCTGCGTCCGCGCAGCGATGACCCGCGCTGGCGCGCCTACGCCGCCGAAGTGCTGGGCCTGGACGCCGCGCAGGTCGACGGCGCACTGGCCGCGCTGGTGTTGGCGTCCGAACTGGGACTGGCGGTGGATTTCCCCGCGGTGGCGACACTGGGCGGATGGTGCATCACCGCACAGGCGCGCGCGGTTGGAATGCGTGGCCGCTGTGAGCGCGCGATGCTGCGCATGGCCCGCCACGCCAGCACCGCCCATGAGGCGATGGTCGGCTATGCCGCCGCCGCGCGCATCGCCGGCGACGCACGGCGGCGATTCGAACACGCGCAGCGGGTGGCCGCGCTCGGCTGGCTGGCCGACGAGGCGCGCAGCGCGTCGGTCGCCGACGGTCTCGATGCCGTGCGCGGCGACCTCGCGCGCCTGGTCGCGGCAGAGAGTGAACTGGCATGGATGCGCGCCAACGTCGAAGCGCGCGGTGTGCGCATGGCGCCCGGGCTGCCGCCCGACCCCCAGGCCGTCGCCCGCCGCGACTGACCTCCTCCGGGCGTCGCGCACCGGGGCCCGTCGGTCTCCACCGGCCGTCCGCCGCCGCTTGCCCCTGGTGCCGCAGGCGGGGCGACCGGCGGCGCGGGACATGCCGGGCCAAGACGCCGTCCCCGGATTCGGTCATGATCCGGGACGCCGTCCTTCGCGTGAACGGAGCGGACATGCTGCGCATCCTGATCGCGAACGCCAAGGGCGGTTGCGGCAAGACCACGCTCGCCAGCACCCTCGCTGGCGCCCTGGCCCAGCGCGGGCGCAAGGTCGCGCTGGTGGACTGCGACCCGCAGCAGTCCGCGCTGGCCTGGGCGCGCCAGCGTCCGGCGCATCTGCCGGCGGTCGCGGCGGTCGCCGCGGCCGATCCGGCCCACAGCATGGCCGGAGGTTTCACCCTGCGCATTCCGCCCGACGCGACCGTGGTGCTGATCGACACTCCCGCCGGCATGCGCGCGCACGAGCTGGCGCAATGGTCGCGCGGCGCGCACGTGCTGCTGGTGCCGATCACGCCCTCGGCGTTCGACCTGCACGCGACGCTGGCCTTCATCGACGCGCTGCGCGCGCTGCCCGAGTTCCGCAGCGGCGCGCTGCATCCCGCGCTGGTGGTCAACCGGGTCCGCGGACGGACGCTCTCGGCGCGCGAGATGGATGCGACCCTGCAGCGGCTGGCGCGCGCGGCGCTGATCCGGGTCCGCGACTCGCAGGCCTACGTGCGCGCGGCGGCCGAGGGGCGTTCGATTTTCGACGATCACGGCTGGGCGACCCGCGACCACCGGGCCGACTGGCTGCCCCTGCTCGACTTCATCGAGCGGCAGTTCGAGGCTCGACGTGGCCCCGCCGCGCCGCCGGCGGACACGCTGGCGCGCGCGCGCGAGCCGGGCTGAACGGCTGCCGCGAGCGATCGCCGGGGTCGACGCCGCGCCGTCCGTCGGGCCTGCGGCCCCGGGCCGTCGATGCGGCAAGGGCTCGGTGCCTGTGGAAAAACCCGCATCCCGTGGGTTTTTCCAGTCGCGAATCCGGCACAGGTCCTGACTTGCTCGCGCGAAGGTTGCACTGACGTGCATGACCCGCGCGCGGGCCATCCAAGGCCTGCCTGAGAAACGGTTTTCTTTCGCAGCCTCTCAGTCCATCAGACGCCGGCGCAGCAGGTCGTTGAGGCGCGCGGGGTTGGCCTTGCCGCGGGTGGCCTTCATCACCTGGCCGACCAGCCAGGTGAAGACCTTCTCGTCCCCGGTGCGGAACTGCTCGGCCTGCTTCGGATGGTCGGCCAGCACGGCATCGATGGCGGCGACCAACGCGCCGTCGTCGCTGATCTGGCCCAGGCCGCGCGCGGCGATCACGGCGTCCGCATCGCCCTCGCCGGCCCACATCGCGGCGAACACGTCCTTGGCGAGCTTGCCCGAAAGGGTGCCGTCGACGATGCGCCCGAGCAGGCCCGCGAGCGCCGCGGGCGACACCGGCCCCGCGCCGTGGGCGAAGCCGCCGACATTCAGCGCGGCGGCCAGTTCGCCCAGCACCCAGTTCGCGACCAGCTTGGCCTGGCCGGGCAAGGCGTCGAGCACGGCCTCGAAGAAGTCGGCGGTCCCGCGCGCGGCGGTCAACTGCTCCGCATCGTAGGCCGACAGGCCCAGCGCCGATTCGTAGCGCGCGCGGCGCGCGCCGGGCAGTTCGGGAAGGGCGGCGCGCTCGGTCTCCAGCAGCCCTTCGGGCAGGACCAGCGGCGGCAGGTCGGGGTCGGGGAAGTAGCGGTAGTCGTGCGCGGACTCCTTGCCGCGCATCGAGCGCGTCTGGTGGCGCGTCTCGTCGTACAGGCGCGTTTCCTGGACGATGGCGCGGCCGGCCTCGAGCTCGCGGACCTGGCGTTCGATCTCGTACTCGACCGCCTTCTCCACGAAGCGGAACGAGTTGACGTTCTTGATCTCGGTGCGGGTGCCGAGCCTCGGATCGCCCACGCGACGCACCGACACGTTGGCATCGCAGCGGAACGAGCCTTCCTGCAGGTTGCCGTCGCAGACGCCAAGCCACACCACCAGGTGGTGCAGCGCCTTCATGCAGGCCGCCGCATCCGCCGCCGAGCGGAGGGCGGGTTCGGTGACGACCTCCAGCAGCGGCGTGCCGGCGCGGTTCAGGTCGATGCCGGTGGCGCCGTGGAAGGCGTCGTGCACGCTCTTGCCCGCGTCCTCCTCGAGGTGCGCGCGCACCAGCGGCACGTCGAGGGTACGGCCGTCATCGCAGCGCACGTGCACCGTGCCGCCCTCGACGATCGGCTCCTCGTACTGCGAGATCTGGTAGCCCTTGGGCAGGTCCGGGTAGAAGTAGTTCTTGCGCGCGAACACCGACACGCCATGCACGCGCGCGCCGACCGCCAGCCCGAAACGCGCCGCCATCCGCACCGCTTCCGCGTTCGGCACCGGCAGGGTGCCGGGCAGGGCGACATCGACTGCGCAGGCCTGGGAGTTGGGCTCGGCGCCATAGGCGGTCGGCGCGCCGGAAAACATCTTGCTCCGGGTCATCAACTGGACGTGGCACTCGAGGCCGATCACAGCCTCCCAGCCGGAGGCACTCATGCGTCACCCCCGGGCAGGACGCGGTGCCAATCGGTGCGCTGCTGCAGCGCGTGGCCTGCGGCCAGCAGGCGCGCCTCGCCGAAGGCGGGGCCGATGAGCTGCAGGCCGGTCGGCAGGCCGCCGACGTGCGGCCCCGGCAGCGATACCGCGGGCAGGCCGGCCAGGTTCACCGCCACCGTGTTCACGTCGGCGGCGTACATCGCCAGCGGATCGTCGGTTTTCTCGCCGAGGCGGAACGCGGTGCCGGGCGTGGTCGGGCCGGCCAGCAGGTCGACCGTGGCGAAGGCGCGTGCGAAGTCGTCCGCGATCAGTCGCCGCACGCGCTGCGCGCGCCGGTAGTAGGCGTCGTAGTAGCCGGCCGACAGGACGTAGGTGCCGGCGAGGATGCGGCGCTTCACCTCGATGCCGAAGCCTTCCGCGCGGCTGCGGGCGTAGAGTTCGGCGAGTTCGGTCGCGCCTGCCGCACGATGGCCGTAGCGCACGCCGTCATAGCGGGCGAGGTTGCTGGAGGCCTCCGCCGGCGCGAGCACGTAGTAGGCCGGGATCGACAGCGGCAGGGTCGGCAGGGACAGGTCGACCAGCACCGCGCCGGCGGACTCCAGCGCGGCCAGCGCCGTGCGCGCGGCCGCCGCCACCGCAGGATCGATGCCGGCGCCGAAGAACTCGGCCACCACGCCGATCCGCAGCCCCGATGCTCCCGCCCCGAGCCCGCCCACGTAGTCGTCCACCGTCCGCGCGTTGCAGGTCGCGTCGCGCGGGTCAGCCCCGGCCATCGCGGCCAGCACGTGGGCGCAATCCTCGGCGGTGTGCGCCAGCACACCCGCCTGGTCGAGGCTGGATGCATAGGCGATCATGCCGAAGCGCGATACGCGGCCATAGGTGGGCTTGAGACCCGTCACCCCACACAGTGCCGCCGGCTGGCGCACCGAGCCGCCGGTGTCAGAACCGGTGGCGAAGGGCACCACCCCGGCGGCGACCAGGGCGGCTGAGCCGCCGGAAGATCCTCCCGGCACCCGGGCCGGGTCCCAGGGGTTGCGCACCGGGCCGAATGCCGAGTTCTCGTTCGACGATCCCATCGCGAACTCGTCCATGTTCGCCTTGCCGATCAACACCGCGCCGCTGCGGTCGAGACGCTCGGCGACGGTGGCGTCGAAGGGTGGAACGAAGTCGCCGAGGATCTTCGAAGCGCAGGTGGTCCGGATCCCCTCGGTGCAGAACAAGTCCTTGTGGGCGAAAGGGATTCCGGCCAGCCGGCCAGTCGCGCCCGCGTCCGCCGCGGCGGCCGCAGCCCGCGCCCGTTCCGCGCAGGTCGTGATCAGGGCGTTGAGTCCTGCTTGTCCGGTTGCGCGCGCCAGGGCGCGCTCGGCGAGCGCGGTGGCGCCGGTCCTGCCCGCCGCGCGCGCGGCGAGGATGCCGGCCACGGTGTCCAGCGGCTCCAGCGGCTTCACTCGATGACCCGCGGCACGAGGTAGTAGCCGCCGTGCGCGGCGGCGGACAGCGCGAGCAGGGTGGCGCTGGCGTCGGGCTCGGTCACCGCGTCCGGGCGCAGGGCGGGCGGCAGCGGGTGCGGCTGCGCCAGCGGCGCGACGCCGGCGACGTCGATCCGCTGCAGGGCGTCCATCATCGCCACCGTGCGCCCGAGGTCGGCGCCGAGACGGGATCTTTCGCCCTCGTCGAGCGACAGTCGGGCGAGGTGGGCGAGGTGGTCGATCACGGTGGGGTCGAGGGACATCGATCGGGCATTTCGCTGACGGCTTAACGGGCTGCGAACACTAGCACCAAGGCGGCGTGCGATCCTTGTCGCTGCGGCGCGTCGGACGCTACGATGACGCCCCTTTTTTGCGCCGGCTATTGCCGCCCATCCCCCGGGATGGCCGCGGCCCGCCCGCCGGTTCCCTCCAGCGTCGCCGTATCGACCACGCCCATGTTCAAGAGCCTTCGCGGCATGTTTTCCAACGATCTGTCGATCGACCTCGGCACGGCGAACACCCTGGTCTTCGCGCGCGGGCAAGGCATCGTGCTCAACGAACCTTCCGTGGTGGCGATCCAGCAGGACCGCGGCCCGGGCGGGCCGCGCTCGGTGCGCGCGGTGGGTTCGGACGCCAAGCGCATGCTCGGCCGCACGCCGGGCAACATCGTCACCATCCGGCCGATGAAAGACGGCGTGATCGCCGACTTCACCATGGCCGAGGAGATGCTGCAGGCCTTCATCCGCAAGGTGCACAAGGCCAAGCTGCTGCGCCCCAGCCCGCGGGTCCTGATCTGCGTGCCCTACGGATCGACCCAGGTCGAGCGGCGCGCGATCAAGGAATCGGCCGAAGGCGCCGGCGCTCGCGACGTGTTCCTGATCGAGGAGCCGATGGCAGCGGCGATCGGCGCCGGCATCCCGGTCGCCGAGGCGCGCGGCTCGATGGTGCTCGACATCGGGGGCGGCACTTCGGAGGTGGCGGTGATTTCGCTCAACGGCATCGTCTACGCGCAGAGCGTGCGCATCGGCGGCGACAAGTTCGACGAGGCGATCATCAACTATGTGCGCCGCAACCACGGCACCCTGATCGGCGAGACCACCGCCGAGCGGATCAAGATGGAGATCGGCTGCGCCTACCCGCAGGCCGAGGTGCGCGAGATCGAGGTCTCCGGCCGCAACCTCGCCGAAGGCGTGCCGCGCATGTTCACCATCAACTCGAACGAGATCCTCGAGGCGCTGCACGAACCGCTGGCGGGCATCGTCTCGGCGGTGAAGTCGGCGCTGGAGCAGACCCCGCCGGAGTTGTGCTCCGACGTCGCCGAGCGCGGCATCGTGCTCACCGGCGGCGGCGCCCTGCTGCGCGACCTCGACCGCCTGCTGAGCGAGGAGACCGGGCTGCACGTGCAGGTCGCGGACGACCCGCTGACCTGCGTGGCGCGCGGCGGCGGGCGGGCGCTGGAACTGATCGACATGCACGGCAGCGAGTTCTTCACCCCCGACTGACCCATCCGGCGGGCGCGGCGGCGCCCCCGGGCCGCCCGCGCTCCTGCGTCGATTCGGGCCCCGACGAGCGTGGCCTGCAGGCCGGCAGCGCAAGGCGGCGCGCCGGGTGGATACTCCGCCGGGAGGTTCCCCGACGTGCCGAGCAACGGAAACGACGCCAGCCCGCTGTTCGCCGATGCCGACGCCAGCACGCTGCGGTTGGTCGGCTGGGGCGTCTGCGCGGTGGCACTGATGCTGGCCGACCACCGCGGTGGCTTCCTGGAAGCGTTGCGCCGCGAGGCGGCGACCCTCGCTGGACCGGTGTACTGGGTCGCCTCCGCCCCTGCACGCGCCGGTCGCACGGCGCGCGAACTGTTGGCCGAGCGCCGTTCTCTGGCCGCGGAGAACCTGCGCCTGCGCGAGCGCCTGCTGCTGGCCGAGGCGCGGCTGGCGCGCATGGATGCGGTGGCGGGCCAGAACGACCGCCTTCGCGAGCTGCTGGATGCTCGCACCCGTCTCGGCCTGCAGGCGCAGCTGGGTGAGCTCATCGAGGTCGACCTCGAGCCGTTCCGCCACCGCGTGCTGATCGATCTCGGTGCGGGCGACGGCATCGCGACCGGCCAGGCGGTGATGGACGCCCACGGCGTACTGGGCCAGGTGGTCGAGGTACACCGCGGTCGTGCGGTGCTGATCCTGCTTACCGATCCCGGGCATGCGATTCCGGTGCGGGTGGCGCGTACCGGACTGCGCGCGATCGCCTACGGCAGCGGCGACGCAGCGTCGCTCAACCTGCCGCACATCCCGTTCAGCGCCGGCGTGCGTGCGGGCGACCTGCTGGTCACCTCGGGTATCGGCGGCGGATTTCCCGCCGGACTGCCGGTGGGCACGATCCGTTCGGTCGAGCCGGACGACTCGGCGACCTTCGTGCGCGCCGTCGCCACGCCTGCGGCGTCGATGGCGCGCAGCGGAGAGGTGCTGGTCCTGCACGACCAGCGCGTGCGGCTCGGTGACGGTTCTGCGGCGGTGGAGTTCAGCGGCCCGCCCGAAGATCTCGTCGGGCCGCCGGCCGACGGCGTGGCAGGCGCCCCCGGTTCGGTCGCCGCGCCGCCCCCCGGCGTGCTGCCGAGGGGCGCCCCGTGAGCCTGCGCGCGCGCGCCGACGGGGCCGCGTTCTGGTCCAGCCTCGTGATCGGGCTGCTGCTGACCGTGTTCGCGCTGCCCGAGGTGCTGCGCGCGCTCAAGCCGTTCTGGCTCGCCCTGCTGGTCGTGTACTGGGCGCTGGAAGCGCCCGAGCGCATGCGTCTGGGGACCGCCTTCATGCTGGGTCTCGCCGGCGACCTGCTCAGCGGCAGCCTGCTTGGCGAGCAGGCCCTGCGCCTGTTGGTGCTGGCCTTCATCGTCGCGCGCCTGCGCGCGCGGATGCGTTTCTTTCCGATGCCGCAGCAGACCCTCCTGGTGCTGGGGCTGCTGCTCAACGACCGGGTCGTAATGCTGATGGTGCGCGTGTTTCAGGGCACGCCGGCCCCCGATTGGACGTTCTGGCTGGCGCCGGCCACCGGCGCGCTGCTGTGGCCCTGGCTGTTCCTGCTGCTCGACCTCGCGCGCGCCCGCGGCGGCCGCGCCCCGCGCGGTGAGGCATGAGCGTCGGCGCGGCGCGGCGACTGAAGGAGGCCGGCCCCGAGGCCGCACTGTTCCGGCGCCGTGCGCTGGTCGGCTTTCTGGTCGTGCTGGCCTGCCTGCTGGCGCTCACCGGGCGTTACGTCGTGCTGCAGGTGGTCCGCCACGCCGAGTACCACGGGCGTTCGGAGGACAACCGCATCAAGCCCCGCGCCCTTCCGCCCTCGCGCGGGCTGATCTACGACCGGGCCGGACGACTGCTGGCGGAAAACATCCCGCAGTACCGCCTGGAACTGGTGCCCGAACAGGTCGGGGATGTGGACGCCGCGATCGCCGGCCTGCGCACGGTGCTGCCGATCAGCGACGAGGAACTGGAACGCTTCGACGCCGAAAGGCGCCTGCGGCGCCGTTTCGAGTCGATCCCGGTCAAGCTGCAGATGACCGAACGGGACGTGGCGAGCTTCGCCGTGCAGCGCTGGCGTTTCCCGGGCGTCGAGGTCGTGCCCTATCTCACGCGCTATTATCCGGAGGGCGCCTTGCTCGGGCACGTGGTCGGATACGTCGGCCGGATCGATGCCGAGGACCGCCAGCGACTTGAATCCAGTCGCTACGTCGGCACCAGCCACGTCGGCAAGACCGGCGTCGAGCGCGCCTACGAGGACCTGCTGCTGGGCACGGTCGGCTTCGAGCGCGTCGAGACCGATGTCCGCGGTCGTGCGCTGGCGACCCTGTCGCGGGTGCCGCCGAGGCAGGGCCGCAACCTCTACCTGACCCTCGACCTCGAGCTGCAGCGCGCCGCCGCTGCCGCCTTCGGCGGCCAGGCCGGATCGGCGGTGGCGGTCGATCCGCGCAGCGGTGAGGTGCTGGCGATGGTCAGCCTGCCCGCCTTCGATCCCAACCTGTTCGTCAACGGCATCTCGCGGCGCGACTACGCCGCCCTGCTGGCCGCGCCCCAACGACCGCTGTTCAACCGCGCCCTGCAGGGCGGGTACGAGCCGGGTTCGACCATGAAGCCGTTCATCGCGCTGGCCGGACTGGAGCTCGGCCTGCGCCGGCCGGAGGACACCATGCTGTCGTCGGGCGAGTTCCGCCTGCCCGGACTGCCGCAGGTCTGGCGTGACTGGCAGGCCGGCGGGCACGGCCGGGTGGACCTCACCGAAGCGATGGCGCAGTCGGTGAACACGTACTTCTACCGCCTCGCGGTCGACCTCGGGGTCGACCGCCTCGGCGGCTATCTCGCGCAGTTCGGGTTCGGCGCGCCGACCGGGATCGACCTCGGCGGCGAGATCTCTGGCGTGTTGCCCTCGCGCGCCTGGAAGCGCGCGCAACTGGCCGCCGACTGGTATCCGGGCGAGACCGTGATCGCCGGTATCGGCCAGGGTTACTGGGTGGTGACCCCCATTCAGCTGGCCAGCGCGCTGGCGACCCTCGCCGGCGGCGGCGTGCGCCACTCGCCGCACCTGCTGCGCGAGACGCAGGACGGGATCGACGCTGCGCGCGTGCCCTCGGCGCTGCCGACCGCAAGGCCGTCGTTCGTGCGCTCGCAGCCCAACCTCGATGCGGTGCGGCGGTCGATGGAGGCGGTGATGCACGGGCCTACCGGTACCGCGCGCGCCTTCGGCGCCGGCGCGCCGTGGCGGATCGCCGGCAAGAGCGGCACCGCGCAGCGCTTCACGCGGCGCGCCGGCGCGGAATACGACGAGGCGCGGGTCGCCGAACACCTGCGCCACCGTGCGCTGTTCGTCGCCTGGGCACCGTCCGAGGCGCCGACGATCGCGGTCGCGGTGGTGGTCGAGGCCGGCAACTCCGGTTCGCGCGCGGCCGCACCGATCGCGCGCGTCATCCTCGACGCCTGGCTGACGGCCAACCCGCCATGAACATCGCTGCGATCCGCGTGCGGACCCGGCGCTGGCTGGACCGCCTGCTGGCCCGGCCGGTGCTCGACCAGCCGCTGCTGCTGGCGGTGCTGCTGCTGTGCGCGATCGGGCTGACCGTGCTTTATGGCGCCAGCGGCGGCCGTCTCGGCCTGGTCGCCAACCAGGCCGCACGGCTTGGCCTCGGCCTCGCGTTGCTGCTGCTGCTCTCGCGCATCCCGCCGGCGATCCTGCGCTCGTGGACGCCGTGGCTGTTCGTCGGCTCGCTCGTCCTGCTGGCCCTGGTGCCCTTCATCGGCAGCGGGCGCAGCGCGCGGCTGTGGATCGACGTCGGGCCGTTCTTCATTCAGCCGGCGGAGCTGCTGAAGTTGAGCCTGCCGATGATGGTGGCCTGGGCGCTGCACGACCGCGTGCTGCCGCCGGGTTGGGGCGCGCTCGCCGCGTGCGGGGCGATCATCGCCGTACCGACCGCGTTGATCGTGGCCCAGCCGGATCTCGGCACCGGTCTGCTGGTCGCCGCTTCGGGCGCCTTCGTGGTGTTCCTCGCCGGGCTGTCGTGGCCACGCATCGCGCTGATCCTCGGCGCTGCGGCCGCGGCCGCGGCCTTCATCGGCTGGCCGCTGTTGCACGACTACCAGAAGGATCGCCTTCGCATGTTCCTCGACCCGGAATCCGACCCGCTGGGCGCGGGCTGGAACATCATCCAGGCCGAGATCGCGGTCGGCTCGGGTGGGCTGTTCGGCAAGGGATTCGGGATGAGCACCCAGGCCAAGCTCGAATTCCTGCCCGAGCACACCACCGACTTCATCTTCGCGGTGTTCGCCGAGGAGTTCGGCCTGGTGGGCGTGGTGGCGGTGCTCGCGCTCTATGCCTTCATCATCGGCCGCGCGCTGTGGATCGCCGCGAACGCACGCGACACCTGGTCGCGCCTGCTGGGCGGGTCGCTGGCGCTGACCTTCTTCGTCTACGTGATGGTCAACGGCGGCATGATCAGCGGGCTGTTGCCGGTGGTGGGCGTGCCCATGCCGCTGATCTCCTACGGCGGCACGTCCGCGGTCACCCTGCTCGCCGGTTTCGGCCTGCTGCAGTCGATCCACGCCCACCGCAGGCTCGTCGCCACCTGAACCCGAACCCCGCACCCGCCCGGATCCGCGCATGAACCAGCTCGACCAGCTCAAGGCCTTCACCACCGTGGTGGCCGACACCGGCAACTTCCTCGACATGGCGCGCTTCGCGCCGCGCGATGCGACGACCAATCCCTCGCTGATCCTCAAGGCCGTGCAGCATCCGGCCTATGCGCCGCTGCTGGCGGAGACCGTCGCCGCGCATCGCGGCGCGCCGCTGGATGCGATCGTCGACCAGGTGCTGGTGCGCTTCGGGCTGGAGATCCTCAAGATCGTGCCGGGTCGCGTGAGCACCGAGGTCGACGCGCGACTGTCGTTCGACACGCGCGCCACCATCGAGCGCGCGCGGCGGATCGTCGACCTCTACGCGAAGGCGGGCATCGGCACCGATCGCGTGCTGATCAAGGTCGCCTCGACCTGGGAAGGCATCCAGGCCGCGGCGCAACTCGAGCGCGAGGGCATCCACTGCAACCTGACCCTGCTGTTCGCCTTCTGCCAGGCCGTGGCCTGCGGCGAAGCGAAGGTGACGCTCATCTCGCCCTTCGTGGGCCGCATTTATGATTGGCACAAGAAAGCCGCCGGCGCCGGCTGGGACGAGGTCGCGAACGCGGGCGCCCACGATCCCGGCGTGCGATCGGTGGCGCGCATCTGGTCGCACTACAAGCGCCACGGCATCGCCACCGAGGTGATGGGCGCGAGTTTCCGCAACGTGGGCCAGATCACCGCACTCGCCGGTTGCGACCTGCTCACCATCAGCCCCGACCTGCTGGCGCAGTTGCAGGCCAGCGAGGCGCCGCTGGCGCGTGCGCTCGACGTCGAGGCCGCACGCACGGCGGACCTGCCGGCCGTGTCCTACCGCGAGGCGGAATTCCGCTACGCGCTCAACACCGATCCGATGGCGACCGAGAAGCTGGCCGAAGGGATCCGTCTGTTCGCCGCCGATGCCGGGAAGCTCGACCAGATGATCGGCGCGCGCTGAGGCGCCCCGCGCGCCGGTTTCGCGCGCGAGATCGGCGTCGATCAGCGCTTGGGTCGCATCGATCGCGTGGTCATGGCGGCCGACTGCCCGCAGGCCGACCAGTACGCGCATCACCCACGAGGGCGCCTCGAACACCGGCAGCCGGGTTGCCGTCAACTGCTCCACCAGCCAGGCGCCGACGTGGTCGAGACCCGCCCTGCGGATGACGTTGCGGCGCTGGCGTTCGGAGCGCAGGCTCATCCGGTCACCGCCAGTGGTCGGCCGCTCGACCCGCTGCTCGCCTTCGCGTCCCGCTGCCGCATCGGCATCGCCGACCACGGGACCCCGGTCCCGCACCCGCGCGAACGCCAGCCGGTCCGCTCGCCGTGGAGGTCGTCGCGGCGCCGGGCGCGGTCGGCTGCCGGCGGGTGGCCCTTGAAGCCGGGCCGCTTCCTCAGGCGCGATCCAGCCGGATCTCGAAGCGGCCGGTCGGC
>DHLY01000175.1:26469-26654 GCA_002405525.1 Proteobacteria bacterium UBA4656
CGACCGGATAGGGGCCCGGCACGATGGTGCGGATGAGGAAGCGTCCGTTGGCATCGGTGCGCAGGCGCGCATGGCCCTGGAAGTGCGGGTCGAGCGGTGCCGGGTTGGTGTCGTCGGGGTGCGCATAGCGGCCGTGGTGGTTGGCCTGCCAGGCATGCACCAGGGCGCCGGCCAGCGGCGCGCCG
>DHLY01000175.1:26810-44076 GCA_002405525.1 Proteobacteria bacterium UBA4656
CGGCGCCGCGCACCACGCCATCGATCTCGACCACGCGCCCGGTGGCGCGCTCGGTGTGACCCTCGAGGCGGGTGAGGTCGAAATCCGACTCCCCGGTCTCGCCGACCGGAAAGAACGGCCCAGCACTCTGGCGCGGAGTGGCCGCGGCCAGCGGACGCAGGACTGCGAGGCCGGCCACGGCGAGACCGCCGAGGACGGCATGGCGGCGGCGGGGGTCTCGGGGATCGGTCATGGCGGACTCGGTAGTGGACTTCCCCAGCATAGGCCCGTGCGCCCGAGGCGGTCGACGGGGCATGGGAGAAATGGGCCGGGTGATGCGGCGGGACGAGTTCTTGTCGCGCTGGAGCGAGATGGCGGACGTCCGCCCGTGGCGCCGCGCGGCAGGCGACCCGGCGGCTGGCGTCGGCACCGATCACCGATCCGGCCCGTGGTCGGCCGCCGCGCGCGCGTGAACCGCAACCGACCACCAGCCCGCGCGGCCACTTCGCGGTCCTCGGAAGCGGCCGCCCGCCGTCGGCCGCGTGCGCGCGGGTCGTGGCGGCGGCATGGCTTGCGCGTTGACCGGCCAAGGCCGGCCGGCGGGTATCCCGCTGCTGACGCGCAGGCGCGGTTGCACGGTGCGGTCCCGACCTGCGCCTTTGCGGCCTTCGCGCTGGGTCACAGCCCCGCGGCTCGCCGAACGGGGTGCGCCGGCGCCGGCTTTCATCGAGCCGTGCCGGGACGGCATGGTAAATTTCTCGGCGATGAAGCACTTGCCCATGCTCCGCCCCGCCGCCGCGGCACTGTGCGCCGCGCTCGCCGCCCCCGCCGCCGCCACGACCCGCGCCCATCCCGGGCAGGCGGAGTTCGTGCGCGAGGTCCTGGCCGAGGCCAAGACCCAGCGCCCCGGCCTCACCGCCGCGCACGTCAACCGCGTGCTCGAGGACGCCGTGAAGCAGCAGGGCATCATCGACGCGATGACGCGCCCGGCCGAGGCCAAGCCCTGGCACCAGTACCGGCCGATCTTCATCACCCCGCAGCGGATCAGCGGCGGGGTGAAGTTCTGGCGCGAGCACACCGGCGTGCTGGAGCCGATCGCCGCCGAATACGGCGTGCCGCCGGAACTGATCGTGGCCATCATCGGCGTCGAGACGGCGTACGGCGGCAACACGGGGCGCTGGCGGGTGGTCGACGCGCTGGCCACGCTGGCCTTCCACTATCCGCCGCGCGCGCCGTACTTCCGCGGCGAGCTCAAGCGCCTGCTGCTGATCGAGGACCTGCTGCCGCAGCCGCTGGGCGAGGTGAAGGGCTCCTACGCCGGCGCGATGGGACTCGGCCAGTTCATGCCGACCTCGTATGCGACCTGGGCGGTGGACCACGACGCCGACGGCCGCATCGACCTGTGGAACGACTTTGGCGATGCCTTCGCCTCGGTCGCCAACTACTTCGTCGCGCACGGCTGGCAGCCCGGCCAGCCGGTGGCCGATCCGGCGATCGCCGCCGCCGACGCGCGGCGCATCCAGCCACAGGGCTTCGAGCCGGTTTACGCCGTGGGCCAGCTCGGCGCGTGGGGCTATGCGCCCGCCACCGCGCGCCATCCGGACCTGCAGGCCACCCTGGTCCGCGTCGACGGCGCGGCCGGCGACGAGTTCTGGATCACCTACCGCAACTTCTTCGTGGTCACGCGCTACAACCGCAGCCCGCTGTACGCGCTCGCGGTGCTGCAATTGGCGCAGGAGATCGCGGCCGCGCGCCGCGCCGAGGTCGCCGCGCAGTGAGCCGCGCGGTCGCGGCGCTCGCCGTGCGGACCACGGTCCTGCTGTTGCCGGTGCTCATGCTCGGAGCTTGCGGGCGCAAGCTCGCGCGCCCGGACGCCGTGCCTGCTGTCGATGCGCGCGGCGCGCCGCCGCCCGGACTCGTGGTGCGCGACGGCCCGGCGCCCGTGCACGAGCGTGACGGCGGCCCGCCGATCCCGCCCGACGTCTCCGCGGTGCCGGAACCGGTACCTCGCGCCGAGCCGCAGGCGCGCTACGGCAACCGCTCGCCCTACACCGTGCTGGGCCGCACCTACACCGTGTTGCCGTCCGCGCAGGGTTACGTCGAGCGCGGCATCGCTTCTTGGTACGGCACCAAGTTCCACGGCCGGCTGACCAGTTCGCGTGAACCCTACGACATGTACGCAATGACGGCCGCCCACAAGGCGCTGCCGCTGCCGACCTTCGTGCGCGTGACCAACCTCGACAACGGCCGCAGCGTAGTGGTGCGCGTGAACGACCGCGGTCCCTTCCATGCGGACCGCATCATCGACCTTTCCTATGCAGCGGCGGTCAAGCTGGGCATCCACGTCGCCGGCACCGGCAAGGTCGAGGTGCGCGCGATCGATCCCCAGCATCCGGAACTCGCCGTGGCGCCCGCGGTCCCAGCCGGCGCCCGCGAAACGCCCCTGTTCGTGCAGGCCGGTGCCTTCGCCAGTCGCGACAATGCGCTGCGACTCGCCGCGCGGATCGAGGACAACGACATCGACGAGGTGTTCCTCGACCGCGTGCTGCGCAATGGCCGCGCGCTGTATCGCGTGCGGGTCGGGCCGCTGCGCACGGTCGCCGAGGCCGACGCGGTCGGTGCGCGCCTGCGTGCGATCGGCCTGCGCGGCATCACCGTTGCCGTCGAATGAGTGTTCCCCTCCCTTGCCCTGAGCCTCGATGAGAACCACCGCCTTCCTGATTCTCGCCGGCGTCGCCCTCGTGGCTGGCGCGCAGACCCCGACTCCCGCGCCGGCCGCCGCGCCCGTGCCGCCGCCGCCCACGCTCGGTGCCCGCTCGTTCGTTCTGCTGGATTTCGACAGTGGGCAGGTTCTGGCCGCGCGTGAGCCCGAACTGCCGGTCGAGCCGGCCAGCATCACGAAGGTCATGACTTCCTACATCGTGGCCGCCGAACTGGCGGCCGGCAAGGTCAAGCTCGACGATCCGGTGTTCATCAGCGAGAACGCGTGGCGCCGCGGCGGTGCCGGCACCGACGGCAGCACCTCGTTCCTGCAGGTCAAGTCGAGCGTCCCGCTGGAGGTGCTGCTGCGCGGCATGGTGGTGCAGTCGGGCAACGACGCCTCGATCGCGCTGGCCGAGCACCTTGCCGGCAGCGAGGAAACCTTCGCCGGCCTGATGAACGAGCACGCGGCGCGCCTCGGCCTGGCCGGCACCCGCTATCTGAACGCCACCGGCCTGCCTGCCGACGGCCACGTCACCACCGCGCTCGACGTCGCCCGCCTCGGCCGCGCGCTGATCCGCGACTTCCCGGAGCATTACAAGCAGTATTCGACCAGGGAATACACCTGGAACGGCATCACCCAGCACAACCGGAACACCCTGCTGTGGCGCGATCCCAGCGTGGACGGGATCAAGACCGGACACACCTCGCGCGCGGGCTACTGCCTCGCCACCAGTGCCAAGCGCGGCGACATGCGGCTGATCGCGGTGGTGATGGGCACTGCGAGCGAGAAGGCGCGCTCCGACGAATCGCAGGCCCTGCTGAACTATGGCTTCCGCTTCTTCGAGTCGACCACCGTTTACCGGGCCGGCGTCGAAGTCGCCGCACCCGATCTGTGGAAGGGCGTGGTCCCGAAGGCGCGGCTAGGTCTCGCAGCGGATGCCCGGGTGGCGATTCCACGCGGCAGCTACGATCGCCTGCAGGCCACGATCAATGTGCCGAATCCCCTGCTCGCGCCGCTGGTCCGGGGGCAGCAGGTCGGCGATCTCCAGCTTCGCCTCGGCGACCGGCTGGTCCACGAGGGGCCGCTGGTCGCGCTCGAGGACTACCCCGAGGGCGGATTCTTCAAGCGTCTCGGCGACGCCCTCCTGCTGTGGTGGTCGAGCGATTGACGGCATGCCTTGAAGGGCATGCCGGCAGGCGCGAGGGTGAGGCAGGATGCCGAACGGACCGCGGCTCCAGGGAGGGGGCCGTCGAGCGACCGGGGGCGTCTCTGGCGCCGGCCGGCGGCGGCGCGGATGGTGCAGCGGTTCCCGATCGAAGCCGGCCGCGAGCGGCGCAGGCCCGGTCCCGCACTTCGCTCCGGCACCGTCCGCGGTTTACTCTGGGCTGGCCGACCCCACCTGAGCCCGATGGACGCTCCCAAGGAAACCCGCGGCTTCACCTTTCCCGGCATCTTCGAGGTGACCGCCTTCGGGCCGGCGCGCCCGGACCTCGATGCGATCGTGCTGCGCGAACTTGCCGCCGCCGGCGTGCGGCCCGACCCCAGCACCGTTCGCCGGCGGCCTTCGCGCGCCGGCAACTACGTCGCGGTCGCGGTCGGCTTCTGGTGCGAGGATCGGGACCTCTACGAGGACGCCTATGCGCGGCTGCGCGCGCATCCCGCGGTCAAGTGGACGCTGTAGGCGCCCGCCAGTGGCAGGTACGCCGGCTGGGCCGCATGGCCTACGAGCCGGTCTGGCGCGCGATGCAGGCCTTCACCGACGCGCGGGGCCCGGACACCGCCGACGAGCTGTGGCTGGTCGAGCACGACCCCGTGTTCACCCAGGGTCAGGCCGGTCGGCCGGAGCATTTGCTCGGCGCGGGCGACATCCCGGTGCTGCAGGTCGACCGCGGCGGGCAGGTGACCTACCACGGCCCCGGGCAACTGGTTGCCTACCCGCTGCTGGACCTGCGCCGACTCGGGATCGGCGTGCGCGAACTGGTGCATCGCATCGAGCAGGCGGCGATCGAATGCCTTGCCGGCTGGCAGATCGAAGGAGAACGAAAGGAGGGCGCGCCCGGCGTCTATGTCGGCGGTGCCAAGGTGATGGCACTGGGCCTGCGCGTGCGGCGCGGCTGTGCGTTCCACGGGCTGGCGCTCAACGTCGACATGGACCTCGCGCCGTGGGCGCGGATCAATCCCTGCGGCTTCGCCGGCCTCGCCGTGACCACGGTGCTAGACTGCGGCGGGCCCGCGCTGCTGGACGATGTCGCCCGCGCGCTGGTGCCGGCGCTGGCCCGGCAGTTCGCGCTGGCGCCCGTCGAAGCCGAAGCTCCCGGCCCGTCGCCCCTCACGGCGCCGGCCGCCTGACCCCGCCATGACCACGCCCGCGCCCGAGAAGTCGATACCCCTGTCTGTGCTCGACGCCGCCGCGCTCGCGCCGGGCGACAAGCAGCTCGCTGCGGACAAGATCGCGCGCAATCCGGTCACCTTCGACCCCGCGCGGCCGGCGCTGCGCAAGCCCTCGTGGATCCGGGTGCGTATCCCGCCGGGCAACGCGGTGGCCGACCTCAAGAAGCAGCTTCGCAAGAACGCGCTGGTGACGGTTTGCGAGGAAGCCTCGTGCCCGAACATCCACGAGTGCTTCTCCAAGGGCACCGCCACCTTCATGGTGCTCGGCGAGGTCTGCACCCGCCGCTGCGCGTTCTGCGACGTCGCCCACGGCCGTCCCAAGCCGCCGGACGCCCACGAGCCGGAGAAGCTCGCGCGCACCATCGCCGACATGCGGCTGCGCTACGTGGTCATCACCTCGGTCGACCGCGACGATCTGGCCGATGGCGGTGCTTCGCACTTCGCCGCCTGCATCCGCCGCGTGCGGGAACTGAGCCCGGCGATCAAGGTCGAGATCCTGACCCCCGACTTCCGTGGCAAGGGCCGCATGGACCGGGCGCTGGCCGCGCTCAAGGACACGCCGCCTGACGTGTTCAACCACAACCTAGAGACCGTACGCGCGCGCTACCGTGAGGTGCGCCCGGGCGCCGACTACGACTGGTCGCTGTCCCTGCTTCAGCGCTTCAAGGCGCAGCACCCGGAGGTGCCGACCAAGTCCGGCATCATGCTGGGGCTGGGCGAGTCGATGGAGGAAGTGCAGGGCGCGCTGCGCGACCTGCGCGCGCACGACGTCGACATGCTCACCGTCGGCCAGTACCTGCAGCCCTCGGCGCACCACCATCCGGTACTGCGCTACTGGACCCCGGACGAGTTCGCGGCCATCGCGGACTTCGGCCATGACCTGGGCTTCATGCACGTCGCCAGCGGGCCGCTGGTGCGCTCGTCCTATCACGCCGACCAGATGGCCCATGCGGCAGGATTCGTGCATGCATGACCTGCAGCACTGCCGCGGTCCCGGCCCGGGCCCGCTAGCCTGCGGAAAAGACAGGGCCGCCATGGCGGCCCGCTGGAGCCGACGATGATCCCGATCCGCACCCTCCTCCTGGCGCTGGCCCTCGGCGCCGGCAACGCGCCGGTCGTGGCGCGGCCCGGCACGCCGGTCGACCCCGCGTTGCTGGCGCCGACCTCCGAGCAGGCGCAGTCGGCGATGTGGGCGACCCGCTTCCTGACCCGTTTCCACTACAAGCGCACCCCGCTCGACGACACCCTGTCGGCGCAGATTCACGACCGCTACCTCGATGGCCTCGACGGTGACCGGCTGTTCTTCCTGCAGTCCGACGTCGACCGCTTCGCCGCCTGGCGCACCCGCCTCGACGACGCGATCTACGACGGCGACCTCGGGGCGCCGTTCGACGTGTTCCGGACCTACATCCGCCGGGTCGGGGAGCGAACCGCCCATGCGCGCGGCCTGCTGGCGGCGGGCTTCGACTTCACGCTCGACGAGTCCATCGACCTCGACCGTGACGACGTGGGGTGGGCGAAGACCACCGCCGAACTCGACGACCTTTGGCGCAAGCGGGTCAAGAACGACTGGCTGCGGCTGCGTCTGAACGGCAAGGCGGACGCCGAGATCCGCAAGACCCTCGACCGGCGTTACAAGAGCTTCGGCGACCGCGTGCGCGAACTCGACGGCGAGGACGTGTTCCAGACCTTCATGAACGCCTACGCGTCGGCGATCGAGCCGCACACCGGCTATCTCGGACCGCGGACTGCGGAGAACTTCACCATCCAGATGCGGCTGTCTCTGGAAGGCATCGGCGCGGTGCTGATGAAGCAGGACGAATACACCACCGTGCGCAGCGTCGTGAAGGGCGGCCCGGCCGGCCGGCAGGGCAGCGTCGGCATCGGCGACCGCATCGTCGGCGTAGGGCAGGGCGAGAAGGGGCCGATGCAGGACGTGATCGGCTGGCGCGTCGACGACGTGGTGGACCTGATCCGCGGCCCCAAGGGCACTACGGTGGCCCTCGACCTGATCCCCGGCGATGCGCCCGAGGACAGCAAGCCGGTGCGCGTGACGATCGTTCGCGACACCGTGCAGCTGGAGGAGCAGGCGGCCAAGAAATCGGTGATCGATGCCGGTGGGCGTCGGATCGGGGTGATCCACCTGCCGACCTTCTACCACGATTTCGAGGGCAACCGCCGCGGCGATGCCGACGCACGCTCGTCCACCCGGGATGTGCGGCGCCTGATCGGCGAACTGCGCCGCGACGGCGTGTCCGGCATGGTGATCGACCTGCGGCAGAACGGCGGCGGTTCGCTGACCGAGGCCACCAACCTGACCGGGCTGTTCGTCGACCGCGGCCCGGTGGTGCAGGTGCGCGACGCGCAGGGCAAGGTCAGCGTCGAGTCCGACGAGGACACCGCGGTCGCCTGGGACGGCCCGTTGGCGGTGCTGGTCGACCGTTCGTCCGCGTCCGCGTCGGAGATCTTCGCCGCCGCCCTGCAGGACTACGGTCGCGCCCTGATCATCGGCCAGACCACCTATGGCAAGGGCACGGTTCAGAACCTGATCGACCTCGACACCTTCGCCAACAACGACAAGCCGATCTTCGGGCAGGTCAAGTTGACCGTGGCGCAGTTCTTCCGCGTCAACGGTGGCTCGACCCAGAATCGCGGTGTCGTGCCGGACATCGAGTGGGCCGGTCCGATCGATCCTGCGCTGTGGGGTGAGAGCGCGATCGACAACGCCCTGCCCTGGGCCTCGATCACGCCCGCCGACTACCGCGGTCGCGGCGACTTCCGTGAACTGGTGCCGCTGCTCGTTGCTCGTCATCAGCAGCGGGTGGCCGGCGACCGCGAATTCCAGTACTACCTCGAGGATCTCGAGGAGGGCCGGCGCGCGCGCGAACAGAAGGCGCTGTCGCTAAGCGAGGCGGTGCGCCGTGCCGAGAGAGATCGCCAGCAGAAGCGGATCGCGCAGCGCAAGGCCGAGCGCGGGACGCTGGCGGAAGCCCAGGGCAAGGCCGCGGCCGATGCCGACGAGCGCCTCGACGATGGCCTGCAGGCCGACGAACGCCGCGCCGGGGAGGACGAGGACGACACCGAGCGCCGTGGCCCCGACGCGCCGCTGGACGAGGCCGCGCGCGTGCTCGCCGACGCGATCGAGCTGCTGTCGGCCGACACGCGGCTGGCATCCAAGGTCAAGGCGTTCGAGATCGCCGACGCGCCGCGTACCTTGAACTGACCCGCGCGGGGTCCACGCGGCCTTGCTCGCGCGCGGCGCTCTGGCACGCCGGCACGCCGGCGCCGCGCGCGGCACGATCGCGACGCATCGGCCCTGCCGCTGCCGTCTTGGGCGCCACGCCACCCTGCGCTCGCAGCCGACATCCCGCCTCGCGTCAGCGTCTCCCCAGCAGGAGCACTGCACGCAGCGCTCCTGCGGGCGAAGCAGCGGCGCCCCGGGACGACACCGCCCGGCAACGCCGAACCGCCGCAGCCGCGCGCAACGGCCGCGCCGATGGTCGGCTCAGGCTCCGAACCGCCGCTGCAGGAAGCGGAAGAACGCGCGCAGGCCCTGCGCTTCGCCGCCCTTGGGGCGGCCCGGGCGGTCGAGGTCGTTCCACGCATAGACGTCGACGTGCGCCCAGGGGATTTCGGGCGGCACGAAGCGCTCGAGGTAGAGCGCGGCGGTGATCGCGCCGGCGTGGCGCGAGGGACCGGCATTCGCGAAGTCGGCGACGGGGGAATCCAGCATCGGCCGGTAGCCCTGCCACAGCGGCAACTGCCACAGCGGATCCTGCTCCGCGCGGCCGCGGGCGAGGATTTCGGCGGCCAGCGCGTCGTGGTTGGCGAACAGCGCCGGCAGGTCGGGGCCCAGCGCGATCCGCGCCGCGCCGGTCAGGGTGGCGAAGTCGAGGATCAGTGCCGCGCGCTGCTGGGCGGCGAAGGTGAGCGCATCGCACAGCACCACGCGGCCCTCGGCATCCGTGTTGTCGATCTCGACGTGGAAGCCGGCGCGGGTGCGCACCACCTCGCCCGGCCGGTAGGCATTGCCGGCGATGGCGTTCTCGACTGCCGGCACCAGCAGGTTCAGGCGCACCGGCAGGTGGCTCGCCATCACCAGTTCGGCCAGCGCGATGGCGTGCGCGCCGCCGCCCATGTCCTTCTTCATGTGGCGCATGCCGTCAGCCGGCTTGATGTCGAGACCGCCGGTGTCGAAGCACACGCCCTTGCCGACGATCGCGACGTGCGGATGCCGCGGGTCGCCCCAGGTCATCTGCAGCAGCCGCGGCGGCCGGTGCGAGGCGCGGCCGACCGCGTGGATGGCCGGGAAGTTGGCCGCGAGCAGTTCTTCGCCCACCCACTCCTGAAACTTGCCGCCATGCGCGGTGGCGATTCCGGACACGGTCGCGGCGAGTTCGGCCGGGCCCATGTGCTCGGTCGGCGTATTGACGAGGTCGCGCACCAGGGTGGTGGCGCCGGCGAGCGCGCGCAGCGCCATCCGGTCCACGCCATCGGGCAGCAGCAGGCGGGCCGGCGCGCGCCGGCCCGCGCGGTAGCGCGTGAACTGGTAGGCGCCCAGCGCGAAGCCGAGCGCCGCCGCCGCGGGGTCGGGGCGCACTCCGCCCTCGGCGAGCGCGTAGTCACCTTCGGGCAGCGCGAGCGGCAGGTGCGCGAGCGCGTAGAGGTCCGGTGGGTCGGCCATCCCGACCAGCACCCGCGACAGGCCGCCGTCCGTGCCCGGCACCGCGCACCAGGTGCCGGGCGTGCCCCTGAATCCGGTGCCTTCGGCCCAGCGCCGCACGGCGGCGTCCTGCGCGTCCAGCCACCCCGGCAAGGAGGTGGGAGATACCGGCACCAGCGGGACGGCGTGGCTTGCGGCGTCGATCAGTACGGCGGTCACGCGCAGTCCTCTCCGGCGGCCCTGCGGGCCATCCAATCGTCGAGCGCCGGCTCCAGGCCTGCCAGGCTGTCGATCTCGATGTGCGGGCGCTCGGCATGCGGCCAGGCCGCGCCTGTACGGTTGAGCCACACCGCCACCATGCCGGCGCGCCGTGCGCCGAGCACGTCGAGGTCCGGATCGTCGCCGACGTGGGCGATCGCCCCGGCCGGCTGGCCGAGTTCTGTCGCGGCGCGGGCGAAGATCGTCGGCTCAGGCTTGGCTGCGCCCACGGTGCGCGCGCAGACCCGCGCCGCGAAGTGGCGGCCGATGCCGATCCGGTCCACGTCGGCGTTACCGTTGGTCAGGGTGGCGATCGGCCAGCGCGCGGACAATCGCGCCAGTGCGGGCAGGGCGTCGTGGAACAGTTCCACCCGGTTGCGCGCCGCGTAGAACGCTTCAAAAGCGGCTTCGACGTGGTCCTCGCTGTACCCATGCGGGGTGAGTACCGCACGCAGCGAAAGCTTGCGCAGGGTCGTGAAGTCGTGCGCGTGCTGCGGGTGGGCGAGCCAGATGCGCTCGCGCAGCTCGCGCAGGGCGTCGGTCGGCCAGGCGGCGGCGACGTCGGGGCAGTGCGCGCGCAGCCATGCATCGAGGGCGCGCTCGGCGCCCTCGATCGCCGGCGCGATCGGCCACAGGGTGTCGTCGAGATCGAGTGAGAGCGCGCGGATCACGGCGCGCGGGCCTTTGCGCGGGCGTGTCCCGGCGCGCCGCGGCGGCACGGCGAGCACGGATCAGGGCGCGGCGAGGATGGCTGTGGGTCCAAAGGCTGTCCCTAGCGGCAGAACACGGCCGGTGCGCAGCCCGACCGTTCCAGCGCCTCGTCCGCGCGGCGCGTGGGGTTGCCCTGCGTCGCGCGCGGTGGCGCGCCGAACGGCACGGGCTCGCGGTCCAGCGGCCGCGCCGCGGCGCGCATCGGATTCGACAGTCGGGGCTTGGCTGGCGGCGGCACCGCCGGCGCCGGCGGCGCCGCTGCGATGCGCACCCCGAGGCGTTGGAACAGCGCTGCCTCGCGTTCGGTGGCGCCCAGCCGCAGGTGCCGCGCGTTGGCCGCCGGCAGCAGTTGGCGACGCCGCCACTCGGCGCGCAGCGCGGGTTCGCGGCGCATGAACTGGCGCGCCCGGATCGCGGCCTGCACCGAACTCGGCAGGCCGGGTCCCGCGCGGCGGGCGGCGACGTAGAGCCGCGTCGGCAGCGGATAGCTGCCATCCTCCAGCGTCTTCAGGCCGGGCGCGACGCCGTCGATGCGCAGCGAGGCCAGGCCCTGGTGCGCCGCCGCCAGCGAATGCAGGGTCACGCCGATTCCCGCCGGATCGATCGCCACCGCGTCCTCCAGTTGGCGGGTGTTGATGTACCAGCGTCCGGCGGCGACCCGCGCAGACCCCTTGCCGAACAGCAGCCGGCGCAGGCTCCACTCCACCCCGTCGAGCGGGCCGGCCACCGCGTACAGGTTGATCTTGCCCGGGGCGCCTCCCAGCGCGGACCAGTCGACGATCCGGCCCGCATAGATGTCGCGCAACTGCTCGAGCGAGACGTCGCGCACCGGATTGCGCGGGTGTACCGCCAGCGCCAGCGCGTCCCAGGCCACGGTGGTGAATTGCAGATTGGCCTCGATCGGCGTGTCCGGGTCGGCCGGGCGCGCGGTGCCGACCAGGTCGGCCTGCCCGCGCGCCACCGCTTCCAGCGCCGACATGGTCCCGACCGTGCGCACCTTGACCGGGTTGCGAAAGCGCAGCTCGTAGGTGCGCGCGGTGTCGACCATGAAGGCGCGCGCGGCAGCCAGATCGCCGGTCCAGGTCGTTCCCGGCTCGGTCCGCGCCGACAGCATGCCGGGCGGCGCCAGCAGCAGGCCCACGGCGACGGTCCATCCAGCCAGACGCATGCGAACCCCGGCAGCCCGAAGCGAAGACTGCGGATGATAACGCGGCGACCGCCGATGGCGTGGCGAGCCAGCGCGACGCGCGGGCCGGCGCGACCGGATCACGTTCGCCCATCGCGGGCCGGGCTGGACGCGCGGGACCCCGTGTGCGCGGTGGCCCCGGAGCGGCGCGCAGGATCCGCCTCCTCGATGCCCCCTCAGTGCCAGTGAAAGAACCCACATCCCGTGGGTTTTTCCAGGCGCGGGTCCGGCACCGGTCCGGACCTGCTCCTGCGAATCCTGCACTGGCGTGCATGACCCGCGCGCAGGCCACCCACGGCCTGCCGGGGAGGCTGCTTTTTCACAGCCTCTCAGCGCAGCACCACCAAGAAAAGCTGCTGGTCGCGCACCACGCTGAGCACGGCGCGGCCGCCGCCGGCGGCGGCGAGCAGCGTCTGCAGCGCTTCGAGGTCGCCGGCCTCGCGGCGATTCACGCCGACGATGGTGTCGCCCTCGGCCAGGCCCAGGATCTGCGCGGCGCTGCCCTCGCCGACCGCCGCCACCATGACTCCGGACTTGCGCCCATTGCGCGGCGGGCGCTCGGCGAGCGAGGCGCCGTCGAGGCGCCTGTCGAGGTCGACGCCGGCCGCGCGGCGCAGGCTGGGCGCCTCCAGCCGCGCGCGCAGCGTCAGCGGCCGGCCCTCGCGCAGGACGCGCAGCTCGATCGCTTCGCCGACCGGCAGCAGGCCCTCGAGGTTGGCCAGGTCGGCACGGCCGCCGACCGGCTTGCCGTCGATCGCGCTGATCACGTCGCCGGGCTGGAGGCCCGCGCGCTCGGCGGCGGAGTCGGCCAGCACGCGCGTGACCACCGCCCCGCGGTTGGCGTCGATCTTCAGCATCTCCGCCAGTTGCGCGTCGAGATCCTGCGTCTGCACGCCGAGCGTCCCGCGGCGCACGGCCCCGAAGGCCAGCAGCTGGCGCATCACCTCGCGGGCGAGGCTGGCCGGGATCGCGAAGCCGATGCCGACGTTGCCGCCCGAGGGCGTGAAGATCGCGGTGTTGATGCCGATGAGTTCGCCGCGCAGGTTGACCAGCGCGCCGCCGGAGTTGCCCGGGTTGATCGAGGCATCGGTCTGGATGAAGTTCTGCACGTTGAGTCCGCGCAAGCCGCTGCGACCCAGCGCCGAAACGATGCCGCTGGTGACCGTCTGGCCGAGGCCGAAGGGATTGCCGACCGCGACCACGAAGTCGCCGACCCGCAGCCGGTCGGAATCGGCCAGCGGCAGCGCCTTCAGGCCGGTGGCCTCGATCCGGATCACCGCCACGTCGGAGTCCGGGTCGGCGCCAACCTTGCGACCGCTCACCGTGCGCCCGTCGGCCAGGGTCACCGAAATGTCTTCCGCGCCCTCGATCACGTGGTTGTTGGTGATCACGTAGCCGTTGGCGGCATCCACCACCACCCCCGAGCCCAGCGACTGCTGCACGCGCTCGCGGGGCATCGAGGGGATCCCGAAGAACTGGCGGAAGAACGGGTCGTCCTCGAACGGGCTGCGCACCCGCACCCGGGTGCGGGTGTTGATGTTGACCACCGCCGGGGTCACCTGCTCCAGCATCGGGGCGATGGTCGCCACGGGCTGGCCGCCGGCATCCAGCGGCAGCCCGCTCGCGCTGGCGGGCCGGGGCGGCGCGGCGAGTGCGAGGGCCAGCAGCGCCGCGGCAAGCCGGGGGGTGGACGGACGAGGGAAATTCATGCGCTGCTCCCGGACGTGGGCCCCGATTTGGCAAGACACAACATCTTGTGCCGTGCGACAAAGGCAAGAAGGTCGGTTTTTTTCATTTCCTGCCCGTGAATCGACCATGTTCAAAGCGAGGATGTACGGTGAAACCATTGATTTTCATAATGAAAAAACTGCTTGACGGGTCCGTGGCGGCGGCGTAAGGTCGCCGGGCGTGGTGGTACAACATCTTGTGGTTACGCAAAGCCAAGTGACGCTCAGCAGGTGAGTCAGCCGATGGGGATTGGTCCGGCGCTTTTCCAGCCCGTCCGCAGTGACGGCTTGGACCGCGGCTTTACCCGCAGCGTTCCGTCGAAGTGAAGTCACGGCACAGGTGGCGCCGTGGCGTGCTTTTTCCTGCGCCCGGCTGCTCTGGGGCGGCCGTCACGACAACCAGGGTTGCCCGCGGGCAGCCCCGCGAAACAGGAGGTCAGCAATTCCAATGAGCACGCTCCGCCTGGAGGTCCCGAGCGCCCGCGGGGAGGTCGAGATTCCGCTGCAGCCGGCGTCCTACGACATCTGGGACAAGAAGTACCGCCTGAAGACCAAGAAGGGTGAAGCGGTCGACGTCACGATCGACGGCACCTATCAGCGCGTGGCGCGCGCGCTGGCCGACGCGGAGTCCACCGCGGACAAGCAGGCCTACTGGTACGAGCGCTTCCTGTGGGCCCTGCGCCGCGGGGCGATCCCGGCCGGCCGCATCACGTCCAATGCCGGTGCGCTGGAGCACAAGCCCGCCACCAGCACCATCAACTGCACCGTGTCCGGCACCATCCCGGACTCGATGGACGGGATTCTCGACAAGGTCCATGAAGCGGGCCTCACGCTCAAGGCCGGCTGCGGCATCGGCTATGAGTTCTCGACGCTGCGCCCGCGCGGCGCCTACGTCAGCGGCGCGGGCGCCTATACGTCCGGCCCGCTGTCGTTCATGGATATCTACGACAAGATGTGCTTCACCGTCTCGTCGGCCGGCGGCCGCCGCGGCGCGCAGATGGGCACCTTCGACGTCAGCCATCCCGACGTGAAGGAGTTCATCAAGGCCAAGCGCGAGGACGGGCGCCTACGCCAGTTCAACCTCTCGCTGCTGATCACCGACGAGTTCATGCAGGCCGTCGAGTCCGGCGCCGACTGGCCGCTGGTGTTCCCGGTCAACCTCAAGGAAGCTCACGAGGTCGCCCTCGACGATCCCACCCAGGTGGTCTGGCGCGACTGGCCGGCGTCGACCCACTACGTCACCCGCGACGACGGCCTGGTGGCGTGCAAGATCTACGGTCATGTCCAGGCCCGGCGCCTGTGGGACATGATCATGACCAGCACCTACGATTTCGCCGAGCCGGGCTTCATCCTGATCGACCGCGTCAACGAGATGAACAACAACTGGTGGTGCGAGAACATCCGCGCCACCAACCCCTGCGGCGAGCAGCCCCTGCCGCCGTACGGGTCCTGCCTGCTGGGCTCGGTCAACCTCACCACCTTCGTGCGCGACCCCTTCGGCCCGAAGGCGCGCTTCGACTGGGAGGAATACCGCGAGGTCGTGCGCGTGTTCACCCGCATGCTCGACAACGTGGTCGAGATCAACGGCCTGCCGCTGGCCCAGCAGCGCGACGAGATCACCCGCAAGCGCCGTCACGGCATGGGCTTCCTGGGCTTAGGCTCCACCGTGACCATGCTCAAGATGAAGTACGGCTCGGCCGAGGCCTGCGCCTTCACCGAGCAGGTCTCGCGCGAGATGGCGCTGGCCGGCTGGGAAGTGGGCCTGAGCCTCGCCAAGGAAAAGGGCCCCGCCCCGATCATGGTCGAGCAGTTCGAGGTCACCCCGGAGATGCTGCGCAAGCGCCCGGAGATGGCCGCCGACGGCTGGCAGGCCGGGCAGAAGATCCCCGGGCGCATCCTGCATGCCCGGTACTCCCGCTACATGCAGCGGGTGGCTGAGGTCGCCCCGGAACTGGTGGCCGAGATCGCCGAGACCGGCGCGCGCTTCACCCACCACACCTCGATCGCGCCCACCGGCACCATCTCCCTGTCGTTGGCCAACAACGCCAGCAACGGCATCGAGCCCTCCTTCGCCCACGCCTACAGCCGCAACGTCATCCGCGAAGGCCGCAAGACCAAGGAGAAGGTCGAGGTGCTCAGCTATGAGCTGCTCGCCTACCGCACCCTGATCAACGCCAGGGCCAAGCCCTACGGCAGCGAGGCTGACGAGCGACTGCCCGAGTACTTCGTCGCCGCCGACGACATCACCCCGAGGGAACACGTCGACATCCAGGCCGCCGCCCAGAAATGGGTGGACTCGTCGATTTCCAAGACGGCCAACGTGCCCACCGACTACCCCTACGAGGACTTCAAGGACATCTACCGCTACGCCTACAAACAGGGGCTCAAGGGCTGCACGACCTTCCGCTTCAACCCGGCCGCCTTCCAGGGCGTGCTGGTCAAGGAGGCCGATCTCGAGAACACCATCTACCGTTTCGAACTGGAGGACGGTACTGTTGTCGAGGTCAGAGGCAACGAAGAGATCGAATACGACGGCGAGATCCACACCGCCGCCAACCTGTTCGATGCCCTGAAGGAAGGGTATTACGGCAAGTTCTGAGTACCGGGCGCCAGGCGCGGCCCCTTCGCAGGGGGCATGGCTTGGCGCCGCGGGCGCAGGGTCGATGTCCCACAAAAACCCCGATAAGCCGGAGGGAGTGCCATGAGCAACGAGAACACGGGTGTGATGTCGTCGATCGCGCACGCGGTCGAGCCAATGGTCGAAAAGGCCCAGGAAGTCGCCGCCGCCGTCAAGACCGAAGCCAAGCAGGTCGTGGCCAAGGTCGAGAAAAAGGCCGCCGAGGTGAAGACCGCGGTCTCCAAGCAGGTCAAGGCCGCCAAGGCCGGCGCGAAGAAGGCCGTCGCCAAGGCGAAGAAGGCTGTCGCCAAGGCCAAGCCGGCCAAGCCGGTCAAGAAGGCCAAGCCCGCCAAGAAGGCAGCGAAGCCGGCCAAGAAAACTGCGAAGAAGGGCGTCAGGAAGGCCGCCCCGAAGAAGGCCAAGAAGGCCGTGAAGAAGGCGGCCAAGAAGGTCGTCAAGAAGGCCGCGAAGAAGAAGGCCAAGAAGAAGTAATTCGCAGGAAGCAGCATCGAAGCGCACGGGCGCGCCGGCAACGGCGCGCCGACTTTGCCCCCGGCCCCCCGGGGCCGCGCCCACCCGCGTCGTCTGCCGTGTGTGGGAGCACCGCGTGCCACGATGCCCGAAGGACGAACACCCAGGCCGTTGCAGGAGCGCTGCGTGCACCGCCAGGGCCCTTGTAGGAGCGCTGCGTGCAGCGCGACCCTCCACAGGCCCAGGCCCCCAACCCAGCACGTTGCAGGAACGGCGCCCGCGCCGCGACGCTTCAGCAGGGTGAAGGCCAGCGATGTCGTTGTAGGAGCGGCGCGCGCGCCGCGATGCTTTCAATGGATCAGCACCCACCGTGCCAGGAGTCCAGCGAACGGCACCAGGTTCAACCTGCGTAGTTCAACCCGCACAGGGTGCAATGAGCGAAGCGACGCACCGCCACCGCAACACCGGCCGCCACCCCGGCCGCCCCGCACCACCCCGGCCGCCGAAGGCCCCCGCGCGTCCGGTGACCCCCGCACCACCCCTGTAGGAGCGCACCCTG
>DHLY01000175.1:44188-44315 GCA_002405525.1 Proteobacteria bacterium UBA4656
CCGCGACGCTCTACAAGGTCAAGGTCAGCGTTGATGCAGCAGGGCCACCCACGCCACGCCGCTACCAACCCGCAACACGAGGCACCGCACACCGCAACACACCACCCGAACCCCCGCAACCGCCCCA
>DHLY01000022.1:0-9232 GCA_002405525.1 Proteobacteria bacterium UBA4656
CCCACTCGGATTTCAAGAGAGGCAGCGGTGAAGAGCGAGGGTTTAGGTCCCAGGGTACAGCGTGGATCCGCGGTGCAGCAGTCAGCGCGTCTTCGCTGTTCCGGCCAGGGCCCCGGGCCCAAGCCCCTCCGAGTCCTGCACCACCGCGGCACCCACGCGCAAAGGCGATCTCTAAGCCGGCGCCACCAACTCCCGATAGGCATGCCACGTCGCATGCCCCACCACCGGCAGCAGCAGCGCGAGCCCGACGGACCCGGTCGCGAAACCGAGCGCGGTCAGCAGCACGATCAGCGCCGCCCACAGCAGCAGCGGCCCGCGGTTGGCTGCGAGTACGCGCATGCTGGTGACGATCGCGGTCATGGCGTCGCAGCGCGGGCGGTCGAGCAGCAGCGGCAGCGAGACCACCGAGGCGGAGAACACCAGCACCGCGAAGCCGAAGCCGGCGGCGAGATAGGCGCCGAGGAAGACCACGCCGTCGGGCGCCGCCAGCACGTCGCGCAGCAGGGTCGCCGCGTGCGGCATCGGGCCGTCGAAGAACAGCGCCACCACCACCACCGAGACGCGGATCCAGACCGCCAGCAGCAGTGCGAGGATCGCGCCGAAGAACGAGAACGAGGTCAGGTTCTCGCGCCATGCCACCAGCGAACGGCGGAAGTCCGGCCGCCCGCCCTGCTCGATCGCACGGCTGATCGCGTACAGGCCCGTCGCGAGCAGCGGACCGACCAGCAGGAAGCCGGTCAGCAGCGCCAGCCCGATCGCGCCATCGACCGCGAAGCGCACGAGTAGCCAGCCCATCGCCGCCAGCACCCCGCCGTAGAACAGCGAGGCGGCCGGCGCCGCAAGTGCGTCGGCGAATCCGCGCCGCAGCCAGCCGAACGGCGCCCACGGCGCGACCTCCTGCGCTTGCGGGTAGGCCACCTTGAAGGGATCGGCGTCGGCCTGCGGATCGCTCACGCCGTCGATGTTGCCAGCCGCGCCGCGGCGGTCACGCTGCGCCGCGGCACAACGCCTCGCTCAGGAACGCGCGGCCAGCGGCACGAAGACCTGGTCCTCGGGTCCGGTGTAGTTGGCGCTCGGGCGGATGATCTTTCCGTCCATGCGCTGCTCGATCACGTGCGCGGCCCAGCCGCTGGTGCGCGAGACCACGAACAGCGGGGTGAACATCGCGGTCGGCACGCCCATCATGTGGTACGACGACGAGCTGTACCAGTCGAGGTTCGGGAACATCTTCTTCAGGTCCCACATCAGGGTCTCGATGCGCTCGCTGACCTCGAACAGGCGCATGTCGCCGGCGTCCTCGCACAGGCGGCGCGAGATCGACTTGATGATCGGGTTGCGCGGATCGCCGATCGTGTACACCGGATGGCCGAATCCGATCACGATCTCGCGGCGCTCGACCCGCGCGCGGATGTCGGCCTCGGCTTCGTCGGCGGACTGGTAGCGGGCGATGATCTCCATCGCCGCCTCGTTGGCGCCGCCGTGCTTGGGCCCGCGCAACGCGCCGATCGCGCCGGTGACCGCCGAATACAGGTCGGACCCGGTTCCGGCCACTACCCGCGCGGCGAAGGTCGACGCGTTGAACTCGTGCTCGGCGTAGAGGATCAGCGACTGGTCGAGGGCGCGGGCGTGCAGTTCGACCGGCCTGCGGCCGTGCAGCAGGTGCAGGAAGTGCGCAGCGATCGACGGATCGTCGGTCTCGGTGTCGATGCGACGTCCGTTGTGCGAGTAGTGGTACCAGTACAGCAGCACCGAGCCGAACGAGGCCAGCAGCCGATCGGCGATGTCGCGCGCGCCGGCTGCCGCGTGGTCGTCCTTCTCGGGCAGCACGGCGCCGAGCACCGAGCAGCCGGTGCGCATCACGTCCATCGGGTGGGTCGACGCGGGCAGCAGTTCGAGCGCCGCGCGGACCGCCGCCGGCAGGCCGCGCAGTCGGGCCAGCTTGCGGTGGTAGAGACGCAGCTCAGCGGCATCCGGCAGCCGACCATGCACCAGCAGGAAGGCCACCTCCTCGAACGTGGCCTGCTCAGCGAGATCCTTGATGTCGTAGCCGCGATAGTGCAGGTCGTTGCCGGTGCGGCCGACGGTGCACACCGCGGTGTTGCCGGCGGCGACGCCCGACAACGCGACCGACTTCTTGGCCTTGGGAAGGATCGGGGCGGATTCGCTCATGGCTCGGATCTCGGATGGGGCGGCCGCGTCGGCGCGGCCGCATGAAGGGATGTACCGGGCCGGGCCGGCTGCGACGGCCTGGCGGCGCGAGGATCAGGCACCGCCGCGACCGGCACCGAACAGGGCGTCGATCTTCTCCTCGTAGGCGTGATAGCCGAGCACCTCGTAGAGCTCCATGCGGCTCTGCATGCGGCCGACCACCGCCTTCTGCGTGCCGTCGGCACGGATCGCGGCGTAGACCGCTTCCGCCGCGCTCGCCATCGCGCGGAAGGCGGAAAGCGGGTAGATCACCATCGCGATGCCTGCGTTGCCGAGGTCCTGCACCGTGAAATACGGCGTCTTTCCGAACTCGGTGAGGTTGGCCAGCACCGGCACCGTCACCGCGGCGACGAAGCGGCGGTACTCGTCGAGAGTGGTGCAGGCCTCGGCGAAAATCACGTCGGCGCCGGCCGCCTCGGCGGCGACCGCGCGCTCGAGCGCCGAGCCGATACCCTCCACCGCCAGCGCGTCGGTGCGCGCCACGATCACGAAATCCGGGTCGGTGCGGCCGTCGACCGCGGCCTTGATGCGGTCGGCGAAGTCGTCCTTCGGCACCACCGCCTTGCCCGGCCGGTGTCCGCAGCGCTTGGCCTGCACCTGGTCCTCGATGTGGCAGGCGGCAGCGCCAGCGCGAATGAACTCCTTGACCGTGCGCTGGACGTTGAACACCGCGCCCCAGCCGGTGTCGGCGTCCACCAGCAGCGGCAGGCGGCAGGCGCCGCTGATCCGCCGGATGTCCTCGCACACGTTGTCGAGGCTGGTCATGCCGAGATCGGGCAGCCCGTAGCTCGCGTTGGCGATGCCGGCGCCGGACACGTAGAGCGCGCGGAAGCCGGCGCGCTCGGCCTGCATCGCGGCATAGGCGTTGATCGCGCCCGGCAGCTGCAACGGTTTCTCGGCCTGCATCGCGTCGCGCAGGCGGGCGCCGGCGGAATCGTGGTGGCTCATGCGGGGTCCGGGGATGGTCGGCAGGAAGACGTGATTTTAGCAGGGGCGCCGTGCGGCCCGCGCCTCACCCCGGCCACGCCGCCGCGCTTCCCGGCGCGAGCCGCACCTCATCCAGCGCGCCCGGCTCGTCCAGCGTCGAGAGGTCGCCCGGATCGGCCTGGTGGGCCAAGGCATGGATCGAGCGGCGCAGCAGCTTGCCGGAGCGGGTCTTGGGCAGCGCGCCGACCAGGTACACCCGCGCCGGCCGGGCCACCGCGCCCGGCTGCTCGCAGGCCCGGGCATGGATCGCGTCGCCCAGCGCCGCGGCGGAGCTGGCCGATGGCATCCCCGCGCGCAGGGTGGCGAACACCACCGGCACCTGGCTCTTGATCTCGTCGTGCACGCCGACCACCGCGACCTCGGCGACCGCGGGATGGGTGGCGACCGCCTCCTTGATCTCGCGCGTCCCCGGGCGGTGTACGGCGACGTTGATCACGTCGTCGGTGCGACCGAGGATGGTGTGATGGCCGTCGGCGTCGCGCACTGCCCAGTCGAGCGACGAGTACAGCAGTTCCCGGAAGTGACTGAAGCATCCGGCGGAGAATCGCGGCTCATCGTTCCAGGTCGTGTCCAGGCAACCCCACGGCAGCGGCGGCACGATCGCCAGCACGCGCTTTTCGCCGTCGGAGGACTCCTGCCCGGTGCCCTCGTGGATTACGCGCAGCCGGTAGCCGAGGTTGGGCAGACCGGGCGAGCCGAACTTGACGGGCTCGAGGTCGAGGCCCAGCACCAGGGTCAGCACCGGCCAGCCGGTCTCGGTCTGCCGGTCGTTGTCGATCACCGGTCGTCCGAGCGCCTCGGTGGCCCAGCGCGCGGTCGGCTCGTCCAGCGGCTCGCCGGCGAGGAACAGCCGGTGCAGCCGGGAAAGGGCGTGACGGCGGATGTGGTCCGGGCCGTGCTTCTTCAGCACGCGCAAGGCGGTCGGGGAGGAGAACACCGTGCGCACGCCGTATCCGGCGCACGGCGGCCACCAGATGCCGGGGTCGGGGTTCCCCGGCAGGCCCTCGTAGACGAGGGGCGTCGCGCCGACGATCGGCGGTCCATAGACGATGCAGGAATGGCCCACGACCCAGCCGACGTCCGAGGTCGAGAACATCACCTGCCCGGGGCCGACGTCATGGACGGTGCGCATCGAGAGCGCCAGCGCCACTGCGCAGCCGCCGGTGTCGCCGCACACCAGCAACTTCGGCCGCGCGTCATCGATCCGCAGCACCAGGTGGTGCGCGGCGAAGCCGCCGAACACCAACGAGTGGATCGCGCCCAGCCGCGCGCAGGCCAGCATCGCGAACACCGCCTGCAGCGTGTTCGGCACGTAGATGACCTAGCGGTCGCGGTCGCCGACGCCCACGCCGAGGCCGCGCAGCACGGCGGCGAAGTCCTGCACCTCGGGGTGCAGCTGGCGATACGTGCAGGTCTCACGCGCGCCGGTCTCGGTCGAGATGCCGACCACCGCGAGCTGGTCGCCCCGCGCGTCGAGATGGCGGTCGACCGCGTTGAAGCAGAGGTTGGTCAGGCCGCCGACCAACCCGCGGCGGAACGGCGGGCGGTCGTATTCGAGGATCGTGTGCGCGGGCGCGCGCCCGTGGATGGCACGCGCCTGCTAAGCCCAGAAGTCCGCGGGGTCTTCGATCGATCGCCGGTGCTCGTCCTCGTATCCCATGCACGGACCCCTCCGCGGGATGATGGCCCCGGAAGGCACGCGGGGCGCCCCGACCTTGGTCGAAGCGCCCTGCGAAGGGCTTTGCCGGCGTCAACGCGGACGCCGATCGGGGTTCAGCCGAGCAGATCCGCGACGCCGGCGCGCTCTTCCTCGAGTTCCTTCAGGGTGAAGTTCATGCGCTCGCGCGAGAACTCGTCGATCGGCAACTCCTGCACGATGCTGTACTCGCCGTTGGCGCAGGTCACCGGGTAGCCGTACATCACATCGACGGGGATACCGTAGCTGCCGTCCGACGGGATGCCCATCGTGACCCACTTGCCGTTCGTGCCCAGCACCCAGTCACGCACATGGTCGATGGCCGCATTTGCCGCCGAGGCCGCCGACGACAGTCCGCGCGCCTCGATGATCGCCGCCCCGCGCTTGCCGACCTTGGGCAGGAATTCGTTGCGGTTCCAGGCGTCGTCGTTGATCTTGTCCTTGAGCGAGGCGCCGCCGACCGTGGCGAAGCGGTAGTCGGGGTACATGGTCGGGCTGTGGTTGCCCCAGACGACCATCTTCTCGATGTCGCCGACCTTGACCTGCGCCTTGGCCGCCAGCTGCGACAGCGCCCGGTTGTGGTCGAGGCGCAGCATGGCGGTGAAGTTCTTCTTCGGCAGGTCCGGCGCCGACTTCATCGCGATGTAGGCGTTGGTGTTGGCCGGGTTGCCGACCACCAGCACCTTGATGTGGCGCGAGGCCACCGCGTTGAGCGCCTTGCCCTGGGCGGTGAAGATCTTGGCGTTCTCCAGCAGAAGGTCCTTGCGCTCCATGCCGGGGCCGCGCGGGCGCGCACCGACCAGCAGGGCCACGTCGGCGTCCTTGAAGGCGACGTTGGCGTCGTCGGTGCCGACCATGCCGGCGAGCAATGGAAAGGCGCAGTCCTCCAGTTCCATCATGCAGCCCTTGAGCGCGGCCTGCGCCTTCTCCATCGGCAGCTCCAGCATCTGCAGGATCACGGGCTGGTCTTTGCCCAGCATTTCGCCCGAGGCGATGCGGTAGATGAGGCTGTAGCCGATCTGGCCGGCGGCTCCGGTGACGGCGACGCGGATGGGGGCTTTCATGCGAGGGCTCCGTAGTCTGGCGGGCAGGGCGGCCGGCTCAGGCCAGCTCGCCGAAGAACTGCTGGATGCGGCGCAGGCCCTCGGTCAGCTCCGCGGGCTTGCAGGTGTAGGAGATGCGGATCGCGCGCGGCTCGCCGAAGGCGCTGCCGGGCACCACGGCAACACCGGTGGCCTCCAGCAGCGCGTTGCAGAAGTCGACGTCGTTGGCGATCTTCGTCCCCTTCCACGACCGGCCGAAGGCGACGGAAATGTCGGGGAAGGCGTAGAACGCGCCGGCGGGCTTGGGACACTTCACGCCCGGAATCTTCGCGAAGGCGGCCAGCACCTCGTCGCGCTTGGACTGGAACTCGACCGCCTTCTGCTTCGGGATGTCCTGCGGGCCGTCGTAGGCGGCCTGGGCCGCGGCGATGACCACCTCGGGCAGGTTGGTGATGTGGTTGGAGTTGAGCGACACCAGCGCCTTGGCCACCGCCTCGGGGCCGGCCGCGAAGCCGACGCGCCAGCCGGGCATGCCGTAGGTCTTGGACACCGAGTCGAGGACGATGATCCGGTCGCGCAACTCGGGGCGCGCGTTCAACAGGTGCGCGTACGGGATGCCGTCGAAGATCATCCGGTTGTAGATGTCGTCGCTCAGCACCCAGACGTCGTGCTTGACCAGTTCGTCGGCCAGCGCCTGCACCTCGGCCGGCGTGTAGACCATGCCGGTCGGGTTGGATGGGTTGTTGAACAGCAGGATCTTCGTCTTCGGCCCGACCGCCGCGGCAATCTGCGCAGGCTTCAACTTGTAGTCCTGCTCCGGCGGGCAGTGCAGCAGGGTGGCGGTGGCGCCGAGGATGTCGCAGATGTCGACGTAGGTGGTCCAGTACGGGGTCGGGATCAGCACCTCGTCGCCTTCCTCCAGCAGGGCGTACATCACGTTGAACAGCACGTGCTTGTTGCCGACGCCGGTGCAGAGATGCTTGCGCTCGTAGCCTTCCACGCCGCACTCGCGCAGGTGCTTGAGCATGCCGTCGAGCAGGGCATCGGGGCCGCGGTTGGTGCCGTACTGGCCGCTGTCTTTCGCCAGCGCGTCGCGCGCGGCGGCATAGACGTGCTCGCCGGGCAGGAAGTTCGGCACGCCGATGGTGAACGAGATGATGTCCCGGCCCTGGGCTTTCAGGGCCTTGGCCTTCTCGGCCACCGCCATGATGGCGCTCGGGCGCGCTCGGCTCATCCGCTGGGCAAGCTTCGGCATCGGGGTCCTCGCGGGTTGGGAAATCGGCGGGAAGCCGCCGCAGCCTACCATGCGCTGCAGCGCAGCATCGAGCGCCCGACGGGATCCCGGCGGTCCCGAACTTGCAGCTGCGGGGCGTCCGCCACGATGCAAGTCAGCCCGTGTCAAACCGCACGCTCGTACCGCTCAGCGGCACCTCGATCCGGGTCGGCGAGCCGCTGCCATTCCCGATCTTCGACACCCATGGGCGCCAACTGCTGGGCGTCGGGGAGGCACCACGCAACGAACGCCACGCCGAGCGCATCCACGAGATCGGCATGGTCGATGCCGCAGTCGCCGAGCGCGCCGGTGCGCCGCCGGCCGGAACGCCGGGCGATGCCAGGCCACAGCGTCCGCCGGCTGCAGCGGATTGCCGACTCGCCGCGCTGCGCATGCCATCCGGGTCACTGGTCCAGATCAGCCAGGCGGGCGATCCGCCGCGGCGCCTGGTCGGCACGCTGATCGGCATTCTGCCTCGGGAGGCCATCTACGTCGGGCTGCCGGCTGCGGACGGTCGAGCCCCGCTCGCCGCCCGCGGGGCACCGGTGGGTTTCCGCAGCGTGCTCGGCACCGAGATCGTCCGCTTCGACAGCACCCTTCTGCACTACGAGATGCTGCCCTTCCAGGTCGCGGTGTTCGCCTATCCGACGTCGATCGCCGTTCAGCGCTTCCGCCGCCACCCGCGGGTGCCGACCGACCTTCAGGGCGTGATCACCAATTATGCGTCGAGCGACATCGTGGCGGTTCCGTGCAGGGTCTCGAACCTCAGCGTCGGCGGGTTGCAGCTCGAGTGCCATCCGCTGGCGATGAAGCCGGGCGACCAGGTCGGCGTCGACCTCGTGCTACCGGGCCCGATGCCGCGCAACGCGTTCAAGCTGATGGGCCGCGTGCGCAACAGCGCGACGACCGAGGACCCCGACCTGCAACGCTGCGGACTTGAGTTCTTCGAACTGGAGCCGCAGCAGCGACTGCTGCTGGAAAACTTCGTGCTGCGCGCGATGGCGGAGCGACCGCGCGCCGCCGCCGGCGGCTGAAGGCGCAGCGGCGGGCGCGCGATGCCAGGAACGGCACTGGCGCACCACCCGCAGCCCTCGAACCGCGTGCCAGTCCGCAACGGCGAGCCTTGCCGCGCGCCGCGCCGGGTGGCATACAGCACGCCGGTTCCCGACCCACCCCGATGACCGCCCTCCACCGCATCGCCGCCGCCCTCGCCCTGCTGCTTTCCGCCTGTGCCGCAACGCCGCAGCGGGAAGCTCCGCTGCTGGACGATCCGGTCCTCATCGCCTGGCTGCAAGGCCGCGCCGACACGCTGGCCGGCGCCGAACCGGTGAGGGTGCGGGTAGTCGACGGCCCGGCCGTGCAGGCCGAACTCGAACCCGATGGGCGCCTGCGCATCTGGCGCGGCCTGCTGCTGCGCGCTCGCGACGAATCCGAGGTGACCTTCGTGCTCGCGCACGAGATCGCCCATCGTTCGCTGGGCCACTTCGCGCAGCGACAGGCCAGCGACCGCTGGACCCCGCTACAGGCCGAGCGTGAGGCCGACCTTACGGCGCTCGACGCGCTGCGGCAGATGGGGCTGCGCGCCGAAGCGGCGACCTCGCTGCTGTCGCTGGTGGCCGCAGAGGCGGCGATCTCCCCCGGCGTCGACCGCACGGCGCTGGCCTTCGTCGGCGAACGGCTGGAGGCACTGTGGCAACCGGTGGCCGGCGCCGCGGCGCATCCGCCGCGCGGCGGCGACCCTTGGCGCGTCCTTCTGGACACCCGCTTCGAGGCTTGGTTCGCAGCCGATCCCGCGGCGCGGGACCCTGCGCGTGCCACCATGGTCCGAGGTCACGCGGGGCGCCACGCACCGCCCTGAACCGACGCACGGCCGAAGGCGACGCGATCGGCGCCAATGCAGCCCGGTCGCGCGCTCCGCCACGAGGGGGCGCACGTGCCCCGTTGCGCGCTGCAGCGACGCTCAGCGCCGGTGAAAAAACCCGCATCCCGCGGGTTTTTCCAGTCGCGAGTCCGGCACAGGTCCGG
>DHLY01000022.1:9383-11005 GCA_002405525.1 Proteobacteria bacterium UBA4656
CGGACTCGCTCCCGCGAATCATGCGCTTGCGCGCACAACCCGCGCGCGGATCATCCACGGCCTGCCTCGGATGCTGTCTTTTCACAGCCTCTCAGCGCCCGTCGAGGATCGTGTTCCAGCGATCGATGTGGGCCTTGACCTGCTCGAGCAGCGACGCGTAGTCGCCCTCGATGGTCACCGCGGCGATGCGTTCGCCGCCTCGCACTGCGTCGACCACCAGCTGGTCTGCGGGGCCGAGCACCTTGCCGAACACGGTGTGCTTGCCATCAAGCCAGGGGGTCGGCCCATGGGTGATGAAGAACTGGCTGCCGTTCGTGCCCGGACCCGCGTTGGCCATCGACAGCACGCCGGGCCCGTCGTGCCGAAGCCCGGTCTGGACCTCATCCTCGAAGCGGTAGCCGGGGCCGCCGCGGCCGGAACCCTCCGGACAGCCGCCCTGGATCATGAAATCGGGGATGACACGATGGAAGGTCAGTCCGTCGTAGAACTTGCGCCGCGCGAGGTTGACGAAGTTCGCCACGGTGACCGGCGCCTGGTCGGCGAACAGGCGCAGGCGGATCGGTCCGCGGGCGAGCTGGATCTGGGCGGTGAGTTCAGCCATGGGGCGCTCCTGATTGCGGGGCGCCCATCGTAGCCCCAGGGCGCGGCCCTTTTGAACCGCACCGTGCTCAGGCCGCCTTCGCGCTTTCGGCGCCGCGCACGCCCTTGCGATAGGTGGTGTAGACATAGACAGGCACTCCGAGATCGCCCAGATGCTGGTGCAGCAGCGGCGCGACCTCGCTCCAGTCCAGCCCGCCGACACCGGTGGCCAGCCGAGGCAGGGCGATCGACGTGAAGGCCTCCTTCGCGGCCAGCCGCCGCAGCGCCTTGAGGGCATGCGCGACGTGCGCAGGGGTGGCCTTGCCGGGCTTTGCACCGTGCTCGTAGCCGCCGTCCTGGGTGAACAGCGCGACGATGCGGCGGCCGTCGGCGCCCATCCAGGCCCACAGCCCGCCCGCCTCGGCGCGGGCGGTCTGGCAGTAATGCCGGAAGTCCTTGTACATCGCGGGCGACTGCTCGCGCAGCTGCAGCGCGAGCCCGCTGTTGAAGGGGTCATTGGGCGCCACGCCATGGGCGATGGCCTGAGCCTGGGTGAGCAGGATGTCGCCGGTGACTTCGATGATCATGCGGTCCTCGTCTTGGGTGCGTCGGCGGCCGATCGGCCACGCGGGCATGGTGGCGCCCGCCGCACCGTCGCGCCTTGATCCAGCGCAATCGCACGATCGGAACCCGGGCGCACCGGCGGGATTCGCGCGCCGCGGCTATACTGGGCGGCTTGTCCCTCCCGGAAACCCGCGCGCCGCGCCGTCCAGCGGCCGGACGCCCGCCGCCATGTCGATCGAAAAGCTGCGCAACATCGCCATCGTCGCCCACGTCGACCATGGCAAGACCACCCTCGTCGACCAGCTCCTCAAGCAGTCGGGAACGTTGTCCGAGCGGCAGGTCGTGCCCGAGCGCGTGATGGACTCCAACGACCTGGAGAAGGAGCGCGGGATCACCATCCTGGCCAAGAACACGGCCATCACCTGGCGCGACTGGCGGATCAACATCGTCGACACACCCGGCCACGCCGACTTCGGCGG
>DHLY01000022.1:11210-13618 GCA_002405525.1 Proteobacteria bacterium UBA4656
GCCTTCGACGGCCCGATGCCGCAGACGCGCTTCGTGACCCAGAAGGCGTTCAACATGGGCTTCAAGCCGATCGTGGTGATCAACAAGATCGACCGCCCGGGCGCGCGCCCGGACTGGGTGCTCAACGCCACCTTCGACCTGTTCGACCGCCTCGGGGCCACCGACGAACAGCTCGACTTCACCACCGTCTATGCGTCCGCGCTGAACGGCTATGCCGGCATGAGTCCCGACGTGCGCGAGGGCAACATGGACCCGTTGTTCGAAGCCATCGTCCAGCACGTGCAGGCACCGAAGGTGGACCTGGACGGACCGTTCCAGATGCGCATCAGCCAGCTGGACTACAACAACTACGTCGGCATCATCGGCATCGGCCGCGTGCAGCGCGGGCAGATCAAGCCCAACACCGCGGTCGCGGTGATCGATCGCGAGGGCAAGCGCCGCAACGGCCGCGTGCTGCAGGTGCTGGGCTTCATGGGCCTGGAACGGCGCGAGGTGCCGCTGGCGCAGGCCGGCGACATCATCGCCATCAGCGGCATCGAGGGCCTCAGCATCTCCGACACGGTGTGCGCGACCGACGCACCCGAGCAGCTGCCGGTGCTGACCGTCGACGAGCCCACCATCAGCATGACCTTCCAGGTCAACAACTCGCCGTTCGCGGGCCAGAAGGAGCACAGCGGCGGCAAGTTCCTCACCAGCCGCCAGCTGCGCGACCGCCTGACCCGCGAGACCCAGCACAACGTGGCGCTGAAGGTCGAGGACACGGCGGAAGCCGAGAAGTTCAAGGTCTCGGGCCGCGGCGAGCTGCACCTGTCGATCCTGATCGAGAACATGCGCCGGGAAGGTTATGAGCTGGCCGTCTCGCGCCCGGAGGTCATCATCAAGGACATCGACGGCGTGGCGAGCGAGCCGTTCGAGCAGCTGGTGGTCGACATGGAAGAACAGTACCAGGGCGGCGTGATGCAGCGCCTTGGCGAGCGCCGCGCGCAGCTGCGCAACATGGAACCCGATGGCCGAGGCCGCGTGCGTCTCGAGTACCTGATCCCGGCACGCGGGCTGATCGGATTCCAGACCGAGTTCCGCACCATCACCGCCGGCACCGGCCTGATGTTCCACGTGTTCGAGCACTACGGCCCGAAGACCGAGGGCGCAATCGGCGGCCGCGTCAATGGCGTGATGATCTCCAACGGCACCGGCCCCTCGCCGGCCTACGCGCAGTTCGCCATGCAGGAGCGCGGGCGGCTGCTGATCGAACCCGGGCAGGAGATCTACGAGGGCCAGATCGTCGGCATCCACGCCAAGGACAACGACCTCACGGTCAACGCCCTGCGCGCCAAGCAGCTGACCAACTTCCGCGCAGCCGGCAAGGACGACAACCTGATGCTCACCCCGGCGGTGAAGCTGAGCCTGGAGCAGGCGCTGGAGTTCATCCAGGACGACGAGCTGGTCGAGGTCACGCCGAACCAGATCCGCCTGCGCAAGAAGCACCTGACCGAGAACGACCGCAAGCGCGCTTCGCGCGGCGGGGGTTGAGGCGGCGCGGCGGTCGCGAACGCGGTCGCCGCCCGAAAGGGCACTTTCATCGCGCCGGTCGCGACGCGACCATCAGCCGTCGACACCCGATGGAGCCGCCGGTGGCACCCCGCCTCGCCCTGGTCACCAACGCCCTCGCGTTCGCCGGACCGCCGGCCGTCGCCGCCCTGCGCGGCGCAGGTTTCCACGTCGCGGCGCACGACCCGCGCTTCACCGACGCCGCGGCACGGCACGACTTCGAGCGGGACCATCCCGGCGCCACCGCGCTCGATGCGCATGCGCCGGCGGCGCTCGTCGACGCCGCATGGACGATCGCGGGCCGGCTCGACCTGCTGCTCAGCAACGATGCCCACCCCGTCGTGCACGCGCCGGTCGCGGCCGCGCGGCTGGACGACCTGCGCGAGACCTTCGAGCGCCTGGTCGCCCTCCCCTTCGCGCTGGCCCAAGCCGCGATCCCGCACCTGCGCGCCACCCCGGGCGCGCGCGTGGTGATGATCACCTCCAACCGCACCCGCCTGCCGCAGGCCGGCGGCGCGATCCCCGACATCGCGCGCGCCGGCGCCAACGCACTGGCGCGCTCGCTGGCGATCGAATTGGCGCCGCACGGCATCCCGGTCAATGCGATCGCGCCGAACTTTCTCGCCAGCGAGGCCTATTACCCGCGCGCGCGGTTCGTCGATGACCCGACCGGCGCGGACTACGTGCGCCGCAGCGTGCCCGCGGGCCGGCTCGGGCGTCCCGAGGAAATCGGCGAACTGGTCCGCTTCCTCGCCACCTGCGAGTCGACCTTCCTCACCGGGGCGAACATCGACTTCTCGGGTGGGTGGCCGGTGGGCATGCCGCGTCCCGTGCCATCCTGAGGCAATCCACGGGGGCAG
>DHLY01000022.1:13812-21520 GCA_002405525.1 Proteobacteria bacterium UBA4656
CGTCGGCTGGCTCCTCGTCATGTTCGCGATCTACGCCGTGATCGCCAGCATCGTGTTCGCCATCAAGAACGGCGATTCATCGGGATTCGGGCACGCGCTCCAGTTTCTCTCGTACGGGCTGCCGATGATCCTCGTCGGCGCGGCCTGTCGCGCGGTGTTCGAGATCGCCGATCGCCCGGCGACCTGGCGACCGGGCACACTCCAGCCGCGGATGCGCCAGGTCCGTCGGGCACGCCCTGAGAAGGCGTAGTGCAGTCGCGGCACGCCGATAGCCGGGGAAGGTCGTTCGCCCGCGCCGGGTCCGGAATGCCCGCCATGCCCTCCTGCGGCCGCCCGCCCCACTCCGATGTGCTCACGCCCGCCGAGTGGCGGGTGGTCGAGGCGGTGCGCCACGGACTGGGCAACACGGCCATCGCGCGGCGCCTCGGCGTCAGCGCGGATGCGGTGAAGTTCCACGTGGCGGACGCGCTCGACAAACTCGGGCTGGGTCGCCGCGCCGACCTGCGCGCCTGGGACGGGATCGCCCGCGACAGCGCACTCCGACACCGGGAGGCTCCCATGCAGACGACGACATCCCTCGGCCCCATCGGCCAGGTCGCGCGCAGCGTGCGCGACATCGCGACCGCGCGCCGCTGGTACGGCGAGGTGCTCGGCCTGCCGCACCTGTACTCGTTCGACAACCTCGCCTTCTTCGACTGCGGCGGCGTGCGCCTGTTCCTGTCCGAAGGCGACGGCGGCGACGCCGCGTCGATCCTCTACTTCCGGGTCGACGACATCCACGCCATGCAGCGCACGCTGGAAGCGCGTGGCGTGGCCTTCCACGGCGCCCCGCACCTGATCCACCGCCACGCCGACGGCAGCGAGGAATGGATGAGCTTCTTCAAGGACCCGGAGGACCGGCCGCTGGCGCTGATGGCGCAGGTGCGGGCGGTCCCGGCGGCCGGCGGTTGATCGACGCGCCGGCGTCGGCCGCGCCGCGGAAGCGGCGGATCGACACCGCCAGCCCGCCCAACGCCAGCAGCGCGACGAAGGCGGCGCCGTCAGCGAGCGCCCACAGCGGGTGCAGCGCCGCGACCACGGCGGTGGCGACCGCGGCGCGCACCAGCGCCGCAGCCAAGCGGTCGTCCGCCCGCAAGCGCGTGCGGCCCTGCGCCAGCGCGAGGCCCGGCAGCACCGAGGTCTGGCGCGCGTAGTCGAGCCAGGCCTCGCCGTGCCGCGCCCGCAGCTTGCGATCCTGGAACAGGGCGCCAGTCGCGCACACGGCGCCCAGAATCCCGAAGGCCAGCGCGGGCGCAGCCTCGCGCGCCAGCAGCGCGTGGGCGAACGCAAAGGCGCCGAAGCCGACGAAGAAACCATGGCGGCTGACCTTCTCGATGCCGCGCGGTGGCGACAGGCGGGAGCGGAACAGGGCCGACGGCGTGCGCGGATAGGCGCGCAGGGCAGCGAAGGCGAGCGCCAGTCCGGCTACGGCGAGCAGCACCAGGACGCCCCGCGCCGCCGCCGGCAACGCGCCCCACGGCACGGCCCCGCCACCGCCGGAGCGCGCGAGCGCGAGCGCCAGCGCGGCAAGACCGATCGCCGCCAGCAGCGCGAACACGGCCACGAAGCGCTGCTCGCCGAGCATCGCGGCCAACCGCGGCCGCAGGGGAGGAAAGCCCAGCAACACGTGCGGCACCGCGAAGGCGAGTCCGGCGAGCAACACCCTCCACGCGCCTGCATCCATCGTCAACGCCTTTGCGCACGGCGGCGCGATTGCGGGCCGGTCAGCATCGCCAGCGCGGCCTCGGCGCTTGCGCGGACCAGCGCATCGACGACCGGCGGCGGTGCCTCGCGGGCGTGCAGGTGCGGCAGCACGGCGGCCAGCGGCGCGTCGACGACGGCGAAGCGCAGCACCCGCAGGGCTTCCGCGTCAGCGCGGCCACACAGTCGCTGGCAGGCCTCGTGCAGCCCCGCCACGGCGGCTCGCTGCAGGGCCCGAGCCCGGGCCGCCAGTTCGCCCGGCCAGGCGCCGCCGAGGAAGTCCTCGCGCCGGTGCAACAGGCGCAGCCGCGCCTCGTCGGCGCGCCGCCGCACGCGCGCGGGCACGAAGGCCGCCGCCGCAAGCGCGGCCTCGCGGGGCGGATCGCCCGCCAGCACGGCGCCGAAGTCGCGCTGGAAGGCCTCGGCCGCGCCGAGCCAGACCTCGCCCAGCAGCACGTCGCGCGAGGCGAACCGGTGGTAGATGGACCCGGTCGGCGCGCCGAGTTCGCCAGCGATCCGGGCGATGGTGGCGGCGGCGGGTCCGTCGCGGGCCGCCAGGCGGCTGGCGGCGTCGAGAATGAGGTGCGGGTGGAAGGCGGCTTGTCGCGGCACTGTTCTAGAATACTTATTCTATTTTGAGCGTCAAGCCTTCCCGGCCCGTGGTCCCGCCAGGATCGCCGCGTGACGATCCACGATCGCGCACGCCGCCTCGCCCTGCTGCTGCTCCTCGCCGTGCCGCTCGCGGGCTGCTTCCACGACCCGCCACCGCCGGCTTCGACCCCATGCCGCCGGCCAGCCCGCTGCCGCCCGGGGAGCCCTGCCCGGATTTCGACGGACTTGCGATGGAGCTCGCCGGCGACCCGCTGGCGGCGGCGATCACGGACCGCGCGCCGCCGGAGTCGCACGGCATGCCGGTGCTGCTGGCGATCCGCCGCGGCGCCACCTACCGGGAACTGTGGCGGACCGTGCCGCGCGAGGGGTTGCTCGCCTTCGCCCGCGACCTGCGGGCGCGCAGCCCGAAGCGCTACGCCGAATGGCGCACGCTGGTGCTGCGCGGCACGCTGGAAGGTTCGCGGCCGTGGGACTTCGACGGCTGGCTCGCGGCGGTCACGAAGCTCGGACCACCCAGACCGGTCTACGCCGGCATCGTCGGCTACGGCTGCCAGGACGGCTGGAGCCGCGCGCGCAACCAGGGCATCACGTACGGCGACGACGAAGACACGAAACGCGAGAATGGCCGCGCGACGCGACGGTGCGCATGAAGCCCTGCAGCGGCTGGGGCAGCCAGACCGCCCGTCTGCGTTTGGATGTGAACAGCACCTGGCGTAGGATCCCGGCAGCAACGCCGGTGTCGACCGACAAACTCACCGCGGAGGAACTGCTGGCGACGCTGTACACCCACGTCCGCCGCGATCCCGACCTGCGCCGCCTCGTCTTCCTCACGCCGCCGGACGCCGCGCGGAAACCACAGCGGAGACTGCGCGTGACGCTGCGGTGGCTACCGATCAGCCCGCGACCTTCAGCACCGCGTAGGACCGCTTGCCCTTGCGCAGCAGCAGGTAGCGGCCGAACAGTCTGTCGGCGGTGGTCAGCGCGCGGGCCGCGTCGCCCTGTTTGACGTTGTTGACGTAGACGCCGCCGCCCTCGATATCGCGCCGTGCCTGGCCCTTGGACGGCGCCAGCCCCGCGGCCACCACCGCGTCGACCAGCGGCAGGCCCGCGCCCTCGAGTGTCGCGCGGGCGACCTCGTGCGTCGGAACCTCGCCGACCACGTCCTCGAACACCCGCTCGTCGACGCCGTCGAGCGAGCCGCCGAACAGGATCTCGCTGGCGCGCTGCGCGTCGGCGAGCGCCTGCGCGCCGTGGACCAGCGTGGTGACCTCGCGCGCGAGCACCTTGTGCGCGGCGCGCGCCTCGGGCCGCGCGGCGTGCTCGGCCTCCAGCGCCTCGATCTGCTCGCGCGGCAGCAACGTGAACTTGCGCAGGTACACCGGGACCATCGCGTCCTCGGTGTTGATGAAGAACTGGTAGAAGCGGTACGGGCTGGTGCGCGCGGGATCGAGCCACACCGCGCCCGACTCGGTCTTGCCGAACTTGGTGCCGTCGGCCTTGGTGATGAGCGGGAAGGTCAGGCCCCAGCAAGACGCCTGCATCTTCCTGCGGATCAGGTCGGTGCCGGCGGTGATGTTGCCCCACTGGTCGGAGCCGCCGACCTGCAGCTCGCAGCCCATCTCGCGGCGCAGCCAGTAGAAGTCGTACGACTGCAGCAGCATGTAGGAGAACTCGGTGTACGACAGCCCCGCCTCGCCCTCGAGCCGCGAGCGCACCGAGTCCTTGGCCACCATCATGTTGACCGAGAAGTGCTTGCCGACGTCGCGCAGGAAGTCGAGATAGGACACGCCGACCGTCCAGTCGGCGTTATCGACCAGGCGCGCGGGATTGGTCTTCGAGTCGAAGTCCAGCAGCTTCGACAGCTGCGCCTTGATGCAGGACACGTTGTGCTGCAGCTGCTCGCGGGTCAGCAGGTTGCGCTCGGCGCTCTTGCCACTGGGATCGCCGATCATGCCGGTCGCGCCGCCGGCCAGCGGCAGCGGATGGTGGCCGGCGAGCTGGAAGCGGCGCAGCATCAGCTGGCCCACCAAGTGCCCGACGTGCAGGCTGTCGGCGGTCGGGTCGAAGCCGCAGTAGAGCGTGATCGGACCCTCGGCGAGGCGCTTGCGCAGGCCCTCGAGGTCGGTGCAGTCGGCGATCAGGTCGCGCCACTGGAGGTCGTCGATCAGGTCCATGATGTGCGGTGGCAAGCAGGCAGGCTGAGGTCGGCCGCCGATGCTACAACGCCGCCGCGCTCGCGCTACCCCTACGGGGCGCGTCGGTCGCGGAGTGCGTGCACCGCCCGAACCGGGATGGGCATCGACGCGCGCGGGTGGCCCGGACCGGGATGGGCCCGGGGCATTCGGCGACCGCGGCAACGGCCTGCCGTCCCCGCGGTGCCTTTGGCGTCAGCCCCCACCCGCTGCATCCGCCGCGGCGGGGTCCCAGTCCGCCGGATCGAAACTGCCGCCCAGCGCCTCGTTGAGCGCCACGAAGGCGATGAACACGCGCGCGCGCGCGTCCACCCACTGTTGTTCGACCTGCGCGCGGCTGCGCACCACGTCGAGCACGGCCAGAAAGTCGGTCAGCCCGCGCTCGTAGCGGATGCGCGCCAGCCGCAGAGCCTCGACGTCGGCGGCCAGCGCAGCGCCCAGCTGCGACTCGTGCTCCTGCGCCCGATGCAGGCGGACGGCGGCTTCCTCGACGTCCAGCATGGCGCGAAAAGCGGCGGCCTCATAGGCCACAGCGGCCCGCTCTGCGCGTGCGCGCTCGGCGTCGATCGCCGCGTCGAGCTCCGGCGCGTACAGCGGCGCGCGCAGCGCCGCCGACAGGTTCCATGCCGCGCTGCTGGCGTCGAAAACCTTGCCCTGCGAGATCGACAGCAGCCCGAGGGCACCGCCGAGCGAGAACCGCGGCAGACGATCGGCCTCGGCGGCCGCCAGACGCGCCCGCGCGGCCCGCCATCTCGACTCTGCGGCCAGCAGGTCCGGCCGGCGATCGAGCAGTTCGGCCGGGACCGCGGCCGGGATCGGCGGCAATGCGGGCGGCAGCGGCGCGGGCGCGCCCAGGGACGCCAGCAGCGACTGTGCATGCCCACCCACGAGCACCCCGAGCCGGCGCACGGCCGTTTCCTCGCGCTGCCGCGCCAGGGGCAGCGCGGCAGCCGTCAGGCTGACCTGCTCGGCGGCTCGCAAACGATCCAGCGCACTGGCCAGTCCAGCCTGCTCGCGGGCGGCGACCAGGCCCTCGGCGGCCCGCGCTGCGTCAAGCAGTTCGCGCAGCGTGGCCTGCAGCATCTGCGCGGCGCGCAGCTCGATGTAGGTGGTCGCCACCTCGCCGGCGACACCGACCGCGACCGCACCGCGCCGGGCGGCGGTGGCCTGCACCTCGGCGTGCGCCGCGTCCCTCCGGCGCGCGATCGCGCCGAAGGGGTCGGGTTCCCAGGCGGCGTCGAGGCCGAACCCACGCTCGTTGACCGGATTGGGTGCCAGCGGCCCGAAGCGGCCGTTGACGCTCTGCCGGTCGCGGGTCAGATGGCCGCCCAGACTCAACTGCGGACGCACGCGGGAATCGGCCGCGGCGGCCAGGGCGCGCGCCTCCGCGATGCGTGCTGTTGCGACCTGCAGGTCGCGATTGGCCGCCAGCGCGCGTGCCACCAGGGCGTCGAGCTGCGGGTCCTGCAGCTGCGACCACCACGACTGCGAGACGCCGTTGCCCGATGAAGACCCCAACGGCGGCGCGAAAGCTTCGGGCAGCTCGGGCCGCGCGGCCTGCGATGGCGCCGGAACAGCGGCACAGCCGCCGAGCACCCCGCCCAGCGCGGCGGCGAGGATGCCCGTCCATGCGGCCGTGCGATGACGCGTGGCCCGGCGCGACGGGGTCGCATCGCCCGCTCCGACCGTCGCGGACGCAATCCCTGCGCCGCGGCGGAGCGGCGTCCGCAGCCGGTTGGTCGCGGCGCGCGGGCTAGCCATCGCGCCCACCCACCGGCCGGGCCTCGATCATCACGTCCATCTGCTGGCCGACGTAAACCGGCAGCGCTTCGCGCGGAAAGGCGAACAACACCTGCAGCACCCGGGTGTCCACCCGTTCGGCGGAACTGCCGGTGAGGCTTCGCTTCGGGACCACCAGCGGCTCGAAGCGCACGAACTGCGCCGGCGTCGACAGGCCGCTGCTGGCCCGCACATAGGCCACCGCGCGCGCATCTGCGGCGACGCGCCACGCATCGTTCTCGTCGATGTCCACGCGCACGTGCAGGGTGCGCGTGTCGCCGAGCACCAGCAGGGGCATCGGCGCGCCCGGTGCGGCGAATTCGCCCACCCGCAGATTGATCTGCAGAACTTCGCCGGCCAGTGGCGCGCGTACCGTGAGCCGCTCTTTCTCGACGCGGCTGGCGGTCAGCTCGGCCGCGGCGAGTTCCAGGGCGGCGCGCGCCGCCCTGACCCGCGCGACGGCCGCCTGCACAGCGCTGTCGCGGCGCAGCACCTCCTCGCGGGAAACAGCGCGCGCGTCGGGCAGATCGACCACCTTCGCGAACTGGTCCTGCGCCTCACGTTCCAGCGCCAGCAGCTCGTCGATCCGCGTGCGCGCCAATTCCACCGCCGCCTTGCGCGCCGCGATCTCGGCGTCGACCTGGCGCTGGTCGAGGGCGAACAGCGGATCTCCCGCCGCCACCCGCTCGCCGACTCGCACGAGGACCGCCTCGACTACCCCGGCCAACGGCGTTCCCACCGCGACGTTCTCGCTGGAGGCCTCGACGAGGCCGGCACCGGACACAACGTGGGAGAAGGGCCTGGATGGCGGCGCGGCCACGGGCGGCGCCACCGGATAGGACGTGTCGCCGGCGGCGACGATGGCGGCCATCGTGCCCAGCCCGGCGACGGCCAGGGCGATGACGGCGAGGTCGGAAGCTCGGATTCTCATCGGGTCTCCGCGAACGGCGGCTTGGGTTCGGATGCAGTCTGGACGCCATGCGACTGGCTGGCATGAACGCCGGCTCCGGATTCGATGCCGACCACCCGGCCGTCATCCATACGCGCGATCCGGTCGGCGAATCCGAAGATGCGCGCGTCGTGGGTCACCACGACCAGGGTGCGCTGCGCGTCGCGGGTCATGCCGTGCAGGATCTGCATGACGTTACGGCCGGTCTCGTGGTCGAGCGCCGAAGTCGGCTCATCGCAGACCACCAGCTGCGGTTCGTGCACCAGCGCGCGGGCGATCGCCACCCGCTGCTGCTGCCCCCCCGACAGCTGCGCGGGCAGCGCGTCCGTGCGGTGGCCAAGCTCCACGCGCTCGAGCAGCTGGCGCGCGCGGCGCAGCGCCATGGCATTGGGCAGGCCGCGGATCAGCAGCGGGATCGACACGTTTTCGGCCGCGG
>DHLY01000022.1:21725-34920 GCA_002405525.1 Proteobacteria bacterium UBA4656
CGCCGGGCGAGAGCGCGCCGGGATCCGTACCCAGCACCGAAACCTCGCCCTCGGTGCGATCCATAATGCCCGCGATCACCGAGATCAGCGTCGTCTTGCCGCAGCCGGAGGGACCGACCAGCATCAGTAGCTCGCCGGCCTGAACCTGCAGATCCACCCCGCGCAGCGCCATCACGGCGGCCTCACCGGCGCCGAAACGCTTGGTCAGGCCACTGACCCGCACTGACGGTTGCGCGCGCCCGCCCATGGTCAGCCCTTGAACACCACAGCCGGTTCCAGGCGGGACACCTTGCGCAGCGACAGCAGCGCCGCCAGAGCACTGACCGAGAGGATGGCCGCTGCCGTGAGCACCGGGATCTGCCACGGCATGGAGAAGGCCAGCCCGGCGCCCTCCATGAGCTTGCCGCTGGCGGCGCCGAGCCCGACCCCGATCCCGTAGCCGAGCACCGCGACCACCAGCGCCTGCAGCAGCACCATACCGGCGAGCCGCCCGTCGGTGACGCCCATCGCTTTCAGCGCGCCGTAATGACGCAGATTGTCGAGCGTGAAGTTGTAGAAGGTCTGTCCGGCTACCAGGGTGCCGATCAGGAACCCGAGCGCGATCGCCACGCCGAAGTTGATGATGATCCCGGTTTCGGTGGCGATGTAGTCGGCGGTGCGTTCGATGAATTCCTCGTTGCTCAGTGTGGTGAGCCCGGTGCGTGCCGCCAGCGCCGCGCGGACCTTCGCCACGTCGGCACCCGGCTCGAGGCGGACCAGCACGAACGACAGGGAATTGCGTTCCGGCGGCACCAGCGACAGTGCGCGCGAGTAGGTCGTGTAGAGCACCGGCTCCCAGAAGAACGAACGGCGGCCCTCGTAGGAGCCGACGATGCGCACCTCGTTATCGTTGATGCTGAAGCGGTCGCCGACCCGGAGCGCCCGCCCGCCGCCCTGGCGCATCATGAGCTTCTTGGGCGCGCTCACCGCGTCGATCAGCACGGCCCGGTCCTGGCGCAGGTCGCGCAACTCGCCCTCCACCATCCGCGGCGGGCCGCCCATCAGCGTGGCGTCGTCGAGTCCGACCAGGATCAGCGTGAAGCGGGTTCCATCCGGCAGCTTGCCGCGCGTATACCCCTGGAAGAGCGGCAGCGCCCACTGCACGCCTTCCACGCCGCGCGCCAGCTGCACCACGGTGTCGCGCATCGGCACCGGGTCCTGCGAGAAGCGCACCTGCGGATCCATCAGCCACAGGTCGGCCTGCGCGGTGTCGCGCACGAAAGCGCCCGTCTGGCGCACGAATCCGGCGAGGATCGAAGCCTGCTGTGCGATCAAAAGCGCGGCGAACGCAATGCCCGCGATCAGGCCGAAGTACTTCAGCCGATCGGCGGTGAGCATCTTGAGGGCGACTTGCCACATGGCGGGCGATCGGCGGATTGGCAGGAGCGGGCCTTGCGGCGCGGGCGTGGTGCTCGGCCTAAGGGCCCGGTGAAGCTGCCCCGGCCCCGGCGAGCGAAACGGACCGCGGCATCGACGCTGGAACGCAAGACTTAGGACCAGGGGCGGAACCGGCGAGAACCGGCTGGCGAGTCTTTTTGTGAATGTAACTGACATTTACATAAGAACATGTAGACTGCGGGCATGTCAAGCATCCGGCGCAAACCCGCAAAACGAGGCAGGACAGGGCGCGCCGCGGCGCCGCAGCCCCGCACCCGCTACCATCACGGCGACCTGCGGCGCGCGCTGATCGACGCCACGCTCGAGCTCACCCGGCGCCAGGGTCCGGGCACTTTCACGCTGGCCGACCTGTGCCGCGCCGTAGGCGTCTCGCCGGCGGCTCCCTACCGGCACTTCGAAAGCCTCGACCAATTGATCGCGGAAAGCGCGCTCGAAGGCTTCGCGCAGCTCGACGCGCGCACCGCGGCGAGCTTTCGCGGCGATGGCTGGCACAAGCGACTGGCGAGCTGTCTCGCGGACTACCTGGATTTCGTGCGCACCCATCCCGCACACGCGGTGCTGATGTTCGAGACCCATGCACAGACCGTGGCCGAGCCCTCATTCAATCCACTGGTTCCGCTGGAGCTGCCGACGGCGCGCAACGCCACCGAAGCCGCCGTCTACGGGTGCTGGCGCGCCGGCACCGCCAGCTTCGAGCGCTTCGCGAAGGGCCTCGCCGCGGCGCTCTCCGATTCCCCGCTGGCCCCGGTCGTGGCAACCGCGCAGACCGCGCTGGAAACGGCGCTCGCGCTGTGGACGATCATGCAGGGCATCGCCGGGCAGTGGCTCAATCGCACCATCCCCGACAGCTGGCTCGACGATGGCGCGCGGCAGGCTTTCGAGCGCATCGTGCTGCCGTGGGCACTCGGCGTGGCGCAGCAAACGTCCGCGCGACGCGGTACACCTCGGCGCCGCTGATGACTGTCGGCGCCCAAGCTCCACCCGCCGACCCGGGACGATGCCCATGATCCAAACCGGCCCTGCCACCCTTGCATTGCTCTGCGCGCTCGGTCTCGCCGCCTGCGATGGGCCGCAGCCGCCGTCCGCCGGGCCGGCAGCCGCGACGACAGCCCCGCCGGATTTCGCAGAGGCCTCGATCGGCGAGTTGGCGGCGAAGATGGCCGCCGGCGAACTGGATTCGCGCCGACTCACACGCTGGTACCTCGACCGCATCGCTGCGATCGACGACGCGGGACCGACGCTGAACGCGGTGGTCGAGATCAATCCGGATGCGCTGGCGATCGCGGAATCGCTGGACGCCGAACGCGCGGCCGGCAAGGTCCGCGGGCCGCTGCACGGCATTCCGGTGCTGCTCAAGGACAACGTCGACACCGGGGACCGGATGAAGACCGCTGCCGGCTCACTGGCGCTGTCCGACCACATGGCCGCCCGCGACGCCTTCATGGTCGCCCGCCTGCGCCAGGCCGGCGCGGTGATCCTCGGCAAGACCAACCTCAGCGAATGGGCCAACTTCCGATCGCGGGACTCCAGCAGTGGCTGGAGTTCGCGCGGCGGGCAGACGAAGAACCCCTATGCGCTGGACCGCAATCCCTGCGGGTCCAGCTCCGGGACCGGCGCGGCGATCGCCGCCGGGCTGGCGGTGGTGGGCGTCGGCACCGAAACCGACGGGTCGATCGTCTGCCCGGCATCCGCCAACGGTCTGGTGGGCATCAAGCCGACCGTGGGCCTGGTGAGCCGCAGCGGGATCATCCCGATCGCGCACAGTCAGGACACAGCGGGCCCGATGGCGCGCAGCGTGGCCGACGCGGCGATCCTGCTCGCCGCGCTGCGCGGCGTGGACGCAGCGGACGCAGCCAGCGCGGCATCCGCGGCGCACGCGGACATCGACCTCACCGCCGCGCTGGACGCGGGTACGCTCAAGGGCAAGCGGATCGGCGTCGCGCGGCAGTTCTTCGGCTTCGACCGCCGCGTGGATGCAATCATGGCGCAGGCCATCGAGACGCTGCGGTCGCAGGGTGCCGAGGTGATCGACCCGGTGGACCTGCCGAACTTCCGCCAGTACGGCCAGCAGGAGTTCACCGTGCTGCTGCACGAGTGCAAGCATGGGCTCGAGCGCTACCTCGCCGAGCGCGCGCCGCAGGCCCCGGTGCGCACGCTGGCCGACGTGATCGCCTTCAACACCCGCGAGGCCGCGCACACCATGCCGTGGTTCGGCCAGGACACGCTGGAGGCCGCGCAGGCCGGGGGCGGCCTCGACTGCGACGAGTACCGCCAGGCGCTGGCCGACGCGAAGCGCATGGCCGGCCCCGAAGGCATCGTCGCCGCGCTCGCCGCCCACGACCTCGATGCCCTCCTCGCGCCCAGCAACGGTCCGGCGTGGTTGACCGATCCGGCCAACGGCGACTCGTTCGGCGGCGGCAGTTCGCAGCCGGCGGCGGTGGCGGGCTACCCCAATATCACCGTACCGGCCGGCTTTGTGCACGGCCTGCCGGTCGGGGTGAGCTTCTTCGGTGCGGCATGGTCCGAACCGACCCTGATCGGCATCGCGCATGCCTACGAACAGGCGCAGCGCGCACGCAAGCCGCCCACGTTCAGGGCGACGGTCGGGGCGCCCTGACCGCCGCACCGGGCGTCATCGCGATCCGCTGACGGGCACGGCGACGCACGGCCACTCCACGAGCCGCCATCGGCGAGGCCGTCGTCACGTGCGCAGGCGCGGCGGTTCCGCCGCACGGCCACGTCGACCGCCGGCTCGCTCAGCGCGCGGGCTGGCCGTACTTGGCGCGGTACTTTTCGTCCAGCAGGGTGTGGCGACTGCGCAGGTCCACCGGCCGGCCGGCAATCCACGCCTGCTCGATGGTGGTGCCGTTCTCCAGCGGATCGCCGTCGCTGATGAACAGCGTCGCATCCTTGCCGGCTTCCAGCGAGCCCAGCCGGTCGGCGACGCCAAGGATCTGCGCCGGGTACAGCGTGATGGCCTTGAGCGCCTCGTCCGCTGCCAGGCCATGCGCCACGGCGGTAGCCGCGTGGTACGGCAGGTTTCGCTCGTTGGCGACACTGAAGGAATCGCCCGGGCCGCTGATGGCGAACGCGATGCCCGCAGCGTGCAGCCGCGCGGGGTTGGCGAAGGCGGCGTCCACCGGATCGGAGCGGCGCAGCGGCAGCACATGGGTGCCGCCGACGATCACCGGCACCTCGCGCGCCTTCAGCAGCGCCGCAATGCGCCACGCCTCGAGACCGCCGAGCAGCACCATGCGCAGATCGTGGCGGGCGACGAAGTCCAGCGCGTCCTCGATCGACTCCAGGTCGTTGGCGGTCACCAGCAACGGACGCTCTTTGCGCAGCACCGGCAACATCGCCTCCCAGCGCAGATCGGGCAGCGCCACGGCGCCGGCGTCCTTCGCCGTGCGGTAGGCCTTGGCCTCGGCGATCGCGGTCTCCAGCGAGGCGCGTTTCTCGGACTGCGCCTTGCGCGTGGCGTCGACCAGCGGCGGCGGCAGGAACTCCGGCACCAGCAGCCCGGGCCACTCGACGTGCACGCCGACACCGCGGCGCACGGTCGCGTCCTCCCATGTCCATCCATCGAGCTGCATCACCGAGGCGGTGCCGGTGATCACGCCCTGCTGGCCGGCGACGGGGTGCACCAGTGCGGCCAGCACGCCGTTGGCCCGCGTCACCGGCACCACTTCGGTGTCGGGGTTGTAGGCGATCTCCGCGCGCGCGTTGGGGTTGATCACCCCCACTTCCGCGGTGTCGTTGGTGGCGCGCACCGCCTGGACCTCGACCAGCCCGAGCACGCTGGAGCCCGCGATCAGCCCCGGGTACACATGCTTGCCGGCGGCATCGATCACCGTTGCGCCCTCGGTCGGCGCGTCGGCGCCGACCGCGGTGATGCGCCCTGCCTCGAAGCGCACTCGCCCGGACGGGATCGGCGGACCGCTGACGGGATGCACGAACCCGGCGACGATCACCACCGGGCCGTCGGGCGCGACGCCCGGGCGGATCACCGTGTTCTGCGCATGCAGCGCGGACGCGGCACCGAGTGCCGCGGCGAGCCCCAGGACACTGCGGAGGATGCGGCCGTTGCGGATGCCCATGGGTCGCTCCTCAGTGGACGTGTTCGCCGACGCTGCAGGCCTGCACGTCCTGCCCGTCGTGGTATAGGCCGCGGCGATGGCCGTAGCGCACCGCCCACTCGCCGATCGTGTGCGTTCCCACCTCGCGACCCCAAAGCAACGCTTCCATGCCGGTCGGGCCGTCCTTGCCCGGGCTCGGCGGCGGCGGGCCGCTGCCCGGCTTGCCGGCGGCCCCCGCCGCCTTCATGCGTTCGGGCAGGATCTTCTCGACCAGCCGCTCGCGCTCGGCCACCACCGCGCGCTGCAGACGCGCATCCTCGGCGCGGTCGAAGAATCGGCGGCCCTCGATCCAGGTCTGCTCGGCGCGCGCCATCGACGACAGTGGATGCCGGTTCCAGATCACGAAGTCGGCGTCCTTGCCGGGCTCCAGAGAACCTACGCGGTCGCCGACGCGCAACTGTCTGGCGGGATTGATCGTGACGAGCGCCAGCGCCTGCTCATCATCCAGGCGGCCGTACTTGCGCATCTTGCCGGCCTCGGCGTTGAGCCGCCGCGCCATCTCGTCGGAGTCGGAGTTGATCGAAGTGAGCACGCCAGCACGGGTGAGGATCGCCGCGTTGTGCGGGATGGCGTCGTAGACCTCCATCTTGAACGCCCACCAGTCGCTGAAGGTGGATGCGCCCGCATCGATATCGGCCAGGGCGTCGGCGACCTTGTAGCCCTCGAGGATGTGGGTGAAGGTCGCCACGCTGAATCCGTATTGCTTCGCCAACCGCGCAAACATCAGTATTTCGTCCTGCCGATAGCTGTGGATGTGCACCACACGCTCGCCGCGCAGGATCTCGGCCAGCGCCTCCAGGCGCAGGTCCCGCCGCGGCGCCGGGCCGCGCCGGTCCCTGTTCCAGGCGTCCCAGCGCGCGATGTAGTCGCGTGCGGCGTTGAATCGATCGAGCATGATCTGCTCGACGCCGAGGCGCGACTGCGGGTAGCGCGTGGTGAAGGCGTCGCCCCAGTTCGCCTGCTTGACGTTCTCGCCGAGCGCGAACTTCACGCCGGGCTTCGCGCCGGCGAATTTCAGGCCCTCGGCGTCGCTGCCCCAGCGCCACTTCACGGTCTCGCTCTGGCCGCCCATCGGGTTGGCCGAGCCGTGCAGCTGCAGGGCGGTGGTCACGCCGCCGGCGAGCTGGCGGTAGATGTTGATGTCGGTAGGATCGACCACGTCGCCGATCCGGACCTCGGTGGTGACCGCGTGCGAGGGCTCATTCACGTTGCCGGAGATGGCGGTGTGCGAGTGCGCGTCGACCAGCCCGGGCGTGACGTGCATGCCCTCGGCATCGACCACGGTGGCGCCGGGCGGCACCTCGAGCCGCTTGCCGACCGCCACCACCTTGCCCGCGCGCACCAGCAGGTCGGCACCGTCGATCCGGCCCTGCGGGCCCATGGTCCAGATCGTGGCGTTCCGCACCAGCAGCGCCTTAGGCTGCTCCGGCAGCGCGGTGCGGCCGTACTCGCCCGCGGGGTAGCCGATGAACGCGGGGACCTCGATGCCGGCCACCGGCTTCAGCGGCGCCGCCGCGGGCACTGCGCCTTCTCGCCGGCCTCCGATGGCGACGGTGGTTCCGTCCTCCAGCGCGCGCAGGCCTTCGACCCGGTCCTCGCGCAGCATCAGGCTGACCGGTTGCGTGCCCTCGGCGCCGCCGAACCAAGCGCTCGGCGCGGACAGCAGAAGACGGTTGTCGACCAGCGTGGCCCGGGCCGACTGCTCGCGAGCCTTGACGTCGTAGGGGCCGTCGCCGCTGATCTCGACCCGTTCGGGGCCCCTGGCGTCGCTCCAGGAGAGCGCCCATGTGCCACGCGGATCAACCGCCGCGAGCGGCTTCAACTCGTGCCGCACCCCGTCCACCCACACCGCGTAGATCGACGCGTTTTCGGCCCTGAACAGTTCGGCGTCGGCCACCACCAGGTTGGCGATCTGGCCCGGCGCGATCCGCCCCAGCCGCGCGGACTGGCCGGTCCACGCCGCGGGCGTGGTGGTCAGCGCGCGCAGCGCGGCGTCCTCGGGCAGGCCCGCCGCCACCGCCTTACGCAGGTTCGGCCAGAACTCTTTCGCAGGCTCCTTGAGCCCGCGGGTGGTCAGCGCGATCTCGATTCCGGCGGCAGCGAGGCGCCCCGGATTGGCCGGCGCCTGTTCCCAGTGCTGCAGCTCCGCCAGCGACGTGTTCAACTGTGCCTCCGGCCGCTCGATCTCCGGCGCGGGGGGGAAGTTCAGCGGCACGATCACCGGCGCCCGCGATGCTATCAGGCGCGGAAGGACGCGGTACTCGCTGCCGTTGCCCTCGACCACACCGCGCAGACCGAACTCGGCCGCGATCTGCAGCATGCGGCCGACGTCGAGTTCGTCGGCGGTGTCGAGCACGATGCGCTGCGAGCCATCGAGCAGCGGCTGCAGGGCGTCGAGGGCGAGGTTGGACTCCGGCCGCTCGCGTGCGCCGCCGGCGGCGAGCAGGTCGCTCTGCCACTGCGCGTCGAGCAGGGTCTGACGCAGCAGCGCGATCGCGCCCATGGTGGAGCCGGGATACTCTCCGCCGACGCCCATCGCCGCCTCCAGCGCGGCGTGCTGGAACACGCGCGGGGCCAGCACGAGGTCCTTCGGATGGATGGCATCGCGCAGCGCGATCAACGCGCTCTGGCCGCGCAGGATGCCGGAGTCCGGCGCCGCGACCGCAGCCGCGAAGCCCAGCGCGCGCAGCGCTTTGGCGTCGTCGGGCTTGGGCTCCAGCGCCTCTGCGACGTCGCGTTCAGGACGGATCCGACGGTTCCAGTGCCGCGCGCCGGCTTCCGGCGGCGGCGGCGGCGCAGCCTGGCGCGGACCGCCGAACCCGCCCATCGGCGGCGGGGGCGTGGGGCGCATCGAAGCCGGCACGCCGACGCTGCCGGCGATCTCCACGAAGCCGGCGAACACGGTCCTGCCGCCGAGGTCCCAGCGCCGGGCGCCCGCGGGCGCCGCGTCGCCCGCCGTGGCGCCGACCACCATGCCATCGCGCACCACCACCGTGCCGCGCTCGATCACCTTGCCGGGCTCGACCACGATGCGGGCATTGACCAGCGCGTGCAGCCGCGGCGTGCCGTCGCGCAGGCCCTCGAGCGGCACCGCCGTCTGCTGCGCGGCCGCGCCGGACGCCGCGCCGAGCAACAGTATGGCCGAGGCGCAGGACAGGGGCGCGGGAATCTGCCAAGCCATCGGGAACCCCCGCCAGTGGATAAGTCCTGCAGGCTAGCGCGGCATTCGTGAAAGGATCAATGTGGCGGACGCTGTCTGCGCCGGGACGGGCGCTTTCCGCGGCCGGCCGAAGGGCCTTGCGGCCGGCTGCGAGCGGCAGACCGCGGCCGACGCCTTGCAGCGACGGAGCGGGGACTCGTTGGAGCGCGCCGGGGCCGCCGATTGCCCGGCAAGGGTCCGCGTGCAGCCGCCGACGGGGCGCCCGTTCACCGGACCGGCACCGCGGTGTCCTGGAGGTGCCGCCGAACCTGCGCGTGCGGAGGTTCAGCCCATGGCGGCGCGCAGCGCTTCCGCCGAGCGCCGCGCAGCTTCGACCAGGTCGGCTTCGGATACCCGGCCCGCGAACCACAGCAGCACGCCGTTGTCCTCGGCCACCAGATGCAGGCGGTCGTCACCGGGCAACCGATAGACCCAGCCGTCACGCCAAGGTCCGGGCACCGCCCCGATCGTGGTGGCGCGAGCCGATACTGCGTCGACCCAGCGCGCGGCCTGGGCCGCCGTATCGGCCTCCGCGGCCGAGGACCCGGCCGCGAACCATGCGCGCGACTTCACCACCACGCTGACCGGCCCGTCGGGCGTGGCCACGTCGCACATCGGAACCGCAGCGAGCAGCTCGCCGAGCGGCGAGGCCATGCCCGGCATCCGGACCTCGACGCCGCCGGAGGCTCCGAGACCGAGCGCCCCGCATACCGCCGGCTGCGGATCAGCGGCCAGCGGATGGCTGCCGGAGGCGCGCTGCAGGTACCACAGCGACCCCCCGGCGACCGCGAGTATGACCGCGACGCTGGCCAGCCCCGCGCCGCGCATCAGGTGCGTGCCGCGCCCCGCTTGCGCACGATCAGCATCGCAAGCTCCAGCGACTGCTCGTAGTTGAGCCGGGGATCGACCGTCGAGCGGTAGGCCCGGGCGAGGTCTGCCGGGGCGAGGTCGCGTGCGCCACCGAGGCACTCGGTGACATTTTCGCCGGTCAGTTCCAGATGCACGCCGCCTAGCCGGGTACCCGCCGCGGCATGCGCGTCGAAGGCCTGCTCCAGCTCGCTGGCGATGTTGGCGAAGCGCCGCGTCTTGACACCGTTGTCCAGCGATTCGGTGTTGCCGTGCATCGGGTCGCAAACCCACAGCACCGGCCTTCCCTCGCGGCGCATCGCGTCCAGCAGCTGCGGCAGCACGGAGGCGACCTTGCCCGCCCCCATCCGGTGGATGAAGGTCAACCGCCCCGGCTCACGATGCGGATCCAGCGCATCGGCCAGGCGCAGCAGCATGTCCGGCGTCACCGATGGCCCGACCTTCACCGCCACCGGGTTGCGGATGCCGCGGAAGTATTCGACGTGGGCGCCGTCCAGCGCGGCCGTGCGCATGCCGATCCACGGCAGGTGGGTGGACAGGTTGAACCAGCCCCACTGGCGCGGCACCTGGCGCGTCACTGCCTGCTCGTAGTGCAGCAGCAAGGCTTCATGCGAGGTGTAGAAGTCCACTCGCGAGAACGAACCCAAGGGCACACCCGCCAGGGTCTCCATGAAGCGCACCGATTCGCCGATCGAGGCCACCATCTCGCGGTACTCGCGCGCCAGCGGCGAGTGCTCCATCCACGCCAGGTCCCAGTATTCCGGGTGATGCAGGTCGGCGAACCCGCCGTCGATCAGGGCGCGGACGAAGTTCATGGTCATCGCCGACAGTGCATGACCACGCACCAGTCGCGACGGATCGGGGACGCGCGCGGCGGCGCTGAACTCCGGACCGTTGACGATGTCGCCGCGGTAGCAGGGCAGCGTCTGGCCGTCGCGGGTCTCGGTGTCGGCGGAACGAGGCTTGGCATACTGGCCGGCGAAGCGGCCGACGCGGATCACCGGCAGCTTGAGCCCGTGGATGAGCACCACGCTCATCTGCAGCAGGACCTTCAGCCGGTTGGAGATGGTGCCGCTGTCGCAGTCGGAGAAACTCTCCGCACAGTCGCCGCCCTGCAGCAGGAAGCGCTTCCCTTCGGCCGCGTCGGCCAACTCGCGCTTGAGGGCCAGGATCTCCCAAGACGTCACCAGCGGCGGCAACGAGGACACCTCGCGCAGCGCGTCGTCGAGCGCGCGCGGGTCCGGATACTGGGGCTGCTGCACCGCCGGACGCGACTGCCAAGAGGCCGGAGCCCAGTCGGCGGCCTCGCGGACGGGTTGGATCGTGGGGTGTGCCATCGAACGCTCGAGCCTATGCATGCGAACCTCGTCATTGCCCTGCCGCCTGCCGTCCGCAGGCTCAGGACGGACGGAAGGTTGCGTCGACTGGGCCTGGATGCGCGTTATCTGGGCGCGTAGCTGCGAAAGCCGTAATACAGCGCGCCGAGCGCGAACATTGCGAACCAGACCAGGGTCCACTCGGGCATCGACAGGCCGGCGAAGGTCCAGTCGACCTTCGCGCACTCGCCGGAGCCAGTGAACAGCATGGTGATCGTCTTCGACAGCGGGAACGCTTCCAGCATGTAGTCGAGACCGGGACCGCAGTCCGGCACCTGGTCAGCCGGCAGGCGCTGCAGCCAGACATGGCGGCCGGCGATCGCCGCGCCCGTCCCGGCCGTCAGCAATGCCAGCGCCCCGTAGGCCTTGCGGCCCGCCCCACCCGTTGGCGCGTGGACCGCGGCGAGCAGGCAGACCCCGAACAATGCGATGAAGGCCACCCGCTGCAGGATGCACAGCGGGCAAGGCTCGAGGCCCATCTGGAACTGCGCGTAGTAGGCGAACGCGAGGAATACCGCGATCATCGCGGCCGCGGCAGCAAACGCGGTGCGGAAATCCCAAGTCAGAGGATTCATGCGCGAAGTTCTACCGGAGTGGGTGCCGCGGTGCAACACGAACCGCGGCCCAGAGGGGGGGGAGCCCCGAAGAGCCCGGGTAACCGGCAGGAGTTGCGCGCGGGCGACGGGAACGACGCCACCGCGAGGGGGACTGCGGGACGCAGCGCCCTCGGGCCTTGGGGCGGTCGTCGACCCGGCGGCCGCGTCCCCGCTTCGCGACACACCGCGTCATGGCGCATCCGACGGTCGTTCCCGCCCCGCGAAGACCGGCCCGGACTTCGATCACCGCCGCCGCGTCCCCGCTTTGCGAATTGGTGCCGGTGAAGAGACTCGAACTCCCGACCCACGCATTACGAATGCGTTGCTCTACCAACTGAGCTACACCGGCACGGTGTCGTCGCTGCCTTGCTTGTCGCCAACCTGCGGCGTGTTGCGGGCCGGAAGACCGGCCAATGAGGCATAGCCCCGAGCCCCGGATGGTGGGCGGTAGTGGGATCGAACCACTGACCCCTGCCGTGTGAAAGCAGTGCTCTACCGCTGAGCTAACCGCCCTTTCCGGGGGGCGCGAAGTGTACGGGCGTGAGGTCGGACGGTCAACCGGAGGTGGCCCTCCGACCGTGCCCGGAATCCCTGTGGGAGCGAACATCGCTCGCGACCACAGCGGTCGGGGCGTACGGCACGACCGGGATGCTGCGGTCGCGAGCGGTGCTCGCCCACACCGGTGGGGCGCGGCGCGAATCGCCCGATTGCTCCGAATGGCGCTCTACCCAGGGTCCCATAGCCTGGGCCCCGGGCCCCTCAACCCACCATGATCAACCGCAGTTCCTTGGGCAGCGCGAAGACCACGTCTTCCGGCTGACCCTCGAGGTCGCGCACTTCGGCCGCGCCCCACTCGCGCAAGCGCTCGACCACCGCCTGCACGAGGGTCTCCGGCGCCGATGCGCCGGCGGTGACGCCGACCGCGCCCTTGCCCTCGACCCATTCGCGGCGGATGTCCTGCGGGCCGTCGATCAGGTAGGACCGGACACCCTGCCGCTCGGCCAGTTCGCGCAGGCGGTTGGAGTTGCTGCTGTTGGGAGAACCGATCACCAGCACCGCGTCGCAGCGCGCGGCCAATTCGCGCACCGCGTCCTGGCGGTTCTGGGTGGCGTAGCAGATGTCGTCGTGGCGCGGGCCTTCGATCAGCGGGAAGCGCGCGCGCAGCGCGGCGATCACGTCGCGCGCCTCGTCCACCGACAGCGTGGTCTGGGTCGAGAAGGCGAGCTTCGCCGGGTCCGTCGGTTCCAGCGTCGCCACGTCGTCCGGCGACTCCACGAGGTGGATGCGGCCGGGCGCCTTCGGGTCCCACTGCCCCATGGTGCCTTCGACCTCGGGATGCCCGGCGTGGCCGATCAGCACCACGTCCCTGCCCTGCTTCGCGTGGCGGGCGACCTCGATGTGGACCTTGGTCACCAGCGGACAGGTGGCGTCGAAGATGCGCAAGGATCGCTCTCGCGCCTCGGCCCGCACGGCCTGCGAGACGCCGTGCGCGCTGAACACCACCGTCGCCCCGGCCGGCACCTCTGCCAGCTCGTCGACGAACACGGCACCCTTGGCGCGCAGGCTCTCGACCACGAAGCGGTT
>DHLY01000022.1:35117-42566 GCA_002405525.1 Proteobacteria bacterium UBA4656
CGCGCGATCGACGCCGGCGCAGAAACCGCGGGGGTTGGCAAGCAGGACCTGCATGAACCGGATGTTACCGGCTGGTGCCGGTCGTGGCGAATCGCGGGCGCCCGGGGCTGTTGGAGCCGGCGAATGGCGAATGGGAAAGCCTGCACGTCCGGTTGTCCCGGCGTTCTTGTTCGCCATTCGCTATTCGCCGCTACTCCGGAATCCCGCCACCACCAGCAGCACCGCGCCCACCACGATGCAGGAATCGGCGACGTTGAATGCCGGCCAGTGCCAATCGCGCCAGTAGAGCAGGATGAAGTCGACCACGTGGCCGAGGCGCAAGCGGTCGACCACGTTGCCGATCGCGCCGCCGATCACCAGCGCCAGCGCGGCCGCGCTCCAGCGGTCGCCGCGCGGCAGCCGGGTCAGCCACACCGCAAAGCCGGTCGAGACCGCGACCGCGAACGCCGACAGCAGGAAGCGCTGCAGGTTCTCGCCGTCACCGAACAGGCTGAAAGCCACGCCCTCGTTGTAGGTCAGGGTCCAGTCGAAGAAGCCCGGCAGCACCGTCACCCGGCCGAACTCGGGCACGGTGGCGAGGAAGTGCAGCTTCGTCGCCTGGTCGGCGACGAGCACAACCAGCGACAGCATCAACCAGCGCAGGCCGCCGACTCCGGCGCGATCCGCGGGGGCCATCAGAACCACACCCGCGCCTCGCCGCCGCCGGCGACGTTCTCGACGCAGCGCCCGCACAGTTCCGGATGCTCCGCACGGCTGCCCACGTCGGCGCGGTGGTGCCAGCAGCGCACGCACTTGGCCCGCCCGGTGGCGCGCACCCGCACGCGCACCCTGCCGTCCAGCACCTCGACTTCCGTCGCACCCGCCTCGCCCTCGAAAAGCGCATCGTCCGCCGCATCCAGCAGCACGACGTCCGACGTGATGAAGAAGAAGCGCAACTCCGCCGCGCACGGGGCCAGCCGCTCGCGCGTGGCCGCATCGACCACCAGGCCGACCTCGGCCTCCAGCGATCCGCCGAGCTGCCCGCCGTTGCGCAGCGTCTCGATCTGCTTGAGCGCCGCCGTGCGCAGCGCGGCAAGGTCGTCGAACAATGCCTGATCGTGACCGTCGATCCCGAAGTGGCGCAGGTGCGAGAGATCCTGCCAGGTCGCGTACAGCACCGACCCGTGGCTGCGCAACGGCAGATGGGCCCAGATCTCCTCCGCGGTGAAGGCCATGATCGGCGCGAAGGCGCGGACCAGGATCTCGAGGATCGCGTACATCGCGCTCTGCGCCGAACGCCGCGCGGGATGGTTCTCGGGCAGGGTGTAGAGACGGTCCTTGGTCTGGTCGAGGTAGCCCGCGCCGAGGTCCACGGTGGCGAAGCGCATGAGTTCCTGCGCCAGCGTCTGGAAGGCGTAGGTGTCGGGGCCGAACGCCACGTCGTCGGTGTTCGCCTCGGGGCCGTAGACGCGGCGCGCCAGCTGCATGACGCGCACACCCTGAGCCAGCGCCCAGCGGTCCAGCGGCAGCATCTTCGCGGGCGCGACGAGGTGCCGCGCGGGATCGAAGCCCGCGAGGTTGCCAAGCAGGAAGCGCGCGGTGTTGCGCAGGCGCCGGTAGCTGTCCGCCGCCCGCCTGAGAATCTCGTCGGACAGCGCCATCTCGGCGCTGTAGTCGACCGACGCCACCCACAGGCGCAGGATGTCGGCGCCGAGGGTCTTCATCACCGTCTCCGGCGCGACCACGTTCCCGAGCGACTTCGACATCTTGCGGCCCTGCGCGTCCACGGTGAATCCGTGGGTCAGGACCTCGTCGTAGGCTGCGCCGCCTCGCATCGCAACCGCGGTCAGCAGCGAGGACTGGAACCAGCCGCGGTGCTGGTCCGAGCCCTCGAGGTACATCACGCCGCGCACGTCGCCGCCGGCGCGCGAGAGTTCTCCACGCGCGTCGAGCACGGCGGCGTGCGTCACACCGGAGTCGTACCAGACATCGAGCACATCGGTGACCTTGTCGTAGTCGGCCGCCTCGGCCCCGATCAGCTCCGCCGGGTCGAGGTCGAACCAGGCATCGATGCCCCGGCGCTGCACGAGGTCGGCGACCCTGCCGAGCAGTTCCACCGTCCGCGGATGCGGTTCACCGGTGGCCCGATGGGCGAAGACCGCGATCGGCACGCCCCACGTGCGCTGACGCGAGATGCACCAGTCCGGGCGGTTCGCGACCATCCCGGAAATCCGCTCCTCGCCCCAGGCGGGCAGCCACCTCACGGCCTTGATCGCGGCCAGCGCCTGCGCGCGCAGGCCGGATCTCTCCATGCTGAAGAACCACTGCGCGGTGGCGCGGAAGGCCACCGGCGTCTTGTGACGCCAGCAGTGCGGGTAGCTGTGGGTGAACTTTCCGGCATGCAGGAGCACCCCGCGCCGGCGCAGGGTGTCGATGATCTTCTCCTGCACCTTCCAGACGTGCTCGCCGGCGAACAGTTCCGTGCCCGGCAGATACTGACCGTTGCCGCCGACCGGGTTGAGCACCTCCAGACCGTACCTGCGGCCGACCTCGAAGTCCTCAACGCCGTGGCCCGGCGCGGTGTGCACCGCTCCCGTGCCCTGGTCGGTGGTGACGTGGTCGCCGAGGACCAGCGGCACGTGGCGGACGTAGAACGGATGCTGCAGCCACTGCCCCTCGCAGACCGCGCCCTTCGCGCGCCCGAGCTCCGCTACGCCGTCGACCCCGTAACGATGGGTGGCCGCAGGGACAAGCGCATCGGCCAGCACCAGCAGGACGCGGCGCCCGTCGCGGCGGGGACCGTCGACCAGCACGTAGTCGAGGTCGGGCCCCAGCGTCACCGCCATCGACGCCGGCAGGGTCCACGGCGTGGTGGTCCAGATCGGCACCGCGACGATCGCGTCCCCGGCATCGACGCCGAACTTCGCCGCCAGCGCGGCAGGGTCGATCGCGTCGTAGGCGACGTCGACCTCCGGCGAGAGCTTGTCCTGGTACTCGATTTCGGCTTCGGCCAGCGCCGACCCGCAGTCGAAGCACCAGTGCACCGGCTTGGCGCCGCGCACGAGGTGGCCGTTGCCGATGATGCGCGCCAGCGCGCGCAGCATGTCGGCCTCGAAGGCGAAGTCCATGGTGAGGTAGGGCTGGTCCCAGCGTCCCAGCACGCCGAGCCGCCTGAAGCCTTCGCGCTGGATATCGATCTGCTTCGCCGCGTAATCGCGGCACTTCTGGCGGAACGCGCGCGCATCGAGCCGGGTACCGACCTTGCCGTGCTCCTTCTCGACCGCGATCTCGATCGGCAGCCCATGGCAGTCCCAGCCCGGCACGTAAGGCGACCTGAAACCGGCCAGCCACTTCGCGCGAACCACCACGTCCTTGAGGATCTTGTTCACCGCGTGCCCGATGTGGATCGGCCCGTTGGCATAGGGCGGTCCGTCGTGCAGGATGAAGGCCGGCCGCGCGCGCGTGTCGGCGAGCAGCTTCTCGTACAGGCCGGACGCTGCCCAGCCGGCCAGCATCTCCGGCTCGCGTCTCGCGAGATCGCCCTTCATCGGGAACGGCGTGGACGGAAGGTTGATCGAATCCTTGTAGTCGATGCTCACGAGGTCAGGGCCTGTTCGAGGTTCGGTCCGCTGGCGAGGATGTCGCGGGCCTGCGCTGCGTCGCGGTGCATCTGCTGGACCAGGGGCTCGAGGCCGTCGAACTTGATTTCGTCGCGCAGTTTGGCCACGAACTCCACCGACAGCAGCCGCCCGTAGAGGTCGCCGTCGAAGTCGAACAGATGCGCCTCGAGCAGGGGCTCCACGCCGGCCACCGTCGGCCGCGTGCCGAGGCTCGCCACCGACGGCCAGTGGGCCAGGCCCGCGCCGTGCACCCGCACGGCGAAGATGCCACGCACCGGCGCGCGCCCCCAGCGGATCTTCAGGTTGGCGGTCGGGTAGCCGAGCCGCCGGCCGAGTTGCTGGCCGCGCACGACATGGCCTTCCATCGCGAACCGCCGGCCCAGCAGGGCCGCCGCGCTTTCGAAGTCGCCGCCGGCCAGCGCGTGGCGGATGCGGCTGGAACTGATCCGCTCGCCGTCGGCTGCCTGCGCTTCGATGGCCCCGGCAACGAAGCCGGAGGCAGCGCCGATCGACTGCAGCATCGCGAGGTCACCTCGGCGCTCGTAGCCGAAGCGGAAACCCGGTCCGACCCAGACCTCGCGCGCGGCCAGACGCCCGACCAGCACCCGGCGCGCGAAGTCCTCGGCGCGGGTTTGCACCATGTCGCGCCCGAAGCGCAGCAAGCCGACCGCCTCGCAGCGCCGCAGCAGCAGCGCCAGGCGCTGGCGCGGCGAGGTCAGGCGCGGCACCGCATCGCGGCCCTGGAAGTGCTGGCGCGGCAGCGGCTCGAAGGAAACCACCACCAGCGGCAGTCGGCGCGCCTGGGCGCGGCGCCGGGCGTGCGCCAGCAGCGCGGCATGCCCGCGATGCACGCCGTCGAAGGCGCCGATGCACACGACGCTACCCTGCGGCGCGAGGCAAGCCCCGTCCGCGTCCCGGAAAAATCGCTTCATACGAGGCCCGGAGTATAGCGAAGCGCAGCGCTCATCCCGCGGGGGGCGCGGGCTCACGCAGGTGGCGCGGGCGCATCCCCGCGACCAGCAGGGCCAGCCCGTAGGTAAGCGCCCCGGCAGGCACCAGCCAGGCAAGATGGAGCACCCGCTCGCCGGCCCGCAGGCTGGTCCACGTCCCGACCCACGCCTGCGCCGCCCACAGCACCGCACCCAGCGTCACCAGCGAGAACCCCACCCGCAGCAGGAAACACGGCCAGCCCGGCTGCAGCCGCAGGCCCGTTGCGCCGCGCCGCAGGTAGCGCCACAGCAGCCCCGCGTTGACCGTGCCCGCGAGCGCGGTGGCCAGAGCAATCCCGGCGTGCGCGCCCTCGACCTGCCACCACCACAACGGACCGACCAGGACGACGCACAGCACGATGTTGACTGCCACCGTCCACAGCGCCGCACGGACCGGCGTGCGCGTGTCCTGGCGCGCGAAGAACGCCGGCGCGAGGACCTTCGCCACCATGAACCCGGGCAGGCCGAGCGCCAGCGCCATCAGCGCCAGCGCCGCCATTCGCGTGTCGTGGGCGGTGAAGCGACCGTACTGGTACAAGGTGGCGGTCAGCGGCTCGGCCAGCAGCAGCAGAGCCAGCGCCGCCGGCGTCGCGACCAGCACCGCCATCCGCAATCCCCAGTCCAGCGTGTGCGCGTAACCCGCCTCGTCCGCCGACGCGACCCGGCGCGACAGCGCGGGCAGGATCACGGTCGCCAACGCCACGCCGAACAGGCCCTGCGGGAACTCCATCAGACGGTCGGTCAGGTACAGCCAGGTTTGGCTGCCGGTGACCAGCAGCGACGCGAAGATCGTGCCGACCATCAGGTTCACCTGCGCCACCGAAGCCCCGAACAGGGTCGGCAGCATCAGGCGGAACACGCGCCGCACGCCCTCGTGGCGCAGGTTCAGGCGCAGGCGGGGCAGCACACCGAGACGCGCCAGCGCGATCCACTGCACCACCAGCTGCACCAGCCCGGCGCCCAGCACGCCCCAGGCGAGCGCGGTAATCGACATCCCCATCAGCGGCGCGAGGTACAGTGCCGCGCAGATCATCGCCAGGTTGTGCAGCACCGGGGTCAGCGCCGGCACGCCGAAGCGGCCGAAGCTGTTGAGCACGCCGGCCGCCAGCGCGGTCATCGAGATGAACCACAGGTAAGGAAAGGTGATCCGCAGCATCTGCGTGATCAACGCGTACTTCTCCGGCTCGTCCAGCGAGCCGGGCGCGAACACGGCCGCGATCAGCGGGGCGGCCAGCATGCCGAGCGCGGTGACCGCCAGCACCACCGCGCACAGCGCGCCCGCCACGTGGTCGAGCAGGTCGCGTAGCGCCGCCTCGTCGCCGCGCTGCCTGTACTCGGTGAACACCGGCACGAAGGCAGTCTGGAACGAACCTTCGGCGAAGATCCGTCGCAGGAAGTTGGGGATCCGGTAGGCGACGAAGAAGGCGTCGGTCGCCGCCGAGGCGCCGAACACGCCCGCCTGCACCACGTCGCGCACGTAGCCCGCGATGCGCGAGAGCAGGGTCAGGCTGGAAAAGACCAGGGTCGAGCGGAGCAGGCGCACGGCAGGGCCTTGGGCGGACCACGTAGGGCGCAGGGAGCGCAGTGCATTGCACCGCAGCGGCCGGCGGCGGCGCAACGCGCTGCGCTCCTTTTGCCCGTTTGGGGGGGGCGGAGCACGTCGATGCCCGCCCATGGTCGCCTTTCCGACGCCAGCTTCACAGCCCCCGGGTCGGGGCGATTCCCTGGCGCGACAGCCACTTGGCCCGGTCTGCGGCCGCCGATTTGACCCCGCGCCCGATCGTCTGGGATACTGCCGCCCCGTTTTCTGCACCCCTAACGGTACGGAGATTTCCCTTGGCCAACATCAAATCCGCGAAGAAGCGCGCCCGCCAGGCGGTCAAGCGCAATGCCCGCAACGCCAGCCAGCGCTCGATGGTGCGTACCGCGGTGAAGAAGGTCGTCAAGGCGATCGAGTCCGGCGACAAGTCCGGCGCCGAGAGCGCGCTCGTGGCAGCCACCTCGCTGCTCGACCGCTACGCCGGCAAGGGCCTGATTCACAAGAACAAAGCCAATCGCCACAAGAGCCGATTCAGCGCGCGCATCCGCGCGATGGCCTGACGAAGGAACAAGGGGTGTCTCGAAAAGGCCGGCACAAGCCGGCTTTTTTTTGGGCCGCGCGGCGGCGATGCAGGGCCGTGACAGGATCGCGCGCCGCACGGCGTGAGGGGACGCGAGCGAGGTCCACCTCGCCGCCGAGCCCGCCCGCATGGGCCCTGCAGATGCCGCCCCCGCGATAGCCACCCCACTCGCCAGGCTCGCCGTCGCGGCGATCTTCGTCATCCTCGGCATAGGCATGGCGCCGATTGCCGCCGCGAGCAACCCCGGGGATCGTTTCGGGTCGGTGCTTGGCGCGGATGGCGACACGCTGGTCGTCGGCGTGCCCGGCTACCAGATCGACGTCGCTGGCGAGTTGACCGCCGTCGGCGCGGCAGACGTGTTCGTGTTTGCCGACGGCCAATAGGTCCAACAGGGCTTCCTGCGACCGCCCCCATCCTTCGGATTCGCCTCGGGCTTCGCCAAGGCCGTTGCGATCGACGGCGACACGATCCTCGTCGGCCATCCCGACGCGTCGAGCCCCGCCGGCGAGGTGCAGGGGGCGGTACACGTCTTCGAACGCACGGTGGGCGCATGGGCGCAGGTCCAGGTCCTGACCGGCGGGCCCGACGACGATGCGTTCGCCGATGGCGACTTTTTCGGCGCGGCGGTCGCGCTGGACGGAGACACTGCGGCGATCGGCGCGCCGCTGGATGAAGTGGGATCGATCGGTGCGGCGGGCCGTGTCTATGTCTTCGCCCGCGGCGCGGGCGCCTGGGCCCGCG
>DHLY01000022.1:42766-47918 GCA_002405525.1 Proteobacteria bacterium UBA4656
CGGGCCTCACGGTGCTCGCCAGTCGGCTGGGCGCCCCGGGCCGGCTGCGCGCGTGGTTCCGTGCTTCCTCCGACGTCGGCTGGGTCCTGCAAACCATGCTGTTCGCGGCGGACCAGACCCTTTTCGACGACTTCGGCGGCAGGCTCGCGCTGGAAGGCGACATCGCGCTGGTCGGCGCTCCCCTGCAGCCGGCCAGCCCGACGTTCGGCGAGCGCGGGGCGGCCTATGTGTTCCGCCGCAGTGGCGCGGCGTGGTCGCTGGAGACCAAGTTGCTGCCGCCGGACGATCCACGACCGACCGAGTTCGCCAAGCAGTTCGGTTACGTGGCGCAGCGCAATGGCCGCGCCCTCATCGGCGCACCCAACTCGTCGGTCGAAGGCATCCTGTTCCGCGGCCGCGCCTACCTGTTCGAACAGGATGCCGGGGCGTGGCCGCTGCGGTCGATCATGACGCCGGGCGTGCCGCTTGTTCCGGGAGACTCCCTGCGCCAGTTCACCTTCGGCAGTTCGGTCGCCCTCGCGCCGGGCTTCCTCGCGATCGGCAGTCGCGCCGCTTCGGTCCAGGAGGTCAACGACGATCGTGGCGCGGTGCAGACCTGCATCGGCACGCCCCCCGCACTGGGCGCCACGCTCGACAGCGACAGCGGGCTGCAGCAGACGCCGGACCTGGCATTCAAGGACGGCTTCGAACCGTGCTGACCGGGATCGGCGTGCACCGGCAGGCCGCCAGTCCGGTCCGCAGGCGCCTCCGTGATTGGCCCACCGCGGTCAGCCCGACGCTGCCTCACGCTCCGCGCGGCGCAGTTCGTCGAGGAACTCCATCACCTTGAAGCAGACCTCGCGCGTGCCTTCGCCGGTGGCGGCAGAAACGAGGAACCACGGACCCTTCCAGCGCAGGCGCCGCACGAGGTCCTTGGCGCGCGCCTTCGCCTCGTCGGCGGGCAGCAGGTCGGCTTTGTTGAACACCAGCCAGCGCGGGCGGGTGGCCAGTTCGGCGTCGAAGGCCTTGAGCTCCTTCACGATCACGCGCACCTGCGCGGCGGGGTCGATCGACTCGTCGGCCGGCGCCATGTCGACCAGGTGCAGCAGCAGGCGGGTGCGCATGACATGCTTGAGGAACTGGATGCCCAGGCCTGCGCCCTCGGCCGCGCCTTCGATGATGCCGGGGATATCGGCCACCACGAAGCTGCGGTCGGTCTCGATGCGCACCACGCCGAGGTTCGGGTGCAGGGTGGTGAAGGGATAGTCCGCCACCCGCGGGCGCGCGGCGCTGACCGCGCGGATAAAGGTGCTCTTGCCGGCATTGGGGAAGCCCAGCAGGCCGACGTCGGCGAGCAGCTTGAGCTCCAGCCGGATCAGCCGTTCCTCGCCGGGATAGCCGGGCGTCGACTTGCGCGGCGCGCGGTTGGTCGAACTCTTGAAGTGAATGTTGCCGCGGCCACCGTCGCCGCCGCGCGCCACCAGCAGGCGCTGGCCATGGGCGGTGAGATCGCCGATCTCTTCCTCGGTGCTGACGTTGACCACGCTGGTGCCGACCGGCACCCGGATGAACTCGTCCTCGCCACCCGGACCGGTCATCTGCCGGCCCATGCCGTTGCCGCCACGCCTGGCGCGGAACACCCGCTGGTGGCGGAAGTCGATCAGGGTGTTGAGCCCCTCGTCGGCCACCAGCCAGACGTCGCCGCCCTTGCCGCCATCGCCGCCGTCCGGCCCGCCGAAGGGAATGAACTTCTCGCGCCTGAAACTGATCGCGCCGTTGCCCCCGGCCCCGGCGGTGACGGTGATTTCGGCTTCGTCGACGAATTTCATGGCAGTGGAGCCCAGGGCACTTGGCCCGTTCGGGTTCTGAAGGGCCCAAGGCCCAGGGCACAGGGCCCAGTCAGAAGCAGGTTGCGTAATGGTGGCGGCTTCGGTCGGGCGGCGCCATCGGACGAGCGATATGTCTCGCCCGGCCGGCTATTGCCTGGGCTCTGGGCCCTTGCCAAAAACGAAAAGCCCCGCACAAGGCGGGGCCTTCCAATCCGCGGTTGCCGGAAAGTCAACCGCGCACGTTGACCGTGCGGCGCTTGTCCGGGCCCTTGACTGTGAACTCGACCGTGCCGTCGACCAGCGCGAACAGCGTGTGGTCGCGACCGAGGCCGACGTTGACGCCCGGGTGGAACTGGGTGCCGCGCTGGCGCACGATGATGTTGCCGGCGTCGACGGCCTGGCCGCCGTACAGCTTCACGCCGAGGTACTTGGGGTTCGAATCGCGGCCGTTGCGGGTACTGCCGCCTGCCTTCTTATGTGCCATGACGTGGTCTCCTCAGCCGCCCGAGATGCCGGTGATTTCGATTTCGGTGTAGTGCTGGCGGTGGCCCATCTGCTTGCGATGGTGCTTGCGCCGGCGGAACTTGACGATGAAGACCTTGTCGTGGCGGCCGTGGCCGCGCACCTTTGCGCTGACCTTGGCGCCCGCAACCGTCGGCGTGCCGATGGTGATCTTCTCGCCGTCGCCGACCATCAGCACCTGGTCGATGTCGACCGTGCTGCCGGCTTCGGCCTCCAGCTTTTCAACCCGGATCACTTCGCCGGGCACCGCGCGGAACTGCCGCCCGCCGGTCACGAAAACTGCGTACATGGTTGATTCCTCTGTAGTTATTCTTCCCGCCGCGTAACGGCGAGCCATCTATGGTGCGGCAGCGTGGGGGTTGGCGTCAAGGAACGCGCGGTCGTCAGGGCCGAGGGCTCAGAGCCCAGACCCGCCGCGCCATCGATGCGCCGACGCCCCCTAACCGGAGTACGAAGCTATTCGGATCAATGCGTTACCTGCGTCTCTGGGCCCCGGGCCCTGGGCGCTGGGCCCTTCCTTCTGCCACCAACCCGCCACGCCACCGACCCCAGCGGACACGCCCCAACCACCCGCGCCGACTATGATTCCGCCCTTCCCTTCGCCCCGGCGACGCATTCCATGGACTTCATCCGCCTGCGCGGCGCGCGCACGCACAACCTGAAGAACATCGACCTCGACCTGCCGCGCGACCGGCTGATCGTGATCACCGGCTTGTCGGGGTCGGGCAAGTCCTCGCTGGCCTTCGACACCATCTACGCCGAGGGCCAGCGCCGCTACGTGGAATCGCTCAGCGCCTACGCGCGGCAGTTCCTCTCGGTGATGGAAAAGCCCGATCTCGACCACATCGAGGGCCTCTCGCCCGCGATCTCGATCGAGCAGAAGTCGACCTCTCACAACCCGCGTTCGACGGTCGGCACGATCACCGAGGTCTACGACTACCTCCGATTGCTGTTCGCGCGCGTGGGCACGCCGCGCTGCCCCGACCATGGAAATCCCCTGGAGGCGCAGACCGTCTCGCAGATGGTCGACGCGACGTTGGCGCTGGACCCCGACCGGCGCTGGATGCTGCTCGCCCCGGTGGTGCGCGAGCGCAAGGGCGAACATGTGCAGGTGCTCGACAACCTGCGCCAGCAGGGTTTCGTGCGGGTGAGGGTCAACGGCGCACTGCACGACATCGACGCCGTGCCGCCGCTGGGCCTGCGGATCAAGCACACCATCGAAGCGGTGGTCGACCGCTTCAAGCCCAAGCCCGACATCAAGCAGCGCCTCGCGGAGTCGTTCGAGACCGCGCTGCGCCTCGGCGAGGGGCTCGCCATCGTGGCCGACATGGACGATGCCAAGGCCTCCCCGATGCTGTTCTCCTCGCGCTATGCCTGCCCGGTCTGCGACTACTCGCTGCCGGAATTGGAGCCGCGACTGTTCTCGTTCAACTCGCCGGTCGGCGCCTGCCCGACCTGCGACGGCCTCGGCGTGACCCAGTTCTTCGACCCGCAGCGCATCGTGGTGCACCCGGAACTGTCGCTGGCCGCGGGCGCCGTGCGCGGCTGGGACAGGCGCAACGTCTACTACTTCGGCATGGTCGTCTCGCTGGCCAAACACTACAGGTTCGACATCGACACGCCGTGGAAAGCGCTGCCGGCCAAGGTGCAGAAGGCCGTGCTGTACGGCAGCGGCGAGGAGGAGATCGCCTTCCGCTACACCTCCGACACCGGCACCCATTCGCGCAAGCACCGCTTCGAGGGCATCGTGCACAACCTCGAGCGCCGCTACCGCGAGACCGAATCGCCGATGGTGCGGGAGGAACTGGCGAAGTTCATCGCCTACCGGCCCTGCCCCGATTGCGGCGGCCAGCGCCTGAACCGCAGCGCGCGCCACGTGTTCGTCGCCGGGCGCGGCATCCATGACCTCACCGTGCTGCCGGTCGACCGCTCGCTGGCCTTCTTCGAGTCGCTCACGCTCGATGGCTGGCGCGGCGAGATCGCGGCCAAGATCGTCAAGGAAATCCGCGAGCGCCTGCGCTTTCTCACCGACGTGGGCCTGGACTATCTCAACCTGCAGCGCCAGGCCGACACCCTGTCCGGCGGCGAGGCGCAGCGCATCCGGCTTGCCAGCCAGATCGGCGCCGGCCTGGTCGGCGTGATGTATGTGCTCGACGAGCCCAGCATCGGCCTGCACCAGCGCGACAACGAGCGGCTGCTCGGCACCCTGCTGCGGCTGCGCGACCTCGGCAATACGGTGATCGTGGTCGAGCACGACGAGGACGCGATCCGCGCCGCCGACCACGTGGTCGACATCGGCCCCGGTGCCGGCGTCCACGGCGGGCGCGTGGTGGCGCAGGGCACGATGGCCGACGTGATGCGGGCTAAGGACTCGGTCACCGGCCAGTTCCTGTCCGGCGAGCGCCGCATCGAAGTGCCGAAGCAGCGCCGGAAACCTGATCCCAAGCGCATGCTTCGCGTGCTCGGCTGCACCGGCAACAACCTCAAGGACGTCGACCTCGAGATCCCCGCCGGGCTGTTCGTCGCGATCACCGGCGTGTCGGGCTCCGGCAAGTCGACCCTGATCAACGACACCCTGTTCCGCATCGCCGCGGCCGAACTCAACGGGGCCAACGAGCAGGCCGCCCCGCACCGCAAGGTCGAGGGCCTGAAGAGCTTCTTCGACAAGGTGGTCGACATCGACCAGTCGCCGATCGGGCGCACGCCGCGCTCCAACCCTGCCACCTACACCGGATTGTTCACCCCGCTGCGCGAACTCTACGCCCAGGTGCCGGAGGCGCGCGCCCGCGGCTACGAGCCGGGTCGCTTCTCGTTCAACGTCA
>DHLY01000022.1:48060-53901 GCA_002405525.1 Proteobacteria bacterium UBA4656
GGCCGCTGCGAAGCCTGCCAGGGCGACGGCATGATCAAGGTCGAGATGCACTTCCTTCCCGACGTCTACGTGCCGTGCGACGTCTGCGGCGGCAAGCGCTACAACCGCGAGACTCTGGAGGTCCAGTACAAAGGCTACAGCATCAACGACGTGCTGGAGATGACGGTCGAGGACGCGCACCGGCTGTTCGAGCCGGTACCCACCCTCGCGCGCAAGCTGGAGACCCTGATGGCCGTGGGCCTGTCCTACATCAAGCTCGGCCAGAGCGCGACCACGCTGTCCGGCGGCGAGGCGCAGCGGGTGAAGCTCTCGCGCGAACTGTCGCGCCGCGACACCGGCCAGACCCTGTACATTCTCGACGAGCCAACCACCGGGCTGCATTTCCACGACATCGAGCAGTTGCTTGCGGTGCTGCACCGGCTGCGCGACCAGGGAAACACGGTGGTGGTGATCGAGCACAACCTCGACGTGATCAAGACCGCCGACCACGTGATCGACCTCGGCCCCGAGGGTGGCGACCGCGGTGGCACCATTCTCGCCACCGGCACTCCGGAGGAAATCGCGCGCGCGCAGGAGTCGCACACCGGCCGCTTCCTCGCGCCGGTGCTGGGCATCAAGCGGCGCAAGGTGGCGGCATGAGCGCGGGCCGCGAACTGCTGTCGACGCGCATCGACGTGCGCTGGGGCGACATGGACGCCTACGGACACGTCAACAACGCGGTATACGCCACGTACATCGAGGAAGCCCGGCTGCGCTGGTTCGCATCCCTGCCTGCCGCATGGCGCACCGATTCGAGCGCGCCGGTGATCGCGGCGCAGACCGTGAACTACCGCCGCCAACTGGAGTGGCCGGCGGCGCTGCGCGTCGCGCTGTCGGTGCAGCGCGTGGGTCGCAGCAGCCTGACCATCGCGTTCGTCATCGCCGCCGATTCCGACCCCGCGACGGCGTACGCGGACGGCAGCAGCGTGCTGGTATGGGTCGATCCGGCCAGCGGGCGCAGCATCCCGCTGCCGGCAATGGTCCTCGCCGCGGCCGCGGGTGACGCGACCGAGGCGCCTTAACGCTGCTCAGTGGCCGTGGTGCGCGTGGTCGCCCTGCTTGCCCGGGGCGCCCTTGGCGACCGCGAATTCGACGTCGACCGGGTCGCCCTTCGACAGCTCGAAGGTGATCGTCACCATGTCGCCCGCGGCCAGCGGACGCTTGGCTTCGAACAGCATCAGGTGCTCGGCGCCGGGCGCCAGCGTCAGTCGCGCGCCGGCCGGCACCTCGAGGCGCTCGATCGGGCGCATCTTCATCACTCCACCCTCTTCCAGCATCTCGTGGATCTCCACGCGCCCGAAGTCTGCGCTGTGCGCGCCCACGATCTCGGTGTCGCGCGACCCGCCCTCGATCGCCATGAAGCCCGCCATCGCCGGCGCACCCGGGGGCGCCTCGCGGATCCAGGCGCGCTCGATGGTCGGATCCTTGGCAACGGCCTGGGACGAGGCGGCGAGCAGCAGGGCGGCGACGATGGCGCGCATCGGGAAACTCCAAGTGGCAGACGCCGTATCATAGCGGCCCCGCATCCACGGACCGCGAAGCCCATGCTGGACTCGATCCGCCACGACGGGGTGCTGGAACTGCGGCTCGCGCGCCCACCCGTCAATGCGCTGGACCCGGCGCTGGCGCGCGCGCTGCGCGACGCGGTCCAGCGCGCGCCGGCATCCGGCGCGCGCGCGATCGTTCTGTCAGGCCGTCCAGGTCTGTTTTCGGCCGGCCTGGACGTACCCGCGCTGCTGGCGCTCGATCGGACCGCGATGCGCGCCTTCTGGGCCGACTTCAACGGCCTGATGGGCGCGATCGGCCGCAGCCCGCTGCCGGTCGCCGCCGCCATCGGCGGCCACAGCCCAGCCGGCGGCGCGGTACTCGCACTGTTCTGCGACTGGCGCGTGATGGCGGACGGCCCGTTTCGCATCGGGCTCAACGAGGTGCAGGTCGGCCTGTCGGTGCCGGACGTGATCCAGTTCGCACTGCGCCGCCTTCTGGGCGCGCACCGCGCCGAGCGCCTGCTGGTCGCCGGCGCGATGATCGAAGCGATGGAGGCGCACCGCATCGGCTTCGTCGACGAACTCGCCGCACCAGACACCGTGGTCGCCCACGCCCTCGACTGGTGCCACGCCCACCTCGCTCTGCCGCCAGAGGCGATGGCTGAAACACGACGCCTTGCCCGCGCCGACCTGCACGCGGCACTGGACGCCGCGCAGCGCACCGACGACGAGGCCTTCCTCGATCGCTGGTTCAGCCACGAGACGCAGGAAACCTTGAAGGCGCTGGTGGCGCGATTGAGGGCCAAGGGCTGAGGCCGCGGCGACTGCGCACAGGGCCTCGCAGCGCTGCCGGGTGCGTCACGCGCATTGCGATCACTCCCCGCAGCGGCGAGCATCCCGGCCGAACCCGCCACCCGGAGCAGGGGGTGGCGTCCGCGTCCGGCCCGTCAGTTGCGTCGCGAGACCGCCGCCGGAGCGCGCGCTCCCAGCCATCGGGCGCTGGTCGGTACGCCGCGCGAGCGGACCCTTCCCGGCCCGCGGCAGCGGCTGCCGCCTCACCGCGTCTCACGCACTGCGCGCCACCGGTCGCGATCGGTCCACGATCCACTCGCTCCAGGAACCGGCATAGACCCGCGCGCCGTCGAGCCCGGCGTGCGCCATCGCCAGCAGGTTGTGGCAGGCGGTGACGCCGGAGCCGCACATCAGCACGGCACGCCGCGGGTCGCGGCCGTCGAGCAGCGACTCGAACTCGGCGCGCAACACGGTGGCCGGCTTGAAGCGGCCGTCGGCGCCGAGGTTGTTCTGGAACGGCCGGTTGACCGCACCCGGCACGTGGCCGGCCACTGGGTCGATCGGCTCGACCTCACCGCGGAAGCGCGGCGCAGCGCGCGCGTCGAGCAGCACTCGCGACGCATCACCAACCAGCGCGAGCACCTCGTCGCTGCACGCGATCGCGTTCGCGTCGAAGCGCACCGGATGCGAGACCGGCGCGATCGCCGGCGCGCCGGATTCCTCCGGCAGGCCCGCTGCGCGCCAGGCGGCGATGCCGCCGTCGAGCACCGCGGCGTCGGCATGCCCGGCCAGCCGCAGCAGCCACCACAGCCGCGCCGCCATGGCGCCGCTGCCGTCGTCGTACGCGACCACCGGCGTGGCGGGCCCGATGCCCCAACGCGCGAGCGTGGCGGCGAGCGCCGACTCCGAGGGCAGCGGGTGGCGCCCGCGGCCACCCACGGACAGGTCGGCGAGGTCGCGGTCGAGGTGTGCGTACACCGCACCCGGAACGTGCGATGCCCGCCAGTCGCGTTCGCCACGCGAGGTGTCGCCCCCCGGCGCGACCACGTCGAAGCGGCAGTCCACCGCGCGCGCGCCGGCGGCCAGCGCGGTGGCGGCAGCGTGGGCCTCGATCACCGGCGGCAGCATCCTGGTCACTCCTCGCGCAGTCGGCGCGACAGGTTGGCGATCATCGACGCGGTGGCGCCCCAGATCTCGTAATGGCGCCAGTGGATCGCATGATAGCGACGCATGCGGCCGCGGAACTCGCGCTGGTGCTCGGCGAGGTTGGCCGGGTCGAGCGCGAAGGCCAGCGGCACCTCGAAGGCCTCGGCCACCTCGCCCGGATCGGGCCGCAGCGGCGGGGCTCCGCGCACCAGGCCGAGCACCGGCACCACGCGAAAACCGGTGATCGTGGCCAGCGGGTCGAGGTATCCCACCGCCTCGGTGGCGTCGCGCGGCAGTCCGATCTCCTCCTCGGCCTCGCGCAGCGCGGCCTGCAGCGGCCCGCCATCGGCGGTTTCGATCCGCCCCCCGGGGAAACTGATCTGGCCGGCGTGGTGACGCAGTCCGTCGGTGCGGCGGGTCAGCAGGAGGTGCGGCGAGCCGCCGCGGTCGACCACCGGCACCAGGACGGCCGCCTCGCACAGGTCCTGCGGCGGACCGATCAGGTCGGTCAGTTCCGCCTCGTTCCAGGGGGCCCCGAGCGGCGGCGCATCCAGCGGGTGGCCGATGCGGCGCAGGCGATCGAACAGCGGGTCGCGATCGATCATCCGCCGCGCGCCGCCTCACGGGCGAGGAGCACCTCCCACATCAGCTCCTGGCGCGACGCCTCGTCCATCGCCGCCCAACGGGCGATTTCATCGCCGCTGCGATGGCAGCCCTCGCAGTAGCCGTCGGCCCCTAGGATACAGACGCCGATGCAGGGGGTCAGGATCGGAGAGGCCGGCGGACGACGCATGATGTTCACTATGGGGGCAGCGACGTCACCGGCAGGTGTTCACCGCACCCCCGTCGCCGACCGTCTTGCCCCATGGCGGTCGGCGCAGGATCGATTACTTGACGTCGACCAGCTTGATGTCGAACACCAGGGCTTCGTTCGGCCCGATCGGGCCCTGGCCGCGCAGTCCGTAGGCCTTCTCCGGCGGCAGGAACACCTGCCAGTGGTCGCCGACCTTCATCATCGGCAAAATTTCCTTCCAGCCGTCGATCACGCTGTCGACCTTGAACGAGGCAGGCTGGCCGCGGGCGAACGAGGAGTCGAACTCCAGACCCGACGACAGCGACCCGCGGTAGTGCACGGTGACTTCCGCGGTCGGGGTCGCGCGCTTGCCGGTGCCGTCCTCGATCACGCGGTACTGGATACCGGAGGGAAGCGCCACGATGCCCTTCTTCGACCGGTTCTCGGCGAGGAACTTGTCGCTCTTGGCCTTGTTCTCGCGGGCCAAAGCCTCGAATCGGGTGCGCGCCTCGGCGAGCATCTTCTCGCGCATCACGCCCATCGCCTCACGCATCTGGTCCTCCGGCACCGCCGGCTGGCGCTTGGCATAGCCGTCCTGAATGGCGCGGATGACCGTCTGCAGGTCAACATCCATCTTCTTTTCGACGAAGTCCTTGCCGATCTCGTAGCCGATGGCGTAAGACACCTTGTTGCGGTCGATGGTCGGGGCGGCGGCGGGCGCGGCGGCGGGCGCCGCGGCGGGGGCCACGCCCTGGGCCAGCGCGCCACCGGCGCAAGCGGTCAGGAGGGCGGCGATCATCCAGCGGGACTTCATGCGTGTTTCTCCGGGGAACGGGGTTCGTTCGGGTTTCGTGAGGGGCCCGCCGGCGCGGACCCGCAATCTTGGGATTCTAGCCAACCCGGCACCGGGCCGCCACGCGCCCGTTCGACGAACAGCGCGACTGGCGCCGCAAGTTCAGCCGGCAGATAGAATCAGCGGTCCCTTCCGCCCCGGACGCCTGCCGATGTCCTTCCGCAACCTCCTCGTCGTCAACGCCGGCGGCGTCCGCACCATCACGGTCAACCGCCCCGACAAGCTCAACGCGCTCGATCGCGACACGATCACCGAACTCAAGGTGGCGTTCGGGGCGGCGCGCGACGACGACGAGGTGCGCGCGGTCGTGCTGACCGGCGCCGGCCCGAAAGCCTTCGTGGCCGGCGCCGACATCACCGAGTTCGCGGACGCCACGCCGGTGCAGGCGCTGGCCTTCTCCCGCCACGGCCAGGAACTGATGACCGCCATCGAACGACTGGGCAAGCCGTCGATCGCGCGAATCAACGGCTTCGCGCTCGGCGGCGGCCTGGAGCTTGCGCTGGCCTGCAGCCTGCGCATCGCAGCCGCCACCGCGAAGCTGGGCCTGCCGGAAATCAACCTCGGCATCCTGCCCGGCTTCGGCGGCACCCAGCGCCTGCTGCGGCTGGCCGGCCGCGCGGCCACGCTGGAACTGGCGCTCACCGGCGCGCCGGTCACCGCCGCGCGCGCGCTGGAAATGGGGATCATCAACCGCGTGGCGGCGCTCGACAATCTCGACGCCGAGGTCGGCG
>DHLY01000022.1:54008-62262 GCA_002405525.1 Proteobacteria bacterium UBA4656
CGCACCGCCGAGGCCGCCGCGCGCGCCGGCCAGCGCGCCGCGGCCGCGCCCCACGCCGTGCGCGGCATCCTCGACGCGGTCCTGATCGGCGGAGAGTGCAGCCTCGAAGCCGGGCTCGAGTTCGAGAGCCGCGCCTTCGCCGTGTGCGCTTCGACCGGGGACATGCGCGAAGGCACGCGCGCGTTTCTGGACCGGCGCAAGGCGACATTCAGCGGGCATTGAGAGGCGGTGAGACAACAGCCTCTCGGGCAGGCCATGGATGGCCCGCGCGCGGGTCACGCACGCCAGTGCGTGATTCGCGGGAGCGAGTCCGGACCTGTGCCGGACTTGCGACTGGATAAACCCGCAGATTGCGAGTTTCTTCACAGGCCATGGCCGGCTGTCGCCGCCAGCCGCCGCGACGAGGTGTCACCCGTCGGCGTTCACCGGCCAGATCACGGCCCCGCCGGGGAGATCCGGCTTGCGGGGAAGCCGGTCGTCTGCGCGTATTCGCGACACTGCGCCTCGCCCGGGGTCCCGCGGACGCAATGCCGCTTGTAGTCGGGGGTGAGTCCTGTCGCCGGCAACCTGTCGCGGCGGATCATGCCCCAACGAGGATGCGTCGCTTCGAATGTTCCGGCCCGCCGGGGCGACACGCGCGCCGGGCTGCCAACGCGTCCGACCTCAGTGCGTCGCCGCCGCGTACTTCTTCTCGCCCGCTTCGACCGCGAGGTTCAAACGGTTCTCCGGCGGCGGCAGAGGGCATGTGGAGTACGGGGTGAAGGCGCACGGCGGATTGTAGGCGCGGTTGAAGTCGACGATGGTCCTGCCGTCGACCGGCGGCGGCGCGTAGAGGAACCGGCCGGGACCGTAGGTGCTCTTGCCGCTGGTGCGGTCGGCGAAGATCAGGAACAGCTGGCCGTCACCGGTGTCGTCGAGCGCCTCGAGGCGGTACTCCTTGCCGTCCTTCTCGAACACGACCACGCCGGGGTTCTTCATCGGCGCGAGCTGGTCGAGTACGTTGACGATGTCGATGGTGCGACCGGGCGGGTGCGGCTCGAAGCGCGCCTCGAACCGCCACTCGGGGCCGATGTCGAAGTAGTCGATGCCGGCGAAGCCGGTGCGGGTCTTCGCCTGCGGGTCGCGCACACGCAGGCCGAACCGGCCGTCGCGCTCGATCACGCTGAAGGACGCCGCGCCGAAGCGCACGATGGTGGGCGCGCCGCTGCTGTCGGGAGCCAGCACTGACTCCCGCACCGCATCGTCGCCGATCTTCGCGTCGACAGTTTCGCCGAGAACAAGGGTGATCTTGCCGCCGGCCAGCGACAGTATGCCGAGCCGGGCCGGCCCGACCGCGAGCACGAGGTCGTTGTCGGGCGCGCTGCCGACGCGGTGGGTGCCGGGGTCGATCCAGTGCAGGCCGACGAGGCTCAGCCAGCCTTCGGGAGCGGCCAGGCGCACGGCGCGCGCCTCACGCCACTTCAGCACCTCGTCGCGTTGGGCGGCGAGATCCGCGGCGAGATCCGCGGCGACGGCCGGCGTGGCGGCGATGGCGGCGGCGAGCAAGGCAAGCGGGAAGCGCATCGGGAACGACTCCTGATCAGCGGCCGCGCAGGAACAGCCGGTCGAGTTCGGCCTGCGTCAACTGGACCCAGGTCGGGCGACCATGATTGCACTGCCCGCTGCGTTCCGTCTGCTCCATCTGCCGCAGAAGGCCGTTCATCTCGGCGACCGAGAGCCGCCGGTTGGCGCGCACGGACGCATGACAGGCCATGGTGGCCAGCAGTTCGTTCTCGTATTCGACCAGGCGCGCATCGGAGCCGTGCTCGACCAGGTCGGCCAGCACGTCGCCGACCAGGCGCTCGACGTCGGCGCCCTCCAGCACGGACGGGATGCGGCGAACGACCACGCTATCGGGTCCGCTGCGCGTGATCTCGAAGCCGAGCGCAGCGAAGCGCGCCTGGTGTCCCTCTACTGCGTCGGCCTCGCGCGTGGACACGCGCAGGGTCGGCGGCACCAGCAGCAGTTGCGACGGCACCGCGCCGCAGGCGCGCGCTCCCTTGAGCCGCTCGTAGGTGATGCGTTCGTGCGCGGCGTGCATGTCGACCAGCACCAGTCCGTGGGCGTTCTCGGCCAGGATGTAGATACCGCGCAACTGGGCCAGCGCGTAGCCAAGCGGCGGCACGTCGACCGGCGAGTCGGGCAGCGGCGGCGCGATTGGCGGCGCGTCCGCGACCGCGTCGCCGACCGGCGCCGATGCCGGTGAGGCGTTGCCGTAGAGCGCGGCATAGGCCGCCAGCGGAACCGCCGACGCCTCGCGCGCCGGCAGCCCGAGCCGCGCCTGCGGCCAGGCCCCGCCTTGACCCGCGCTCGGCGCCGGCAGCGCCAAGCCGGCCGCCGCCGTACCGGCCCGCGTGTCGGCCAGCGCCGCATGCAGGCTGCGAAACACAAAGTCGTGCACCAGCCGGCTGTCGCGGAATCGCACCTCGTGCTTCTGCGGGTGGACGTTGACGTCCACTGCCGCAGGGTCGATGCGCAACTCGAGCACAAAGGCCGGATGGCGACCATGGAACAGCACGTCGGCGTAGGCCTGGCGCACAGCGTGCGCGATCAGGCGGTCGCGCACCATGCGGCCGTTGACGAAGAAGAACTGGCGGTCGGCCTGCCCGCGGGACGCCGCGGGCGCGCCGATCCAGCCGTGCAGACGGATGCCGCCGGCCTCGGCGTCGATGCGCAGCGCGCCGGCGGCGAAGTCGGGGGCGACCGCATCGGCTACCCGGCGCTGGGCGTCCTCCACCGGTTCCAGCCGGGACAGCACCTTGCCGTTGTGGCTGAGCCGGAAGGCGACGTGCGGATTGGCCAGCGCCTGCGCACGCACCAGTTCCTCGATGTGCCCGAGTTCGGTGCGCTCGGCGCGCAGGAACTTGCGCCGCGCGGGCACGTTGTAGAACAGGTCGCGAACGATGACCGACGTTCCTTCGGGATGCTGGGCCGGTCGGACGGCGCCGAGAGAACCATCCTCGGCATGGATGCCCCAGGCGCGCTCGGCGCCGCGCTCCCGGGAAACGAGCTCGAAACGGGAAACCGACGCGATGCTGGGCAGAGCCTCGCCGCGGAACCCCAGGGTGCGCACGGTTTCCAGATCGTCCAGACTGGCGATCTTGCTGGTCGCATGACGCGACAGCGCCAGCGCCAGGTCCTCCGACGCGATGCCCCCGCCATCGTCCCGCAGGCGCACCAGTTTCGATCCACCGGCCTCCAGGTCGATCTCGATCCGCCGCGCGCCGGCGTCGAGTGCGTTCTCCAGCAGTTCCTTGACCACCGACGCCGGGCGCTCGACCACCTCGCCGGCGGCGATCTGGTTGATCAGTTGCTCGGGGAGCTGGCGGATGCGCACGGGGGGCCAGGGCTTGGCGGACTGCGGATGATACGGCAGGTGTGCCGCCGCGACGCGTCCAGCGACTCGCGCGCGGGCCAAGGGCTCAGGGCCCAGTCGAGAGCGCGCTCGAAGCAATGCTTCGCTGTGCCCTGGGCGCTGTTTCCTGGGCCCTGCTTCCGGTCAGCCCGTGCCCGGAATCCGCAACACATCGCCCGGCTTGACCAGGTCGCCGCGGATGCCGTTCGCGCGACGCAGGCTGGCGAGGCTGACGCCATGGCGCTGGGCGATCAGGGCCAGGGTCTCGCCGCGGGCGACGATGTGCTCGCGCGCGCGGCGCGGGTTCTGCGCGATGAAGGTGCCGGGCGGCGGCGCGGCGTAGAAGTAATTGCTCACGCCCTCGGTGATCGCCTGCGCAAGGTTCGACTGATGGCGCGGGTCGCGCAGCCGTTTTTCCTCCTCGGCGTTCGAGATGAAGGCCGTCTCGACCAGGATCGACGGCACGTCGGGAGAGCGCAGCACGACGAAGTTCGCGCGCTGCACTTCCTGCTTGTGCACGCGACCGAAGCGCGACAGCGCGAGCAGCACGTGGCTGGCCGCGGCGTCGCTGGCGCCGAGCGTAGCCCCCTGCGACAGGTCCAGCAGCACCGCGGCCAGGGTGTCGTCCTTGTCGGCCAGCGAGACGCCGCCGACCAGGTCGGATGCGTTCTCGCGATCCGCCAGCCAGCGCGCGGCCTCGGAACTCGCCCCGCGCGTCGACAGCATGTACACCGAGGACCCGGCGGCACGTCCGGAAGCGATCGCATCGGCGTGCAGCGAGATCAAGAGATCCGCCTTGGCATCGCGCGCCTTCTCGTAGCGGCGCTTGAGCGGCAGGAACACGTCGTCGTCACGGATCAGCACCGCCTGCATGCCGGGCGTGGCGTCGATCGCCGTCGCCAGCCGGCGCGCGATCTGCAGTGTGACGTCCTTCTCGTGCGTACCGCGCGGGCCGATCGCGCCGGGGTCCTGGCCGCCGTGGCCGGCGTCGATGGCGATCACCACGTCGCGCGGCACGCCGGCGGCCACGGTCTCGACCGTCTTGACCGGCTTGGACTTGGGCGGGGTCAGGTCCACCACCAGGCGATGGCCCGCGCGCTGGCCGGGCGTGAGCATGAAAGAGCGCGGCTTGGCGTCACTGGCGAGGTCGAGCACCACGCGCAGGTTGCCCGGCTGCGGCGCACCGCTGCGGATGCCCTTGACCAGGCCCGCGCCTGCGGGCGACTTGAAGTTCGGCCCCAGCCTGCCGCGTTCGACGTCGATCACCACCCGCGCCGGGTCGGAGAGGGTGAAAATCTTGTACTCGCCGGCAATCGAGAGTTCGAACACGGCACGCGTATAGCCGTTTTCGTCGCTGACGCGCGCGTTGCGCACCTCGACGTCGGCGCGCGCTGGCGCTGCCGCGGCCAGCAGGCCGAGGGCACAGGTGATCGCGGCAATAGGGCGCAGCGCGCGCAACATGCGCGGATTGAACCCTTTCCGCGCGGGGAACGCAAGCATTTTTCCTTTACGATCCGTGACCTGCAGGGCTTTCTTCAGGTCAGGTCAAGGTCTGCGACAGCCGCCCCACCAGGGCGGTGCCCAGCGCCGAAGTGGCGATCAGGGCGATCGAACGGCCAGCGCCCGAGGGCGCGAGACGCACCGTGAGGTCCGGCGCCGGCAGCCGGTCCGCACCGCGCTGCGGCCACTCGACCAGCAGCACCGCGCGACCCGCGTCCTCACGCACGCCGAGGAACTCCAGCTCCTCCGGATCGCCGAGGCGATACAGGTCGAGGTGCAGCACGTCGAAGGCGGGCGCGCGGTAGCGCTCCACCAGCGTGTAGGTCGGGCTCTTCACGCGCTGGCCCGGCAGGAGCGCCTGCAGCAGGCCGCGCGCCAGTGTCGTCTTGCCGGCGCCGAGGTCGCCTTCGAGGTGCACCACCAGACCGGGCGACAGCTCGCGCGCGAGCCGCGCGCCGAAGGCTTCGGTCGCGGTCGCGTCCGTCGCGAACTGCTCCAGCGTCGCGCTCACGGGTTGAGTTCGCGCCGCAGGCCGTCGATCACGTCGCCCGCGAGCAGGCCGCGCGCGCCAGCGCGACGCGCGGCAGCCGACGCCGCGCGCGCGTGCGCCAGCGCGCCGCAGCCCGCGGCGGTCCATGCGTCGAGGCCCTGCGCGCGCAGCGCGGCAATCACGCCGGTGAGCACGTCACCCATGCCGCCGCTGGCCATGCCCGGCTCGGCCACCGGGCACAGCGAAAGCGCGCCGTCGGGCGCAGCGATCACCGTGCCCGCCCCCTTGAGCAGCGCGACCGCGCCGAAGCGGCGCGCCATGGCCTGCGCCGCGGCGAAGCGATCGGCATGGACCGTGGCGGTGTCGCAGCCGAGCAGGCGCGCGGCCTCGCCCGGATGCGGCGTGAGCACGCTGCCCGCCGGCAGCGCGCCACCGTCGCGCGCGAGCAGGTTCAGCGCATCGGCATCGACCACGCAGGGCTTGTCCAGCGCGAGCGCGGCATCGAGCAGCCTGCGGCCCCAGTCGCCCTGCCCCAGCCCGGAGCCGATGGCGACCACGTCGGCGCGCGCGGCGAGCGCCGCGAGCGCCTGCGCATCCTCGACCGGGCGCGGCATCAGTTCCGGCCGCGCAGCGAGGATCGGGGTGACGTTCGCCGTGCGCGTGGCCACGCTGACCAACCCGGCGCCCGTGCGCGCCGCGGCCTCGGCGGCCAGCCGCACCGCGCCGCCGTAGCCCTCGTCGCCGCCGACCACCAGCACGTGGCCGGCCTCGCCCTTGTGCAGGGTCGGCCCGCGCGGCGGCAGCGCGCGCCGCAGGTCCTCGCGCGACCAGACGCGGACCGCCGGCGTTTCCGCGGCGACCAACGCAGGATCGATGTCGAGCGTCTCCAGCGCCACGTCGCCGGTGTGCGCCGGCGCGTCGCCCGTCCACAGCCCCCGCTTGGCGGCGATGAAGGTGACGGTGAGCGCCGCGCGCACGCAGGCGCCACGCGCGCGGCCGCTGTCGGCATCGAGTCCCGAAGGCAGGTCCAGCGCCACCACCGGTGAATGCTGCGCCGCGATCGCCTCGATCAGCGCGGCGGCGGCGCCGTCCGGTGCCTGCGCGAGCCCGATGCCGAGCACGCCGTCGACCACCACATCGACCGCGCGCAGCGGTTCGCCGGGCCCGTGGTCGCGGGCCGTTACGCCGACCGCAAGAGCCGCTTCGCGCATGGCGCGCGCTTCCGCCGTGTTCGGCGCTCCGGGCAGCGCGACGACCTCCACCGCCAGACCGGCCTCACGCGCAAGGCGCGCAACCACCCAACCATCGCCACCGTTGTTGCCGCGGCCGCAGGCCACCAGCAGTCGCTGCGCCTGCGGCCAACGCACGCGCAGGCGCCGCAGGGCCGCGGCGCCGGCGCGCCGCATCAGCACCGCACCGTCGCCCCCGCAGGCCGCGATCGCACGGCGGTCGATCGCTCGCACCTGGGCGACATCGTAGAGCCGGGGGGGCGTTTCCATGCCGACATTAGATCGCAAGCCCGCGGCGCGCGCGAGCCGCGCGCGGCCGCTGCCTATACTGTGCGCATGCCCGCACCACCCGCCGCCTTCGATGCAGTCGCAATCGCCGCCGATATCCGCCGCTGGGGCGCGGAACTCGGCTTCCAGCATGTCGGCATCGCCGGCATCGACCTCGCCGAGGACGAGCGCCGGCTCGCCGAGTGGCTCGACCTTGGCTGGCACGGCAGCATGGACTGGATGGCGCGCCATGGAAGCAAGCGCTCGCGGCCGGCGGAATTGGTTCCCGGCACGCTGCGGGTGCTCTCCGCGCGGATGGACTACCTTGCCGACGACGGGTCAATGCAGGCGGCGCTCGACGACCCGACACGGGCCTATGTGTCGCGCTACGCCCTGGGCCGCGACTACCACAAGGTGCTGCGCGGCCGGCTGCAGCGACTCGCCGACCGCATCGTGACGGCGATCGGGCCGTTCGGCCATCGGGTGTTCGTCGATTCCGCACCGGTGCTGGAGAAGCCGCTGGCGCGCGACGCGGGTCTGGGCTGGATCGGCAAGCACACCAACCTGATCGACAAGAACACCGGGTCGTGGTTCTTTCTCGGCGAGATCTTCGTGGATCTGCCGCTGCCGGTCGACCAGCCCGCACGCGACCACTGCGGCACCTGCACCCGCTGCCTCACGGCCTGCCCTACGCAGGCCATCGTCGCACCGTACCGGCTCGACGCGCGCCGCTGCGTGTCCTACCTGACGATCGAGCACGCGGGCACGATCCCCGAGGACCTGCGTCCGCTGCTGGGCAACCGCATCTACGGCTGCGACGATTGCCAGCTGGTCTGCCCATGGAACCGGTTCGCCCGTCTGGCCGGCGAACCTGACTTCCGCCAGCGCCACGGGCTGGCCCACGCCAGTCTGCTGGAAGTCTTCGCGTGGGAGGAGGACGAGTTCCTGCACCGGACGGAAGGCTCCGCGATCCGCCGCATCGGGCACGAGCGCTGGCTGCGCAACATTGCGGTGGCACTGGGCAACGCACCGCCATCGCCGCACGTGGTCGCGGCGCTGCAGGACCGCGTTTCGCACCCGTCGGCGGTCGTACGCGAACACGTTGCGTGGGCGCTGGCCCGGCAGCAGGACGGATCGCGCGCCGCCGGCACCGGCTGACAGGCGATCGAGAGTCCCCGAGGGACCGACCGCGCAGCGCGCCCGGCCGACCCGCACTGCCGCTGCGCCTCGCACCTGCCGGTCTTCCGGGCGCAGCGCATGCGCCGCGATGAAGTCCTCAGAGCCTGTGCAAAAGCACATGTCCTGTGAGCTCATACAGTCGCGAGTCCGGCAAAGGCCCGGACTCGCTCCCGCGAATCATGCCCTTGCGTGCAT
>DHLY01000022.1:62359-77100 GCA_002405525.1 Proteobacteria bacterium UBA4656
CGCGAATCATGCCCTTGCGTGCATGACCCGCGCGCGCGCCATCCATGGCCTGCCCGAGAGGCTGTTTTTTCACAACCCCTCAGCCCTCGCCCCGCATTCCGCGGATGGCTGCGATCTGCGCGCGCGTGACCGGATCGGCCCCCGCGGCCTCGCCGCTGCCGGCGATCGCGGGCAGCAGCCCGTTGGCGAGCTTCTTGCCGAGTTCCACTCCCCACTGGTCGAACGAATTCACACCCCACAGCACGCCTTGCGCGTGCACCTTGTGCTCGTAGAGCGCGAGCAGCGCGCCGACGCGCTCGGGCGTGAGGCGGTCCAGCAGCAGCAGCGTGCTGGGCCGACCACCGGGGCAGGCGCGGTGCGCGGCGAGCGCACCCTCGCCGCCGTCCGTGCCCTGCGCCAGCGCGGCCGACTGCGCGAGCAGGTTGGCGAGCAGCGCGTCGTGGTGGCCACGGTGGTGGTGATCGGGGTTGGCGACACCGATGAAGTCAATCGGCACGACATCGACGCCCTGGTGCAGCGACTGGAAGTAGGCGTGCTGCGCGTTGGTGCCGACCTCGCCCCAGACCACTGGCGCCGCAGCTCGCTCCAGCGGGCTGCCGTCGAGCGCCACCCGCTTGCCGTTGGATTCCATGTCGGTCTGCTGCAGCCAGGCCGGCAGCAGCCGCAGGCGCTCGTCGTAGGGCGCCAGCGCCAGCGTAGGCATTCCGAGCAGGCTGCGGTTCCACACGCCCACCAGCGCCATGCGCAACGGCAGGTTGTCGGCTGGCGCGGCCGCCGCATAGTGCCGATCCATTGCCTGCGCGCCGGCCAGCAAGCGCTCGAAAGCGTCCATGCCGTGCAGCAGCGCGATCGGCAAGCCGACTGCGGACCACAGCGAATAGCGCCCTCCGACCCAGTCCCACATCGGCAGCACGGCGTCGGCGGCGATGCCCAGTTGCGCGGCCGCCTCGGGCCTCGCGGTGACCGCCAGCATGCGGGACGCCCCACCGTCGCCCAGCCAGCCGCGCAGCAGGACGCCGTTGAGCAGGGTCTCCTGGGTGCCAAAACTCTTCGACACCAGGCACACGCGGGTGCGGCGCGGGTCGAGCCGCGACAGCAGGGCGGCCGCCGCGTGGCCGTCGACGTTGGCGAGGAAGTGCACGCGCATGCGCGGCGGCTGCGGCCGGGCGAGCGCCTCGCACGCGAGCCGCGGTCCAAGGTCGGAGCCGCCGATGCCGACGTGCACCACGTCGGTGGCGTCCGGATCGGCGGCCCAGGCGTCGACGATCATCCGCATCCGCGCGCGCACCTCGGCCGCCGCGCGCGCGGCGCGCACCGCTTCCGCGCCGGACGCCCAGCCGTCGAGGTCGCGCAGCGCCGTATGCAGGGCGGGCCGGCCCTCCGTCGGATTGACGACCGCGCCACCGACGAGCGACCGCACGGCCCCGGCATGGCGGCAGCGATTGGCCAGCGCGAGCAGGGAATCGAGCGCCGCATCGTCGAGGCGCTGGCGAGAAAAGTCGGCGTGCACGCCGGCGACCGCCATCACGTGGCGCCGCTCCCGGTTCGGGAGGGCGCACAGCGCGCGCAAGTCGGTGTCGCGCAGCCGCGCCGCGTGACCTTCGAGGTCGAGCCAGTCGCCGCTGCCGCGCGACACTGCTCAGGCCGCCTGCCGCGGAATCGAGTGGTTGATGTGGGTCAGCAGGTTGTTCCGATCGACGTAGACCAGGGTCGGCCTGAAATCGATGGCCGCAGCGGCGTCGATCTGCGCGTAGGCGCAGATGATGATGATGTCACCCGGCTGCGCCTTGTGGGCTGCGGCGCCGTTGATCGAGATCGTGCCGCTGCCTTCATCGGCGCGGATCGCGTAGGTCACGAAGCGCTCGCCGTTGCTGACGTTGTAGATGTGGATCTGCTCGTACTCGCGGATGCCGGACAGATCGAGCAGGCGGCCGTCGATGGCACAGGAGCCCTCGTAGTGCAGCTCGGCCTGGGTGACCGTGGCGCGGTGGATCTTCGCTTTGAGGAAGTTCAGTTGCATGGCGGCGTCTCGGCTCGGCGGGGCATCCCCGACCACGCGCTCCGTTATGCAGCCTTGGCTGCCGCGATGCAACATGCGCGGTGCAAAAAAAAACCCTCGACCTTCCGGCGAGGGTTGAATCGGAGTGACGAATACCTCAAAAGCCTGCGCCCTGCGTTTCCGGGGACCGATCACGGTCTCCCCGGAGCACAGGTTGCACGGTACGCCACTCGGTGGAGAAAAGCAACACCCTTGTTGCGCGGAGGCCAAGCAGAGGGCGTCGACGTTGCTTCCGCGCAACAATCGCTCCCTGAGGGAGCCTCAGCGCCTGCGAAAAAACCCACTTTCCGCGGGCTCTTCCCGTCGCGCGTCCGGCACCGGTCCGGACCCGCTTCCGCGACGCATGCCCTTGTTTGCAGGATCACGTGCGCGGGCCATCCATGGCAGAGGCTGATTTTCTTGGCCTCTCAGTCGATCAACAGGTTGTCGATCAATCGCGTGCGACCCAGCCAGGCGGCGGCCAGCACGATCCGGCGCTGCCCGGGCGCCAGCGGAGCCGCCAGGTCATCGGCCAGCCGCACGGTGACGTAGTCGGGGCGGAATCCGTCGGCGGCCAGAACATCCTGCGCGCGGGACTCCGCGACGACAGGATCGACGCCAGCACGTATTGCGTCGCGCGCTGCGGACAGGGCCGCGTGCAGGCGCGGCGCGCGGGCACGCTCGGCGGACTCCAGGTACTGGTTGCGCGAACTCAGGGCCAGACCGTCGGACTCGCGGATCGTCGCACCTTCCTCGACCGCCACCGGCAGCGCCAGATCGTGCACCATGCGCCGCACCACCTGCAGCTGCTGCCAGTCCTTGGCGCCGAACACCGCCCGGTCCGGCTGCACGATCCCGAACAGTCTCGCCACCACGGTCGCCACGCCGGCGAAGTGCCCCGGCCGGAAGGCCCCGCACAGGATGTCCTCCAGGCCCGGCACGCGGACCTGCACCAGGTCACGCAGGCCTCGCGGATACATCTCATGCACCGCCGGCGAGAACAGCAGGTCGCAACCGCGCGCGGCGAGCCCTGCGGCATCGGCTTCCAACGTGCGCGGATAGCGACCGTAGTCCTCGCCGGGGCCGAACTGCGTGGGATTGACGAACACGCTGGCCACCACCCTGGCGCCGCCGCGGCGCGCCTGGTCGAGCAGCGAGTAATGGCCCTCGTGCAGGTTGCCCATGGTCGGGACGAAGGCGACAGGCAGCCCCGCATCGCGCCAGGCCCGGACGGCGTCGCGCACTCCTTCGATCCGGTGCGTACGCTCGAGCATCAGACGTAGGACTCTTCGGCGGCCGGAAACGAGCCATCGCGCACCGCATCCGCATAGGCGCGGAAGGCCTCCCCGATCGAACCCCGGCCGGCGAGGAAGTCGCGCACGAAGCGCGGCCGGCGGCCCTCGCCGAGCCCCAGCAGGTCGGTGCTCACCAGCACCTGGCCGTCGCAGTGCGGGCCGGCGCCGATGCCGATGGTCGGAATCAGCAGCCGGGCGGTGATGCCTTGCGCCAGGGCAGCCGGCACGCATTCAAGGACCAGGGCGCTGGCGCCGGCCTCGGCGACCGCGCGCGCCTCCGCGCGCAGCCGCTCGGCGGCCGCGTCCTCCCGGCCCTGTACGCGGTAGCCGCCGAGCCTGAGCACCGACTGCGGCGTCAGCCCGAGGTGCGCGCAGACCGGGATGTCGCGCTCGACCAGATAGCGGATCACGTCCAGCATGTGGCCGGCACCTTCGAGCTTGACCATGTCCGCGCCGCCTTCCGCGATCATGCGCACGGCGTTGCGGTAGGCGGTCGCGGGGTCCGGCGCGGACCCGAACGGCATGTCGGCGGCGCGCAGGGTGCGCCGCGCACCGCGCGCCACCGCGGCGCAGTGATAGACCATGTGGTCGACGGTCACCGGCAGCGTGGTGTCGAAACCCTGCACCACCATGCCCAGCGAGTCGCCCACCAGCAGGATGTCGATGCCAGCGCGCTCTGCGGCGCGCGCGATGCCGGCGTCGTAGGCGGTCACTACCGCCAGCCGGGCGCCATCGCGCTTGCGGCGCGCAAGCCCGTCGACGGTCAGCGGCGCGGGCGTCCCCGCGGATGGATCGGCATAGCCCATGCATCACCTCGCAGAAGCGCCTGATGATCGACGCGCCGCCGCTCGCGGGTCAATCGACGTCGGCAGGGCGGCCACCGCGGACCGCTCGGCAGCATCGATCGCGTCCAGCAGCGCCGCCACGCGGCCGCGCCCGGGGATCATCGCCTGCGGCGCCAATTCCCACAGCGGCACCAGCACGAAGGCGCGCTCGTGCAGCCGCGGGTGCGGCACGCGGCAGCCGGAGCGGTCGACCACGGTCGCGCCGTCGAGCAGCAGATCGAGGTCGATGGTGCGCGGCCCCCAGCGCCCGCCGCCGCGCTCGCGCCCGCCATCGCGTTCCACTGCGAGCAGCCGCGGCAGAAGATCGGCCGCTGCCAGTGGGGTTTCGACCTCGGCCACCGCATTGGTGAACTCCGGCTGCTCGCGCAGGCCCCACGGGGGGGTGCGGTAGGGACGCGACACCGCCCGCAACCGCACCTCGGGCATCGCGTCCAGCCGGCGCAGCGCGTCGCGCATCTGGGCGCAGGGATCGCCGAGGTTCGCGCCGAGCCCGATGAACACGCCGCGCCGCCAGCGCGGTTCAGTCACCATCGGCGGCCGGGCGCGCGGTACTGCGGCGGCGACGGCGCTTCTTCGGCACCGCACCCGCGGCCGCATCGCCGTCCGCAGGACCATTCGGCGGAGCCGGCGCTCCGCCCTGCTGGGCCTCGGTCCAGAACGCCGCCAGGTCGCGCAGCCGCGGATCGTCGAGCGCGCGCAGGACCAGGAAATCGTAGGCGGCGCGGAACCGCGGGTGGGCCAGCAGGCGCGCCGCGCGCTTGCGCGTCGCGCTCTCAAGTCGGGTCTGCAAGGCCCAGATCTCGGTCATTGGCAAGGTGAAGCGACGCGGCATCGCGATCCGCGACGCCTGCTCGCGCACCACCCGGTCGGCGGCCCGCAGCCAGGCCGGTTGCGCATCGGCGCCGCGCGCCACTTCGGCCGCATGCGCCTCCCGCGCGGCCGGCCACAGCAGCGCCGCGAGCAGGAAGGCGGGCGCCACCGGCTTGCCCTCGGCGAGTCGCAAGTCGGTGCTCTTGAGCGCGGCTTCCATCATCTTCGGCATCTCGTCGGCGCCGCGCGCCTCGATCGCCGCGGCGGTGGCCGGCAGCAACTCGCGCAGCAGGCTGGACGCCTCCAGCCAGCGCAGGCTTTCGTAGGCGTGTCCACCGAGGAACAGCTTGAGCATCTCGTCGAAAAGCCGCGCCGGCGCGGCGCCGGCGATCAATGGCGCCAATTCGAAGATCGCAGCCCAGGCCGCGTCGTCGATGCGGAAGCCGAGCTTTGCCGCCAGCCGCACCGCGCGCAGCATGCGCACCGGGTCTTCGCGGTAGCGCTGTCCGGGATCGCCGATCAGGCGCAGGGTACGCTGGCGCACGTCCTCGAAGCCGCCGGCGTAATCGCGCACGCTGAAGTCGTCGATCGCGTAGTACAGCGCGTTGGCGGTGAAGTCGCGGCGCAGCGCGTCTTCCTCGATGGTCCCGTAGACGTTGTCGCGCAGGATCACGCCGTCGACCACATGGCGGTCGCCGGAACCGTCGTCGCCGAGCCCGCGGAAGGTGGCGACTTCGATGATCTCCTGCCCGAACACCACATGCGCGAGGCGGAAGCGGCGCCCGATCAGGCGGCAGTTGCGGAACAGCGCCTTGACCTGCTCCGGCGTCGCATCGGTGGCGACGTCGAAGTCCTTGGGGTGCCCGCCCAGCAGCAGGTCGCGCACCGCGCCGCCGACCAGGAAGGCGCCGAACCCGCCCTCCTTGAGCCGGTACAGCACCCGCAAGGCGTTCGGACTGATGTTCCGGCGCGAGATGCCGTGCTGCTCGCGCGGGATCACGCGGGCCTGCGGCATAAGGCGCGGATGGGGGTCGGTCACTGGCAGGATCCGGGGCGGTCCGAGCGGGCGCGAAGGCCCGCGGCGCGGATTGTCGGGCTGGAGCAAACCGCTATACTACGCGGCCTGTTTCCGGGACCTCAAGCAACGCTCCCTTCGTCTAGTGGTCCAGGACACCGCCCTCTCAAGGCGGGAACACGAGTTCGAACCTCGTAGGGAGCGCCAACCCGCCCACCCGGGCAGTCCCGTCAGCACGCACACCGGAGCCGCGGTCCCATGCCGTTCGTCGTCGTCGAGAATTGCATCAAGTGCAAGTACACGGACTGCGTCGAGGTCTGCCCGGTGGACTGCTTCCACGAGGGTCCCAACTTCCTGGTCATCGACCCCGACGAGTGCATCGACTGCACCCTGTGCGAGCCGGAATGCCCGGCCAACGCGATCTTCCCCGAGGACGACGTGCCGGCCGGTCAGGAGGCCTTCATCACCCTCAACAAGGAACTGGCGAGAGCGTGGCCCGTGATCACCGAACGCAAGGAACCGGCGGCCGACGCCAAGGACTGGGACGGCCGCGAGGGCAAACTGCAGCACCTCGAGCGCTGACCGCGGCACGGGTTCCGGCTGCCGGCATCCGGGACAATCGTCGGCGCGCGCATCGCAAGGCCTGCCGGACAATTGTCTGCCGGGCGCAGCCCGCGCCCTGCTCCCGCGCAGCCGCCAATGGTCGAGCCCTGTCGAGGCCGTCGCTCGCGCCGCAGCTGCGCGGCGTCCGCAATGAAGGCTGCCGCGGGCGCGCGCGCGAAAGCCCTGGCAGAGGGCGAACAATGTCCTCGCTTGCAGCGAACGCTTGGAGTCGCAAACCCGGCGCAGGCCGGACTCGTGCATCCAGATCGCGCATGGCCCAGCTGCGGGGCCGTTCTTCCGCAGCCCCTCAGCCGAGGCGCTGCCGGATCGCCGTGATCAGGCGCCGCGCGAGTTCGTCATCCGCAGGCCGGCCAGCCTCGTCCTCGACCGTCACCACACTGCCACCGCCGTCCGCGGCCACACGCACCACGCGCGTGGCCGGGACCTCGCCGCCACCCTCATCGCGCGAGAACAGGCGCGAGATGAACCCGCCACCACCGCCCTTGGGTGCGGCAGTCGTGCCGCTGACGGTGAAGGTCGCCGCCACCTCGTCGCGGGCCGTGATCTCGGCCACGCCAGACCGCTCCAGGGCGAGGCCCACCCGGCGCCAGGTGCCGGCCACCCCGTCGGCGACCGCCACCGAGGACGCTTCGCCGGCCTGGAAGGTGGCCGGCATGTTCGACGGGGTCACGCCCGGGGCGGCCGGCGCGCCGGCGACCTCGGGCACGCGCATGGTGCCCGACTGCGCCGGGGCGTCGAGTTCTGGCGGAATCTCCAGCGGGCGCGTCTCTCGCGCCTGCTCGTAATCGCTGCGCACGCCGAACATCGAGCAGCCGCCCAACGCCACGACGATCGCGGCGAGGACGAGCGGGCGCGGGAAAATGCGGGTCATCGTTTCGTCTCCGGTGGTGCTGCGGCGTGGGCTCACGCCGCGCGGGTGCCCGGTGCTGCTGCCGGCTGTGCCGCCTCGAGGGCGCGCACCAGCGCGACCGCGGCCTCGGCTTCCGCACGCAGCGGCTCGGACAGTTCGGCCAGCGGCAGCCGCAGGCCCGGCCCGCACAGGCCGAGGCAGTGCAGCATCCACTTGGCCGGGATGGGGTTGGACTCCAGCGAAAGCGCGCGGTAGATCGGCGCGAAGCGCAGGTCGACCGCCTGTGCCTCCTCGGCGCGCCCGTCGAGCGCGAGTTCGGTCAGGGCGAGGAACGACGCGGGGCATAGGTTGGCGGCGACCGAGATCACGCCGTCGGCGCCCGCAAGCATGGCGCGGACGCAGGTCGGATCATCGCCGCTGAGAACCGCGAAACCCGGCTGCCGCAGCGCGAGCAGCGCCCGCATCCGCTCCGGTTCGTGACGCGCCTCCTTGATCCCGGCGACGCTGCCGCGGCCGACCAGCCGCGCCGCGGTGTCCGGCAGCAGGTCGCAGCCGGTGCGCGCCGGAACGTTGTACAGCACCAGCGGCAGCGCGGTTGCGTCGGCCAGGGCGAGATAGTGCCGCACCAGGCCTTCCTGGGTGGGCCGCACGTAATAGGGAGCGACCACCAGTGCGGATTGCGCACCGGCCGACTCGGCGACCCGCAGCAGCCGCAGCGCCTTGTGGGTGGCTGCCGCGCCGCAGCCGGCCATCACCGGCAGCCGGCCGCGCAGGTGGGCGACGGCAAACTCGACGAGCGCGCGGAACTCGCCCTCGTCGAGCGCGGCGGACTCGCCGGTCGACCCGCCCACCACCACGCCGCGCGTTCCGGCCGCGGCCTGCAGGTCGAGCAGGCGCCCGAACGCAGGCAAATCGAGGGCGCCATCCGCGTGGAACGGCGTGACGATCGCGCAAAGGCTGCCGTGGAGTCTCACGCGGGACGGGAATGCGGGCGATGGCAGGGAGGTTGGCATGGTATGTCCGGCTCGCGTGGGGCACAAGTATTCCGCCCGCGCCCCCGCCGCAGGCACAATCGGCAGGGGCTGCATCAAGTGCGGCACTTCGGGCGGGGATTCGTGGCGAGACCGAACGCAAGCGAAAACGTGGTCCTGTTGCTCGCGACCGTCCCGCAGCCGACCGCGGCCCTGCTTCCACTCACCCGGCGCGTGAGCGAGTGCGGATGCAGCGTGGTCGAGGCCCGCGTGTCGTGCCTCGGCCAGGAAGTGATCGTGGCCTTGCTGGTTTCCGGCCCCTGGGATGCGATGGCGAAGCTGGAATCCGCGGTGGCGAGGCTGCTGCGTGAGGACGACCTCGAAGTCCAGATCCGCCGCACCACCGCCCGCGAGCCGCAGACCGGCCTGATGCCCTACACGGTGGAAGTGGTGGCCGCCGCCCGCCCGGGCGTCCTTGTCCATCTGACGGAGTTCTTCGCCAGCCGGGGAATCGCGATCGAGCAGCTGGCCTCCAGCCGCTACCGCGCCATGCAGACCGGCGCCGAGATGTTCAGCGCGCAGATCACGATCGGCATCCCGGCCAAGACGCACATTGCCGCATTGCGCGATGATTTCCTCGAGTTCTGCGATGCGCAGAATCTCGACGCGATCATGGATCCGATGAAGTACTGAGAACCCTTGCGCGCGATGAGCCGTTCCCCCGTCTCCGGAGGCCTCCGTTGAGTCAGCGTCCGCCGCGCCACCCTGCAGTCCCCGCTTCCCCCGCCACCCGCCTGCGCAGTGCCCCGCCGGCCCGACGCGCCCCTCCCCCGCTCCGCGAGACCTCCCCGAGATGATGTCCGAAGGCAAGCGCGTCTACGTGCTCGACACCAACGTGCTCATGCACGACCCGACCTCCCTGTTCCGCTTCGAAGAGCACGACGTCTTCATCCCGATGACCGTTCTCGAAGAACTCGACCACGCCAAGAAGGGCACGTCCGAGGTCTCGCGTAACGCGCGCCAGGTCAGCCGCTTCATCAACGAGCTGATCGAAGGACACGGCGAGGGTGGCATCGGCGCCGGCTTGCGCCTGACGCGGCCCAAGGACCTGCGCCTGCGCGGCGGCGCGCAGATCGGGCGCCTGCTGTTCCAGACCACGCAGCGCACCGCCCAGCCCACGCACGCCGACGGCCGGGTGCCGGACAACCGCATCCTGGGCTCGATCCTCGAACTGCGCGAGTCGCGCCCCGGCACGCCGGTGGTGCTGGTGTCGAAGGACATCAACCTGCGCATCAAGGCCAGCATCTTCGGCGTACCGGCCGAGGACTACGAGAACGACCGCGCGCTCGACGACTTCAGCCTGCTGTACGCCGGCCACGCGGAGCTGTCGCCGAAGTTCTGGGACCGCCATCCGGAAGTGCGCTCGTGGTCGGAACGCGGCCGCACTTTCTACGAGGTCAAGCTGCGCAAGGACGAGCAGTGGTACCCCAACCAGTGCGTCTACCTGCCCGGCGAGAACGAGCCCGAGTTCCGCGTGCTGCGGATCGCCGACGGCAAGGCGGTGCTGCAGATTCCCGACGACTACGAGCAGAGCCACCACAGCGTGTGGGGCATCCACGCGCGCAACCGCGAGCAGAACTTCGCGCTCAACCTGCTGATGGACCCCGACGTCGATTTCGTCACCCTGCTCGGCACCGCCGGCACCGGCAAGACCCTGCTCGCGCTGGCGGCGGGACTGGCGCAGGTGATGGACCAGCAGCGCTACCGCGAGATCATCATGACCCGCGCCACGGTGTCGGTCGGCGAGGACATCGGTTTCCTGCCCGGCACCGAGGAGGAGAAGATGACGCCTTGGATGGGCGCGCTGACCGACAACCTCGAGGTGCTCGCCGACCCGCAGGAGGGCGGCTCCTGGGGCCGCGCGGCGACCAACGACCTGCTGGCCTCGCGGATCAAGATCCGCTCGCTGAACTTCATGCGCGGCCGCACCTTCCTGTCGCGCTACGTGATCATCGACGAGGCGCAGAACCTGACTCCGAAGCAGATGAAGACCCTGCTGACCCGTGCCGGACCCGGTACCAAGATGGTGTGCCTGGGCAACGTCGAACAGATCGACACGCCCTACCTCACCGAAACCACCTCCGGGCTGACCTATGCGGTGGACCGATTCAAGGCGTGGCAGCACTCGGCGCACATCACCCTGCGCCGCGGCGAACGCTCGCGGCTGGCGGACTTCGCGTCCGAATCGCTGTGACGCTGCGACTTGCGACCCCAGTGCGTGGGGTGCGGCTTCGCGTCCGCCGGAAAAAAATCGGGGCTCCGATGGAGCCCCGCAGAATGCCCTGAAGCCCTGGAGTGCTGCAGATCAGAACGGCATCGCCCACACCGCCTCGACCTCGAGCTGGTCGCCACGGGCATCGCGGTTGGCGTAGGAAGCATTGCCGAGGAAGTACTGCACCGGCGCGTAACTCGCCGCGAAACGCAGCGAGCCGAACGCGCCGAGGCGCTGCGTCAGCACGGCGCCGAAGTTGTCGTCGGTGAACTCGCCGGCCAGCGCGTCGCGCAGCGCGCGCGAGGTCGGCTCGGGCTGCTGCTGCGTGGTGTAGTGGAAGCCGATGGTGGACGTTTGGGTCGGCGACCACTCCCAGCCGACCCGGTACACGGTGAGGTCGCGCCAGGCGAAGGCCGGCGCCGACGCGTTGCCCAGCAGGCTCAGGAACCGGATCGGCAGGGCGGCGCTGGTGAAGGGCGCCACCTCGCTGTACATGACCCGCGACACGCCGGCCGACAGCCGATGCGCCGGGCCGGCCTGCCACGACAGGTCACCGCTGACCACTGCCGGCAGGTCGAAGTCGCCGGGCCGCGCGTACAGGCCACGGTAGTTCTGCAGTTCCGACATGTCGATGCGCGACTGGAAGCCGGTGCGAACCGCGACGCCGTCGCCGAGCGCCTGCTCCAGACCGAGGCGGACGCCTGAACCGTAGGAGGTGCCGAGGAAGGACGCGGGCGCCCCCGCCACCGCTTCGTTGTACGTGCGAAGCCCCGCGCCCAGACCCCAGGTGGCGAAGGACTGCTGCACGAACACCGCGCCGACGGTCAGATCCACACCGTCCGACAGATTGCGCGTCAAGGCCGGCGAAACCAGCGTGCGCTCGAGCCCGACCCCCACGCCGGTCACGCGCTGCGCCGGCAGCGCGGCGCCCTCGAACAGCGGCGTGTCGCCGGCAAGCGCGCGTGCAATCGACACACTGAGCGGCGTGCCGATGGAGAAGTCCAGACTCATCCGCGGCGTCAGGCCCGTGCGGTCCGCTGCAAGGTCGAGCAAGGTGGGTTCGACGGCGTCGGCCGCCGGACGCTCCGCCCACGCGAAGTCGGGCGTGATGCCGCGCAAGGCGTAGTGTTCCCAGACGCCGAGCGAACTGGAGTCCGCATGCGCTGCACCGCTCGCGCCCAGTGCGCACAGCGCCCACAGCCGGATGCCGGTATGTCGATGTGACATGGCTTCGCGCGATCCCCGATCCATCGCGAACGGCAACCCCGTGTTGCCGAGCCACCACAGGTTCGCAAAAACGCAACAGCAAGTCAACGCGCCCGGTGCAGCTTGTGGCATTGGCGACCGGCGCGCTGCCGCCGCTACACTGCAGACCGATTGTTGCACGGAAACAACAGATGCCTGACCGACGCCGCCTCCCCCCGTCCGTCCTCACCATCGCGGGGTCCGACTCCGGCGGCGGAGCCGGCATTCAGGCCGATCTGAAGACCTTCGCAGCCCACGGCATCCATGGTCTTTCGGTGCTGACCGCAGTGACCGCGCAGAACACGCGCGCCGTCAGCGCGGTCCACCCGGTTCCGGTGCGCGTGGTCCACGCCCAAGTCGAGGCGGTTTTCGACGACTTCGACATCCGCGCGCTGAAGATCGGCATGCTGGGCACGCCGCGTCTGGTGATGGCCGTGGCCTCGGCGCTGGTGCGCCATCCCGATCCGCCGGTGGTGCTGGACCCGGTGATGGTCGCATCCAGCGGCGCCACCCTGCTGCGTCCGCAGGCCATCGGGGCGATGCGCCGCCTGCTGGTGCCGCGCGCCACCCTGCTGACCCCCAACCTGCCGGAGGCGGAACTGCTGCTGGGACGAAGGATCGCCGGGCACGATGCCCTGCAGGCGGCGGCCGCGGACCTGCTGGCGCTCGGCTGCCAGGCCGTGCTGCTGAAGGGCGGGCATGCGCCGGGGTCGGTGGTGCGCGACCTCTTTCTGGACCGCGAGGGCAACCGCCTGGAGATCCGGCACCGACGCTTGCGCGTCGACGGTCACGGCACGGGCTGCACGCTTTCGGCCGCGGTGGCGGCACGCCTCGCGCAAGGCGCCCCGCTTCCGCGGGCGGTGGCCGAGGCCGCGGACTATGTGCACGGCGCGCTGCGGGAAGCGACCCGCCCGGGCCGCGGCAAGGTGTCTGTCCTGGCCCACGGATGGCGCCAGCCCCGCCCTTGACTTTCGGCATGCGCGCAGCTGTGCGACCCTGTGGGAGCGTGAGTTACCCGTTCCCCGATCCTGCCGTTCCAAGGAGTCTTTCGTGATCATCCAGGCCCGCGTGGCTGTCCTCTCCCTGGCGCTCGGCTTCGCCGCTGCCGCTGCCGCCGTGGAGCCGGTGTCCCGGCCGCTCGCCGATCCGCCTGGCGTGGCCAAGGCGAGGATCAAGGACCAGCCGCGGATGCCGGCGCCGACCGTCAACGTGCTGACCGCCAGTCTCGATACGCACGGCCGCATGGAAATCCGCTGCAGCGCCGACGAGAATCCCGCCTACCGGGCCTGGCGCGAAGCGGCTGCCCGTCGCGGCGTGCAGGAGCGCTGACCGTGCGCCGTCTCGTCGCCCTTCCGCTGCTCGCCGCCGCCGCGCTCGCGCAGGCCGCGCCGGACACCCCACTGGTGGCCGGCCAGTCGCGCAGTTTCAGTCTCGCCGGCAACGCGTTCACGGACTCGTTCTATTTCGACGCGCCGGCCGACGCCGCGCAGCTGCAGTTCGAGGTCAGCGGCAACACCGACCTCGACCTGCTGGTGCGCTATGGCAGCCCGTTCCCGGGCACCGAACCGGGTGCGAGCCCTTCGGCCACCTACCTGCTCGAGGGGGCGCAGTACCGCTCGATCAGTTCCGAGTCGACCGAGCGGATCGCGATCGGCCGCTACAACGCGCAGCCGGTGCGCGCAGGGCGCTGGTACATTGTGGTGCTGAACTTCGACGCCGCGTCCAGCGCCGCCAGCATCCGGGTCACGCCGTCGACGGCGGAGCCGGGTCCGCTCCCGATCCAGGTGGTGTTCGACGATGCGACCGCCGACGGCAGCCTCGCGTGCAGCGTCAGCGAGTGGAACGATCCCGCGCCGCGGACCGCCGCCGGTGGCAACACCGGCACCACGGTCGGGCAGCAGCGCCGCAATGCGGTGCTGGAGGCGGCGCGCCTGCTGTCGAATGAACTGCGCAGCCCGGTGCCGATCAAGGTCAAGGCCTGCTGGACCGACGCCTGCGACGATCCGCTCACCCCCGGCCCCGACAGCAATCGCTGCTCCGCGACCGGCGCCACGCTGGCCTTTGCCGGGCCGCGCGACATCTTCGTGCGCGCGCAGGCCCAGGCGCGCACCAACAATGCTCTGGTCGTCGACCTCGAGGACTACGTGCCCGTTCTCCCACGCCCGCAGACCTGGTACGCCGGCACGCCGACGACCAAGCTGGCCGGCACGCCGACCTGCGGCATCACCGGCGGCCCCTGCGCCGGCGACTACGAGATCAGGATCACCTTCAACAACCGCATCGGCGAAACCGGGATATTCGGCGGCCGCAACTGGTGGTACGGGTTCACCGGCCAGTCCCCGTCGACCGGACCCGACTTCCTCAGTGTCGCGATGCACGAGATCACCCACGGCCTGGGCTTCCTGTCGCTGGTCAACCTCGGCGGCCGCAGCGGCGAGCCGGTCGGCGCCGAGCTGTTCGGCTATGACGACATCTACGCCGCCAACGCGGTTTCGGTGGATGCCGGCACGGGTGCGGTTGCGCGCTTCACCGAGCTGACGAACGCGCAGCGCGAGGCGGCGCTGAAGTCGTTCACCCAACTGCGTTGGGACGATTCGGCCAGCGTCGCCTCGATCGACAACGTCAACCGCGACCTGCCGGCCCCGGACAACTTCGTGCGCCTGTTCGCGCCCGACCCGATCCAGCCGGGCTCGACCCTCAGCCACGTGGCCGGCGCCGGCATCGACGCCGGCCTGATGCTGGCGCAGTTGAGCGGCGCGCCGCGCCGGCTCGGCAT
>DHLY01000165.1:0-8087 GCA_002405525.1 Proteobacteria bacterium UBA4656
CGTGTAGCGCAGCAGCGCGCCGTCGGCCGCCACCGTGCCGTTCGCCGGCTGGGTGAACGAGGCCACCGACAACTGCGCAGGCGTGTTGTCGACGTCGGTGTCGTTGGCCAGCACGTTGACCGAGATCGCGGCGTCCTCGGCGGTGGTCGCCGTGTCGGCCACGCCCACCGGCGCGTCGTTCACCGCGGTGATCGTCAGGCTGAAGGTCGCCACGTTCGACACCGCCATCGCCGAATCGGTCGCCGTGAAGGTGAACGAGTCGGTACCGAAGTAGTTCGCGTTCGGGGTGTAGGTGTAGTTCGGCGCCGTGCCCGACAGCGTGCCGTTGGTCGGACCGCTGACGATCTGGTAGGTCAACGTGTCACCCACGTCCACGTCCGCGGCCACCACCGTCGCCGCCGCCGCAGTGTCCTCGTTGGTCGTCGCCGAGCCGTTGCTGGCCACCGGCGCGTCGTTCACCGCGGTGACATTGATCACCAGGGTGCGCGGCGCGGAAGTGTTGACGTTCGGCGCGGTGCCGTTGCCGCTGTCGATCGCGCGCACCTCGAAGGTGGCGGTGCCGTTGGCGTTCGGCGCGGAGCGGTAGGTCAGGGTGCCGTTGTTCGCCACCCCGGGCGCGGTGGTGAACGCCAGCGTGCCGGCGATCTGGGTCACGGTGTACTGGACCAGGGTCTGGCTGTTCTCGTCGGTCGCGGTGTTCGGACCCGGCTGGAAGGCCGTCGCCCAGTTCGGCACCGACTGCGCGCCGGCGTCCTCGGCCACGGTTTGCGCTGCGCCGCCGGTGAAGATCGGGGCGTCATTGACCCGGGTGACAAAGTCCACGCGGAAGGTCTGCGTGGTCTGGCCCCCCTGCGAATCGACCACGGTCACGTTGAACTCCGTGAAGTCCGGGTTGACGATGTCGCTGTTCTGGTCGGCCGCCGTGGTGAAGCTGATCGTGCGCGCGTAGGTCACGCTGAGGCCCTGCGGCGTGACCTGCACGTTGGCGTTCGGGAACAACGACTGATTGCCGGTGGTCGCCACGATGTTGACCGGGTCACCCTCGACGTCGGTCACCGTGATGGCCAGCGGGCCAGTGGTCGAGTCCTCGAGTACCGAGGCGATGTTCGACGGAAAGACGGTGAAGGTCGGGGGGTCGTTGACCGGAGTAATGGTGAACGTCACCAGGCCGACGTCGGTCTGCGGATCCGCGACCCCGTTCGTGGTCCCGTTGTCGCTGACGGTGTACTCGAAGCTAGCCGCGCCGTTGAAGTCCAGGGTCGGCGCGAAGGTGATATTGCCTCCTGACAGGCTCACGGTGCCGCCAACCGGGTTGCCGACCGCGGTCACCGTCAGCGTCTGGCCGGCTTCGTCAGCCCCACCGCCGCGCGAATCGTTGGACACCAGGCTGGACGCCAAAATGATGCGGTCGCCCGAGTCCTCGCCGATCGAGGACAGCGCGTCGTCCACGGCCACCGGCTCGTCGTTCACCGCCGTCACCGTCACCGTCACCGTGCCGGTGTCCGTGCCGCCGTTGCCGTCGCTCACCGTGTAGTCGAACGTGTCCGTGCCGTTGAAGTTCGCGTCCGGCGTGTACGTCAGCACGCCCGCCACCACCGACGTCGTGCCGTTCGCCGGGTCCGTCGCCGCCGTCACCGTCAGCGTATCGTTCTCCACGTCGGTGTCGTTCGCCGCCGCATTGATCGTCGTCGCCAGCGCATCTTCCAGCACCGTCGCCGCGTCATCCACCGCGATCGGCGCGTCGTTCACCGCCGTCACCGTGATCGTGAACGTGTCGGTGTAGCTGTCGTCGCCGCCGTTCGCCGTGCCGCCGTTGTCGCTCAGCGTCACCGTCACCGTCGCCGAGCCCGACGCGTTGCCCGCAGGCGTGAACGTCAGCTCGCCCGTGCCCTGGTTGATCGCCGGCGCCGCGCTGAACAGACCCGCGTTGTCGTTGCTCACCGACAGCGTCAGCACCTGCCCGCTCTCGTCGGCCGGACCCGCAGACTCACCCGCATAGAAGCCCGCCACCGACGCCGCGCCCGAGTCCTCGGCCACCGTCTGGTTCGCCAGGTTGTTGAACACCGGCTCGTCGTTCACCGCAGTAATGGTGAAAGTCACCGCGCCCGTATCGCCGAGCGGATCCAGCACGCCGTTCGTCTGGCCGTTGTCGGTGATGGTGTAGGTGAACTGCGCTGCGCCATTGAAGTCGGCGCTCGGCGTGAACTCTATGTTGGCTCCGTTGAGTGCCACGCTGCCGCCAACGGCACCACCGACGGCAGTAAGGCTGAAGGTCTGGTAGCCCGACTCAAACGGCCCAGCGTTGTCATCCGCGGTCAAATCCGCGACCGGAACCGTGAACGTGGGCGCATCTTCCAGCACATTCGGCACCGTGTCGTCCACAGCCTCCGGCGCATCGTTGACCTCCGGCACCAGGATGCTCGACAGGCGCACGGGATCTGCGGCGCCGACCAGATTGAAGGTGACCACCACGTCCGCGTTGCTGTTGTCGCGCCGCGTGTTGCGGTTGGCGGCGGGCGAGATGGTGGTGGTGCGGGTGAAAATTCCCGGCGGACCCTCGGACCAGGCGCCAAGGACGATGTTCGCGTTGGGGATGACGGTCTGGCTGCCGGACGTCACGGCCAGCACCGGCGGGGTGCCGGCAGTACCGGACACGACAAGGTCGGGCGAGAGCACGATCGTGCCGTCTTCCAGCACGGTGCCGTTCGCCTGCGGGCTGGTAATCCAGCTTTGCGCCTCCGCGCTCGCGGACCCGAGAATGAACAGCAACAGCGCCAGCAGGGGCGCCCAGGGACTGGTCCAGGCATCCGGGGGCGTGTTCCCGGTACCGTTCCGCGTGCGCGGCGTGCGAATGCTCATGCTTCAACTCCGTCTGCGATGGTCCCCGCGCGCTGGCGGGGGCGATTCAAGCGCCCGGCGGCGTGGCCGACCCGGACTCACGGCCCGGCGCCCCCCCCTGAGCGCACCCCAAGAACAACTGTCCCGGCATCATTGGAACGGACCCCGGCCAGGCTCCGGTTGCAAATCCGATGCCTCCCGGCCAGCGGCGCCGGCCGTTCGACGGAGATGGTGTGCGGGAGTGGCGGAAACTCCCGTGCGGAACGCGGTTCGGTGTCCAAAGCGTGATCGACATCGCGAATCATGCTGTGCTGCAACGAGCCAGCCGACGGCCGGTTGACACTCGCGTGATGATGTACCGACAGTGCGACGGAAATACGTCGCAAGGCCGGAGAGCGGGCGTGACGACCAGGGGCCACGCCCCGGTCACGCGGGCGCCGTTCAGCGCCCTGGTTGCTCGCTCACGCCAGACACGGCCAGCCCGGGCGACAGGCCGCCGAGGGGCCCGGTCGGCAGCGGCTGACGGCCGGTCACCGCCGCCCAGGCCAGGTCCAGCGCCTCGTGGGCGTAGGGCATGAGGGGCAGCATGCGGCCGGCGAAGGCCGGCAGGCCGAGGAAGGCGTCGAAGTGCTGCACGCGGGGGATTTCCCAGTAGCGCAGTTCGCCGTCGTAGGCGGCGGCTTCGACCCCGCGCACCCAGGCGCGGCCGGCGAAGGCGGCGGGCACGAGGCCATCATCGGCGCCGTGCAGCACCAGTACGCGAGGGGCGAGCGGCTGTCCCGTCGCAAGCGTCGCGGCGATGCTGGCGTCCAGCGCCGCCCCGGCGCCACCGTCGGCGGTCTGGGCGCGCAGACGGCGCACACAGTCGAGCGAAGCGAAAACGGGATCGCCGGCGCCGTCGAGCATGCTGCGCACGGCGATGCCAAGCCCCGGCGCGATGCCGTTGCCGTCGGCCCACCAGGACGCGCGCTCGGCCGCAGTGGCCGCGCGCGGCGCGCCGGCGGCGTCCAGCAGGTGGAGGCGGAAGCCGCAGACCGGTTCGGCGAACGATGCGCGCGCATACGCCTGGCTGTAGGTCGCGATCAGCGAACGCCACAGGTCGAGTCCGCTGTGGAAGGCGGCCAGCGCCAGGGGAGCGTCCTCCCAACCGGTGGCGCGCAGGCGATGGCGCGCCTCGCGGGCCTGGGCGACGGGATGGTCGGCATCGAGCAGGCCGGCGGCGTGCAGGCTGGCGCAGCGCGCGAGCGCGGCAGCGCGCTGCGCGTCGGGCGGCAGCACGCCGGGTGCGCCGCCGAAGTCCGGGTCGGCGAACAGACAGGGCTGGTAGAGGGCCGCGTCCAGCGCGTAGTCGAACAGGTGGCGGCCACCGGGCAGCGTGAGGTTGGGCGCGGCGGCGACCACGGCGTCGACGGCCTGCGCGCCCTCGATTTCCGCCGCGCGCAGCACCGCGCCGCCGCCGTTCGACAGGCCGGCGGCGATGATGCGCGTGTTGTCCGGGGTGAACGGGGCGAGGTTTGGGAAGGCCTCGTCCAGCGCGCGCAGGCCGAAGCGCATGGCCTGCAGCACGTGGCGGCCCCAGTCGGCTTCCGGATTGGCCTGCGAATGCGCATGCGCGAAGGCGATGCGGTGAGCTTCGTCGGGCCGGCGGCCGGGCGGCACGAAGACCAGGTCGCCCTCGGCGCCGCGCGTGCCGTCGAGCCGCACGCCGGTGCCGCTGTCGGCGTCGAACAGGTCGGTGCCGAGACCCTTGTCGGTGTAGACGATGGCGCAGCCGCGCGGCAGCGCCCACGAGCCGATGAAGCCGATCGTGCCGTAGACGCCGCGCGAGCCGGACACGGGCGCGACCACGAGGCAGCGCGCCTTGCGGTCGAAGGTGTCGGGCACCTGCGCGAGCATCCGGTGGCGCGCGAGTCCGTCGGGCGGGGTGGCGAAGGTGGAGAACTCGCGGCCCTCGACGCGCGCGGCGCTGCCGTACACGCGGCCGAATCCGCCCTCGGGCCGCAGGTCGACGATGCCGCGCCAGTTGGTCCAGATCGCGCGCCGCCGCAGTTCCGCCGCCGTCGGCGCGATCGGGTCGGCGAACGGCGGCGCGGCGCCGCGCAAGCCCTCGAGGCCGAGCCCCGCGGTGAGCAGGTCGTCGGCGCCCTGGTGCGTGGTAACGCGGATCTCGCGGTCGAATTCGTCGGCCATGGGTCGCAGGTCGGCGCGGAGGGCGCAGCCGCCCAGAAACACTAGCGAAAAACAGGCCAGCAGGGCGCGCATGGGTTTCGGGACGGGCTCCGGTTCTTCGACCATGCTGGCTGGCGTCGCGCCCCGGCGCCAGTGGACGTCCGTCCGATCGCCTGCCGTCGTGGAACCCGCTTCGGCGACAACCGCCGGGCGTTACGATGCACAGGTGACCCGGATCGTGATCGCCGACGACCACCCGCTGTTCCGCCGCGCGCTGGTGCAGGCGGTGCGCGAGATCGTGCCGGGCGCAACGCTGGCCGAAGCGGCCGACCTCGATGCCGCGCGCGCCGACCTTGCCGCGCAACCGGACACCGACCTGCTGCTGCTCGACCTGCACATGCCCGGCAGCCACGGGCTGGTGGGACTCGCCGCGGTGCGCGCGGAATTCCCGGCGGTGGCGGTGGCGATGGTCTCGGCCCACGACGACCCGGGCACCATCCGCCGCGCCATCGACCACGGCGCGGCGGGCTTCATTTCCAAGAGCGCCGATCTCGAGGAACTCAAGCGCGCCATCGCCTGCGTGCTCGACTGTCGTACCTATGTGCCGCCGGCGCGCGCCGACCGTCTGCCCGCCCACGGTCCGCCGGGCGACCGCGAACTAGCCGTGCGGCTGGCGAGCCTGACGCCGCAGCAGTTCCGCGTCCTGGCCCTGGTCGCCGAGGGCCGGCTCAACAAGCAGATCGCCGACGCCTTGGGCGTGCAGGAGCGCACGGTCAAGGCGCACCTGACGTCGATCTTCGAGCGCCTCGGGGTGCGCAACCGCACGCAGGCCGGCGTGATGCTACGTTCGCTGGCGCTGAACGACCCGGCACAGGCCGAGGTCGAGGGCTGACGTCGAGGCTCGCTGCGGCAGCGGTGACTGGCCCGCCTGAGCTCGGAAGCGCTTCGGCGGCGACCGCACGCCGCGATCGCGCGCAACCCGGGCCTCAGAGCGTGCGAATCATGCACTTGCGTGAATGACCCGCGCGCGAGCCATGCTTGAGTCTGCCTGAGAGGCTGTTTCTTCCCAGCCTCTCAGGCCTCGACCATTTCGAAGTCGGACTTCGACACGCCGCAGTCCGGGCAGGTCCAAGTATCCGGGATGTCCTCCCAGCGGGTGCCGGGCGCGATGCCGTCGTTGGGCCAGCCCTCGGATTCCTTGTAGAGGAACCCGCAGACCACGCACATGAAGATTCTCCAGGGGCGCCCGTCGGGGCCCGTGCTTGCAGTGCTCATGGAAGTTCTCGAGGCAAGAGCGTCGAGGGTATTCTGGCAGGCCCGGACCGAGCGGCCAAACGATGACCGACCGCCCCGCGATGCCGCGCCGCGGCCTGTACTGGATCACCGCCGAAACGACCGACACCAATGCCCTGCGCCGGCGCGCGGAAGCGGTGCTGCGCGGCGGCGCGGTGCTGGTGCAGTACCGCGACAAGTCGGCCGACACGTCGCGACGCCGCGAGCAGGCGGCGATGCTGTGCGCCGTCTGCGCCGCTCGCGGCGTCGCCTTGCTGGTCAACGACGACGTGGCACTGGCCGCTGCGGTGGGTGCGGCCGGCGTGCATCTCGGCGAGGACGACGGATCGATCGCGCACGCGCGGGGCGCGCTGGGACCCGGCGCGATCGTCGGCGTGTCCTGCTACGACGACCTCGCGCGCGCGCAGGCGCTGGCCGCGCAAGGCGCCGACTATCTGGCCTTCGGCGCCTTCTTCCCCACCGCGACCAAGCCCCTCACGCGCCGCGCGACGCCCGCGCTGCTGCGCGAGGCGGCGCGATTCGGCCTGCCGCGGGTGGCGATCGGCGGCATCACGCCGGACAAGGCGCCACCGCTGGTCGCCGCCGGCGCCGACCTGCTGGCCGCGGTCGGCGCACTGGCGGAGGCTGCCGATCCGGAGGAACTGGCGCGACGCTTCGCCACGTTCTACTTGGCCGCCTGAGCGGCCCGCAAACGCCGGCCGCCGGCGCAGCCGGGTCCCCGCGACCCAGGCAAATGCTTCCGCCAGCCTTGTGCGAGGCGCTTCATCGCCGATGGCCCTGCGCAAGCATCTTCCGCAGGGCCGCTTGCTGCTCCGGGGCCTCAGCGGCCCCAGGTCATCGGCTTCGGCCCGCCAGGGTGCTGGGGCTCGCGGCGGCCCGGTCGGCCGTCATCGGTCAGCCGCGGGCGACCGCCGCCGTGGGCGCCGCGCGAGGCACCGGGCTTGCCCTTGCCGTGAGCAGGCTTGCCCGCGCCATGGGTCGACTTGCCATGGACATGTGACGCGCCGCCATGGGCCGGCTTACCGTGCGCGGCCCGCCCCTGTCCCTGCGGACGCGCACCGCGCTGCGGCGGCTTCTGCACCGGGCGCGCATTGCCGGCGGCGCCGGTGAGCGCCAGCGGGCTCGATGGTTCATAGCCCGGCACGGTTTCCTGCGCGATTTCGCGCCCGAGCAGGCGCTGGATGTCGCGCAGCAGGCCGGTCTCGTCGTGGCTGACCAGCGACACGGCGTGACCGTCGGCGCCGTTGCGGCCGGTGCGGCCGATGCGGTGTACGTAGTCTTCCGCGACCATCGGCAGGTCGTGGTTGATCACCAGCGGCAACTGGTCGATGTCGATGCCGCGCGCGGCGATGTCGGTGGCCACCAGCACGGTGATCGCGCCGTTCTTGAAGTCACCCAGCGCGCGGGTGCGCGCGCCCTGGCTCTTGTTGCCGTGGATGGCGGCCGCACGCACGCCGAACTGCACGAGGTGCTTCACCAGCTTGTCAGCGCCGTGCTTGGTGCGCGAAAAGACCAGCGTCTGGCGGCGGCTGTCGGCGGCCAGCAGGTGCAGCAGCAGGTCTTTCTTGCGCGCGGCATCGACCGGATGCACGCGGTGCTCGATCGCGGTCGCCGCGCTGTTGCGGCGCGCGACCTGCACCTCGACCGGCTCGCGCATGAACTGCCGCGCGAGGTCCTTGATCGGGTCGGCGAAGGTGGCCGAGAACAGCAAGGTCTGGCGGCGCTGCTTGGGCAGCACGGCAAGGATCTTCTTCAGCTGCGGCAGGAAGCCCATGTCGAGCATGCGG